>CAKUOV010000003.1 GCA_934670115.1 uncultured Eggerthellaceae bacterium
CCTTGTTGCGCGTCCACCAGCAACGGCGTGCGCGTGAGCATGATCACGTTATTTTGCAGCGGGCCGGGCAAAACCAGCTTGCCCGAAAGCGCGTTGGCAAGCGACGTAAACCACCAGGAAATGTCATCGAACAGCGTGGCGGTGAACACTTTCTTGCCGTCTTCGATAAGCGCGATTTGCGAACGATCGCTTGAGAAACGGTAATGGCTCGTGCCTGTTAAGTTACCAATGCTGTAGGTTACCGTTTTCGCCTGCGTGTCAATCGTATATTCGTAGACAGCATCTTCAGAAATGCCTATCGTATCGGGACCAATGGGGACAGCAACTTCGGTGTCGTAGATGTACCACGTTCCCTGAATGTCCTGTGCGTCGTCGTGAACCCACCAGCGGTCAACAGCCAGCGCAACGCAAGCAACAACAAACGCCGCAAAAACGCCAATTGCCACCGACAGCGCAATACGCGCAGGTGAACGCGGCTTTTTCGCGCGCTTCGAAGGAGAAGCACCCGCTCGGCCAGAACGCGATGAGCCAGAAGCCCTTCGTCGCGATCCGTGCGGCTCTTGCTCGTCGGATGCCTCTTCGCGCTCTGCGCGCGCGGGGACCTTAGCGGTCTTCCGTGTTGCAACGCGCCTGTTCGCAGCCGATTTTCGCGCCGAAGGACGCGGCGCACCTGCGCCCGCAGCGCTGGGTATCACGGGGCGCTCAGCCCCTGAGACGCTGGAGTTGACTCCTTCCCGCGCGTCGCCTGCGCTTTCGCCAGCGCCATCCAACGCAGTGTCCGAAACAGGTCGAGCCGACCCCCCTGTGCGGGAAGTCGGCCCTTCCTTGCCGTTTTTTACGTTTTCCTTTGACGCAAACTCCACCGGCTTCGCAGCACGAGCCGGCGAATCCTTCAACGAACGACGCGTTGGCACAACCAGTTACCTTCTGTCTGATCAGCGATTTCGCTAGTCCTGCTTGCCAATGATGGTCGCCCCACCCATGTAGGGAACCAAAACATCGGGAACGGTGATGGTGCCGTCTTCGTTCTGATAATTCTCCACGATTGCCGCCATGGTGCGTCCTACCGCAAGGCCGGAGCCGTTCAGCGTGTGAACGAAACGCGTGCCCTTGAAGTTCTCAGGGTCGCGATAGCGGATGTTAGCGCGACGTGCCTGGAAGTCCCAGCAGTCAGAGCAAGAGGAGATTTCCTTGTACGCGTTGTAGCACGGCAGCCAAACCTCCAGGTCGTAGGTCTTGCAGCTGGAAAATCCAATGTCGCCCGTGCACAGGCTGATCACGCGGTACGGCAGCTTGAGCTGCTGAAGAATGTACTCGGCGTCGTTGACCATGGACTCCAGATCGTCCTGAGATTCCTCGGGCTTGGAGAATTTCACCATTTCCACCTTGCTGAACTGGTGCACGCGGATAATGCCGCGCGTGTCGCGACCAGCAGCGCCCGCCTCGGAGCGGAAGCAGGGCGTGAATGCGCAGTACTTCAGCGGCAACTTGCTTGCATCCAGCACCTCATCGCGATGCAGGTTCGTCAGCTGCACTTCGGCAGTGGGGATCAGATACATGCCATCGGTGGTCTTGAACAGGTCTTCCTCGAACTTAGGAAGCTGCGCGGTACCGGTAAGCGTCTCCGCGTTCGCAACAGCAGGAACCCACCATTCCTTCATGCCGCGGCTCGTGTGCGTATCGGCCATGAAGTTGATCAGCGCGCGCTCCAAACGAGCACCCTGCCCGCCCAGCACGTAGAAACGGCTGCCCGCAAGCTTAACGCCACGCTCGAAGTCCATAATGCCCAGCTCGGGGCCAAGGTCCCAGTGAGCCTTTGCCTCAAAGTCGAACTCACGCGGCGTGCCCCAACGACGAACCTCGGGGTTGTCATTTTCATCCTTGCCAATTGGCGTGGTGGGATGCGGCATGTTCGGCGTGCTCATCAGGATTTCCTTCAGGCCCGCATCGGCAGCAGCGCGACGCGCGGTTGCTTCGGAAAGCTGCTCGTTGATCTGCGTCACTTGCGCCTTGATCTCCTCGGCTTCGTCCTTCTTGCCCTGACCCATGAGCTTGCCGATTTCCTTGGAAAGAGCATTGCGCTTGGCCTGCAGGGACTCTTCTTCAGCGATTGCGGCGCGGCGCTCGTCATCAAGCTGCGAGAAGCGTGCTGAGTCGAATGAGCTGTTACGGTTCTTCATGGCTTCCTCTACCGCGCTCAAATTCTCACGCACAAACTTGATGTCTAACATGATTGCTCCTTCTTCGTTGTTTCTCGACACGTTGCGATTTGGACTCGCTGATTCGGTTTTCCGTGCCGTTTTGTATAAATCTGTAGTATAGCGCAGCTGATAGCATGCAGATTCACGTATTTAAAAAGATGAAAAGAAAGCCGCAATTCACGCGGAAGGAAGCTCAGGAAGAGAAGCCGCAGTAGCACAAGCGCAGCCATGTTGCGAAATTCGTCCGACCCCGCCAGACGCAAATTGTTGACAAAAGGTGGGGTAATTTGTCAACAACGCGGCACGAGCCAAGCGCTCGCCTTGCTATTGCTTATCCAGCGCCAAAATAGCGCGGAGGTAAATCAGAATAGCTTGCTTGAGATGCTCGATGTTTACCGCCTCGTTCACTTCATGCCCGCTGCCTACACCGGCAGGAAGCACCTGATCCCGCTGGCGACCTGGTCCAAAGCCCAACGCCCCCGGAATCCAACGAGCATGCGTGGCACCACCCATAGCATACGGTTCCAAAGACGTACCAAGCTCCTCATTCACCAAGTTGGTAAGCAGATCGACTCGCTCATCGTTGGGATCACAAACGCGAGCGGCGCTCGCGCTATCAAGGAAGAACTCGTAGCCCAACCCTTCGAAGGCACCCGAAAGCCTGCCAACCATCCAATCTTCACCCACCACGCCGGGATAACGCACATTCAGAGTGACGCGCAGTTTCCCCTGTTCATACGCAGCAGCAACAGGAACCACCGTGGTATCGCCCAGAAAGTCATCGTGAAGCGCAACGCCCAAACCGCTTCCATCGTATTCATCCACAGCCTTCGCAAGCGACTGAAAAGCAGCACGCGTCTGCATATGCAAGGAGTCATCCTGACCAAGAGCCTGCGCCAAAAGAACGAAGGCGTTAACCGATCCTTCGGGGAACCCCGCATGAGCAGATACCCCCGTGGCCTTGTACAACGAACCCTGCTGCGAAACGGAAACCGACACTCCTTCTACCTTGGAAGCCTTTCGCGCGCTGCGCTCGCATCCCTGCACGTCCCGCATGTCCCACGCAGCACCGTCACCGCAGGCATTGCCGCAAGTACCTTGGTGCGCATGGTCCAGCATGCTGTCCCGCTCCTGGCTCTTCCCCACCTGCGCCCACGCATGAGCAGGCACAACGTTATGAGCCTCGCACGCTTCAAGGCTTACCAAGGCAGGGTCGTCCAAGCGCTTGACAACCGTTATCTGAAGAATGCCTTTTTCCGCCACGCAAACGGGAAACGGGCAATCGGAAACCAAGTTGATCTGGGGCAGTGGCTCGTGCTCCACCAGCCATTTCACATCTTCCATATTTGTTTCTTCGTCGAAGCCGCCAAAAAGCACCACATCGTGATTCAAGCGAACATCGTGCTCTTGCAAAAAACGCAGCGCAAAAAGCACGCTGGCAAAAGGTCCCTTGTTGTCCGTACTGCCGCGTCCGAAAATCCAGCCATCCTGCACATACGGCTCGAAAGGGGGTTTTCGCCACCCCTCTTCGCTTGCGGGGACCACATCAAGATGCGAGTAGAACGCCATACGGGGACGCTCGCAGGCCCCCAACGATAATTGGGCATATTTCGCGGAAATAGCATAGTAAGAATGGTTTTCCCAGGTCAAGCCGTAGCGTTCCACCATAGCCTGCGTGGCATTCGCTAAGTGGGCACATGCCTGGCCAAAAGGATGCTCGGATCCCTTTAGGGGAACGGCGCCCACGCTGGGGTAGCTCACCAACTCTTTCACGAAAGAAACAAGCTCGTTTTCATGAGCGACAACCCATGCCTGGGCAATCGGTTTTAACTGCTCCCAATCCATGCCCTTTCATGCTCCTTCTTACGCAAGGCGGCGAAGAATCAACTCCCTCGCCGCCATTTCAATTCGAAAAATCCGCCGCCGCGAATGTGTCTTAAGCGGGCAGATTATCAACCGTCGTCAGAAGCTCATCTGCCCTACGGTCGATTTCTGCCAGTACATCGCTGGAAAGCGTTGTGTCCGCGCCACGCACAATGCTCTGAATGTGCTTTTCGCGGCGAATTCCCACAATGGGATTCACTCCCTTGTTCACGCTATAGGCAATAGCAAGCTCCGAAAGAGAAAGCCCCAACGGAAAAGCAACTTCTGTCTCCAAAGCCCGCGCAGCATCCACCGCATAATCCAACGCGGGCTGCTTCCAAATATTGCCCGGCGCATTGGATCCCGAGTTATTGCGTGCTTCGTCGCTTGCCAAGTCGTGGCCTTTTTTAATCGACCCGCCGAACAGGCCTTTTTCCAACACTGAATACCCGTGCAGGTGAAGACCCTTCTCGCGTGCGAAATCGAACAGCTCGTTGTCCGCGCCATGATCGAACATGCTGTAACGGCGCTGAACTGTATCGATACTGCCCAGCTCAAGATACTTTTGCACATGATGAATCTGAGCATTCGAAGCGCCGATTGCCTTGATATATCCCTGTTTCTTGAAATCGTTGAGCACTTCGATAGTTTCCTCGATGGGGGTATCAAAGGGCGGGCAAGCCGGATTGTGGGTATAATAAACGTCAATATAATCGGTACCTAAGCGCTTCAAACTGTTTTCCAGCTCGATTTTTAAAGTACGGGCGCTCAAATTCCTTTTTACGTCCTTCCCTTCCCAGGTAAAGCGATAGCTGCCCTCATCGTCGTCCCACCACAAACCGCACTTGGTAGAAATGACCACTTTGTCGCGGCGACCTTTGATGGCGCGACCGATCACTTCCTCGCTGTGGCCGAAACCGTACACGGGAGCGGTATCGATAAAGTTAATACCCGCATCAAGCGCGGCGTGGATAGCACGAATGGATTCGTTGTCATCGGTGTCGGGATAACGGAAGCCGCCGCCAATGCCCATGGCTCCAAATGTTATATTCGAAGCAAAAATTCCGCTGTTGCCAATCTTGATTTGCGAAGGCACAAGGACCACCCCCTAAACGCGTGCGGCGGCCTGAGCAGCCTCTTGCGCGTTGATAGCGTAAGAATCAGCACGCAAAACGCCATTGACGCCCACATTATTCTCGTCGTGAATCTTAATAATGACCACGTTGATTACTTCACCAGCGCCGAAGAAATCGTCCACCGCCGCGTTGATGTTTGCAATAAGCTGGCGCTTCTGAGGAACCGTTTTATCGGGAGCGGTATATACGAAAAAAGTGATTTCGGGCTTTGCTTTAGCGGTGACATACGCGTTGTCAAGCTGCTGATAATGAATGGATTTCAATGCAGCAGGCAATCCCAAGCCGTTCGTTACAGCATTGCCGATCTTCTCAATAAATTCAGCGGCGCGCTCGGCAGGTACCGGGGCGTTTCCAATTGCAATTACCGTTGCCATAATGTTCTCCTTACTAATTAATTTTTCTCGTTTTGTTGTATTTTTGCTCAAAGCAAGCGCTCACGTTTTCGTTCGAAGCGGTCGCTTGCGTTGTTGCTTGAATCCGTCGTTCATGGTTATTGCCAACGTTTCCAGTTGCTCTTGCCAACAACCATTACCGCTTGTCAAAAGGGTTATTCGTATTTTTCCAGGTATACATTGGGAATCTTAGCACCATCGTAAGTTGCCTCAACAAAGTCACCGAAGTCGGCAGCCTGGAAGGCGGCGTATACATCCTGCAACCACTGGGGGTTCTCGTTTGCCACAGCGCTGGTAACAACCAACCCGGTGCCACCCGTAGTCGCGTAAACATCCTTCGTTTCGCTAGCCAAAGCATCGGATGCCTTCACGTTGGGATCGTTCATCTGGTACACCGTAATAGAAGGGGCAACCATGAACTCAACATCGGGGAATGCGCCAACGCGAGAACGAGGATCCACTTCGATAATCTCTACGTTTTTGGGGTTTTCTGCAATGTCATACAAGGTGGGCGACTGCGCGCCGTTTAGCTTAATAAGCCCCGCCTTTTCAAGAAGCTGCAGTTCGCGAGCTTGATTGGCAGCATCGTTGGCAACCAATCCCTTGGATCCTTCGGGAATCTCGTCTATGCTCTTAGCGGTTTGGGCAACCACGATATCGCGCGTGTAGATAACGCCTTCTTGATAATACTGAAGATCGGTGCCACGTGCTTCATTCCAAGAATCCAGGTAAGGAATATTTTGGAAGTAGTTCATGCTCACACTGCCATCCAGGGTGGCCTCGTTGATAGCGTTGTTGTCGGAAAACACCTGCGACTGAATGGTGTATTTATCTTTCAGCTGCTGAGCAACATAGAGCACATCAGGTTCCTCGCGCGCCAAGCATGCAATGATGATGGGGTTGGGGGCAGCCGAAGCGCTTGCAGAGGCAGATGCGCCAGCGCTTGCCGATGTGCCAGAGGAGCTCCCCGAGCAAGCGGTCAGCCCCGCAAAGGAAAACAGAGCCGCACCAACTCCGATTTTGAAAAAGCCTCTTCGAGTGATAATCGATTCTTTCATTTTACAATCCTTTCTTACGGATGATTATCTAAAGCTGTGACCTGCGAAAAGCGCAGAAGACAAGAGCGTGTTTACTTGATTTTTCGATAAATGAAGTTACCCACGTTCTGAATAATCATGACCAACACCACCAGAATCAAAACCGTCGAATACATAATGGCGTCATTGAAGTTTTGGTAGCCGTACGTCAACGCGATAGCTCCCAGACCACCGGCACCAACCACGCCTGCCATGGCCGAGCAGCCCAAAATAGAAACCGTAGCAAGCGTGATTTGGGAAACAATAGAGGGAACAGATTCCCCCACAATCACGCTAAGCACAATGCGCCAGGTAGGGGCACCAAAGCTGCGAGCGGCCTCGATAAGACCAGGATTCACTTCGCGAAAAGAACTCTCCAGCAAACGGGCAACCAAAGGCGCACATGCAACGGACATGCTGAAAATGGCCGCCTTGGCACCAATAACCGTACCGAAGATCAAACGCGTTACCGGCATAAGGGTGATCATCAGAATAATGAACGGCACTGAACGAAGCACGTTGATGACAAAATCCAAAATGCCATAGATCACTCGCTGAGGCTTCAGACCATTCGGAGACGCAAGAATAAGCACCAAAGAAAGAACGAATCCGATAACAACCGAAAAGACAAAGCCCAAGAGCAGCATTTCAAAGGTCTGGCCAATACCCGGCACAATAATGCGCCAGATAATGGTGTCAAGAGAAAATCCCATGGATTATCACGCCCCCATCTCTTCAGAAGCATCTTTTTCATTGCTGATTTCAAACCATTCGATATTGCTAGCGCGCAAGAACTTCTCCAAAACGCAAGCGTTTTCCAAAGAAGCGCTAATCCTAAAACTACCTGCAGTTTTGCCGCGATAGGAATCAAGACCGCCCCATACCACACGGAAAGGAACGCCCGTCTCCAAGGCAACCTGGGACAAAACGCTTTCGCTACCCTTCTGCTGGACAATGTCAAAAACGCGCTCTTGGGGGTCTATCTCTTGCTTTCCATCAAGGCCAATAACGTTTTTCAGAGCCTCGGGGTGGCGCAGGAACAAATCTTCAACGCTGCCCTTATACGTAAGCTTTCCATGATCAAGAATGGCGGCTGCATCGCAAACTTCCTTCACCACGCTCATAGCATGCGTTACCACCACAATGGTGACTCCCAGCTTTCGGTTGATCTTGCTCAAAAGCTCCAAGATGGAACGGGAGATATTGGGGTCCAAAGCACTGGTTGCCTCGTCGCACAACAGCACGCTTGGATTCATGGTCAATGCGCGGGCGATAGCAACGCGTTGCTTTTGGCCACCCGAAAGTTCCCGGGGACGAGACTGCGCCTTGTCGGCCAAGCCCACCAACGCAAGCAGCTCCAAAACGCGCGCTTGCTGCCGGTCTTTAGGAACGCCGTGGCATTTCATGGGGAAAGCCACGTTCTCGAAAACGGTCTTGCGCTCCAACAGACTGAAATGTTGGAAAATCATACCCACGTTTTTGCGAAATGCATTCAGGCCCTGCTCATTCAGAGACGCAATATCAACACCGTTGACCAAAAGCTCGCCAGAATCAAACGTTTCCAAGCCATTGATGCAGCGTAGAAGCGTTGACTTACCCGCGCCCGACACTCCTACCAGGCCATATATCTGACCATCTTGAATATCAATACTAATGCCCTTGAGCACTTCGGTGGCGCCGAAAGACTTTCGAAGGTTCTTTATCTCAATCATGAGTTTCCCCGCCAACCATAACCGCTACGCGCGCCAGCCGGCTTCATGGGTCGCGCCGTAAATGTTGTTGAAACGAGAAAGCTCAACATACAGCGGCATGGAGCAACCAGGACCGAAGATGAAAGGGCCGCCATCGTTTTGCTTCAAAGCGTTTTCGAAACGCTGAGCAATCTTCGCTTTGACCTCACGTCGGGAAAGTAGGAAGTCATGATGCTGATCAATGCCAGCAATCAAAATTTTATCGGTCTTTTTGCGCACTTCCGCAATGCTGTGAGCCCCCGGCACCGGCGCTTCGCTTTCCCAGTTCAAAGCATTAAACGAATCGAATCGCAGAAGATCATCGAATTGCAATTGCTCGTCGCCGTGAATGTGAAGCAAGTTAAACCAGGTACGGCCCGACAACTGGTCGTTTGTCTGCTGAATATACGGTCGCACAAAACGCTCGTACCGCTCATCGGTAAGAATGCCGTTGCGCGTGAACTTGGAAGCAAAGAAAATGCCATCCACCTGGGCCTCGGTGATAAGACGCTCAAGGAAATTCCGGTTAGTGCCGGCAATTGCCACCAGCGCCGCTTCCAACTCGTCGGGATTGTTCTTCAACAGCTCAAGAACGCCATCGGGGCGCATGGGAGTCGTCAATTCCTGAACCCAGCTCAAAGGGTCGAAAAGCGTTGCAATCACGGGCTTTTCGCCATCGTAGTGCTCTTTGATGGCCCGAGCGATGCGCACTTCGCGGGCCAAAATGCCCTTGCGCGCATCCAGCACCGGCAGATTCGCCGCATCTTCAGGGCTTGCAATGGGATTGGTGAAAAACGGTCCATCCCAAGACGTTGGATCAACCGACCAGTCGTAATCGGCGCCATAAGCAAGAGGAAGGTAATTGCCATTCGTCATGATCTTAACGAAATCCCAATGGTTTTCTTCGGTTCTTGCATATGTCTCTGCCAAAAAATGCTCCGTTACCGGATCTGCCAGAGGAAAATGGAACCAGCCCGTTACGGGCACTTCTTCGCCCAGAGCATGCGTTTCAGCCTGAGCCTTAATCAATTCGTAGCCGTTCGCCATAATGGCCTCCCACCCGCGCAATACGCGCTCTCGTTTTTTACAAACACGAATATGGGGGATTTCGAGTAAGGAGAAAAGACGTTGAAAATCGCAAGCTAGCCATCGGATTTTTAGATAGCACCAGGTCAATGTGATAGTTTGGTGTTCAATTAAATCGCTTATATTGTATTGATAATTTTTTATAGCAAGATATAAAAAAGTTGAAGCACCTGATAATCGCAAGGTTGGATACACTGTGTAAGGTTAATTCCTAGTATATAACTATGTATTTATGGAGCATCATGACCCTTCAACAAATGCGATATCTTCTTGCCATTGCCCAGCACGGTTCCATTAGCGCCGCCGCATGCGCTTTGTTCATATCCCAATCCACTCTTTCCACCGCGCTGAAAGACGCCGAACGGGAAACGGGCGTTACTCTTTTCAACCGATCAAGCCGCGGCGTAGAGGCAACCCTAGAGGGTCATGAGCTGCTGAGCCTTGTTCGTCAGATTGTGGAGCAAGATGATCTTCTGAACAGCCGCTTTGGCAAAGAGGGGGATGCCGCCGACAAAACGCGCTTCGCCGTTTCCAGCCAACACTACTCCCTAGGAGTAGACGCATTCGTTGATCTGGTAAACGCCTACCCTTCCCTTTCCTATTCCTTTACCTACCGCGAAACCCGCACGCAGGAAGTGATCGACGATGTAAAGTCCTTTCGCAGTCATATTGGCTTACTGTATTTAAGCAGTTTCAACGAGCGCATTATTCGCCGAGACTTCGAACGAGCCAACTTGCAGTTCACGCCCCTGCTTGAAGTCAAGCCCCAGGTTTTAGTAGCCCTTGACCACCCTTTGGCTAGGCGTGCTTCTTTGCACTCCTCTGACCTGGCCAATTATCCCCTTATCATGTTCGAGCAAGGCCCCGACGACTCGCTGTATTACGCGGAAGAACCCCTGTTGGACATTCCCCATCGCAGCACCATTGTAGTGCGCGATCGCAGCACCCTGGTAAGCGTGCTTTCGAAAAGCGACTGCTACACCATTGCCACCGGCACCCACTCCTCGGGAATGGATTACGGCAGCGTAAGCATACCTTTGCGCACCGACGAGGTTATGCGTATTGGCTATATCACTCACAGCAAGCGCAGCATAGGAGTTCATACCGCCCGATACATTGAAAACCTGAAGCGTCACGTGCAAATGCAGTATGACCACAGCTCGCCATCGGAAAAAACTGAACCCGTTTGCCCCAAAGCTGCTAGACGCCAACCCGTCAGATAACTAGAAAAGAGCACCCATGAATGATTCAACCTTTGATTCCATGACAAACGAAATAGCCGGCCTTCTTGGCATCGACCAAGAAAAAAACGCTTCTTGGGGGTTTTCCACCAAAGCCGTCCATGGCTATGGCGGTCGCGAACCGCAAACGGGCGCGGTGTCGTACCCCTTGTACCAGTCAGCCACGTTTGCCCATCCGGCGTTGGGCGAATCCACCGGCTTTGCCTATAGCCGCTGCGGCAACCCTACCGTGCTTGAGCTGGAAAACACCATTGCCCAGCTGGAAGGCGGCCTAAAAGCCTTTGCCTACGCCAGCGGCACCGCAGCGATATCAACCCTGCTGAAACTTTTCCGCTCAGGGGACTGCGTACTGGCGTGCGACGACATCTACGGCGGCACCTATCGCCTGTTCCACGACGTATACCAAAATCGCTATGGCGTGGAGTTCGAATTCATAGACTTCAGCGACTTGGATATCGTACGCGCGGCCTTGAAAGCACATCCCAACACCAAGGCTTTCTTTATCGAAACGCCTACCAACCCCATGATGCACGTGTTTGATCTTGCCGCACTGGCCCAGCTTGCCCACGAAAACGGCGCATTGCTTATTGTGGACAACACCTTCCTTACCTGCTATTTTCAACGCCCCTTTGATTTCGGCGCCGATATTGTGGTGTACAGCGGATCCAAATATCTGTGCGGGCACAACGATGTGATCTGCGGATTTACCGTCATCAAAAACAATAGCAACCTGCAGCGGGTATTCATGGATTATATGAGCGGAGGCAGCGCCTTGCCCCCTTTCGAGGCATGGCTTATGCTGCGCAGCTTGAAAACCTTGTCGGTTCGGTTGGAGCAACAGCAAAGAAACGCTCGAGCAATCTGTTCCTTCCTAAAGGCGCACCCCCAGGTAACCGACGTGTATTACGTGGGCGACCCCGACCATCCCGATTACACCCTGTCATGCCGACAGGCCACCGGTCACGGCGCTATGATAAGCTTCCGCGTAGACAGCAACGATCGGCTGTTGCAGGTACTGAAACGAGTGCGCGTGATTGCTTTTGCGGAAAGCCTGGGCGGTGCGGAAAGCCTGATAACTTACCCCTTGGTGCAAACCCATGGGTCCATCCCCCCCGCCACCACAAAAAGCCTGGGAATCGATGACCGCTTGCTGCGTTTAAGCGTGGGGCTGGAAGACACACGCGACTTGATTGAAGACTTGGAACAAGCGCTTGCCTAAATTGACCGCTCAGTCACCCGACGTCATGAAGTACGGCTGCAAACTGCAGGAACACATTGAAAGGAGCCATTATGACTCGCTATGATTTTGACACCCCCACAGATCGCCATGGCACCGATTCCCTTAAGTTCGACTGCGCTGTTGCGCGCCATCGCTCCCCCGACTTGTTATCGTTGTGGGTAGCCGACATGGATTTTGCTCTACCAGAAGAAATCACCGAACCTTTGGTCCAGCGCGTACGTCACGGCATTTTCGGCTATACCGAACCTGGTGCCGGCTATTTTGAGGCCGTGAACAGCTGGCTTTCCAGCCACCACGGCTGGAGTGCGCGCCAAGAATGGTTCAGCTTAACGCCTGGCATTGTGTTTGCCCTGGCCACTGCCGTAAAAGCCTTCACGAAACCAGGAGATGCCGTTCTTATCCAACAACCGGTA
Organism: uncultured Eggerthellaceae bacterium; assembly: GCA_934670115.1. Lineage (GTDB taxonomy): Bacteria > Actinomycetota > Coriobacteriia > Coriobacteriales > Eggerthellaceae > CAKUOV01. The sequence goes on from CAKUOV010000003.1 coordinate 12,379, forward strand.
TATTATCCCTTCAGCGAAGTTATCGAAGACAACGACAGGCGTCTGGTGAACGCGCCCCTTGTATACGCTCAAGGAGCTTACACCGTTGACTTCGAAGCTTTCGAGAACGCTCTTACGGAAAACAACGTGAAGCTTTTCCTGCTATGCAATCCTCACAACCCCGTAGGGCGCGTATGGACCCCCGAAGAACTGCAGCGTTTAGCTCAGATTTGCCTGCGCCACAACGTGATCATAATCAGTGATGAGATTCATATGGACTTCGCACGCCCCGGTTTCACCCACACCCCTTTAGCCACGTTAGGCGAAGAGGTACTGAATGCGAGCGTCATTTGCACAAGCGCCGGAAAAACATTCAACCTGGCAGGCCTTCAAGTAAGCAACATCATCATTCCCAACGCCCTGCTAAGAGCTCGATTCGACAAGGCCAAGGCGGCCGCAGGCTACAGCCAGCTCAACACCCTGGGACTTTTAGCCACGCAAACATGCTACGAAAAAGGCGGCGAATGGGTAGACGGACTGAAGGAATACCTGGAAGGAAACTGGCAATTCTTGGAAAGCCATTTGAGCGAATACGTCCCGCAACTTCACCTTGTCCCTGCCCAGAGCACGTATCTTGCTTGGGTAGACTGTCGCGCTTTGGGGCTTTTCGGTAACGATTTGAAGCGTTTCGTTGAAGACAAGGCCGGTCTGTGGCTTGATTACGGCGACATGTTCGGTCCCGATGGCAATGGCTTTATCCGAATCAACCTTGCCACACAGAAATCTTACCTGCAAAAAGCTTTGACCCAACTCACCAACGCAATAAAGGTGCAACTTGCGCTGCCGAAATAGCCCCAAATAGCCCCAGAATAGCCTTAATCAAGGAAAAACATCCCTGACATTCTTGGCAAAGCGACTCTTGTTGCCCGGACAAACAGCGCTTTGCTGACACGGGATACGCCCAGCACGATGAATCGAACCTGCATCTAGGAGGGATGCTTGCCTGCCCAGCATCCCCTTAAAGCAAACTTAAAACAATCTGCCAACAGGTTTGTTTCTTCGTGGCACGATGGGGTATAATCCCTAGAGCAACGCGGGTATGGCGAGATGCCCCGCACGAACGAAAGCGATACTGCAACCCATGGATTTTGGTGCGATATACCATTTCCTGTTCGAAACATTCTATGGCATTGGCTGCTTGGTCGGGTTAGGCCTGGTGGTTAGCTTCATCGTGTGCGTTGTCCTTGAAAAGAAGACGCGCTCTATTTACAAGAACCACGAGAAATCCGAAGACGATTGGTCCTTGTTCGACGACGATGACGACGATGACGACAAGGATGAATCGAAAGCGTAATTCGTCGAATCGAAGCGCATCATCAATTGGAAACTGGGAAGACCGCCTGCGAGGGCGGTCTTCTTCGTTGTTGACAAAAGGTGGGGTAATTTGGCAACAAAAGGCGCACGCCAGCCGCAGCGTAACATCTCTGCGCGCAGGCTCAATTGCGCCCGATGATCGCTTGGGAAGATTCAAGGTCGCGGCTCGCTCAGAAAGGAAAAATGCAACAAAGCCACCACTCGCACCTCCGAAGTAGCTCCGAGAAAAAAGCAATTAGCGGCAATTCTGTGTCCGAACGGTAAGAACGCCTAGCAAATCCCTAGCAGAGTGATAGAATCAACTACAAAATTGAACAGCAAACGGCTCGGCAAGATGTAGTGATATTGCTTCTCTCGCGCGCTTTCGCCACCTTCATAAAATGCAAGTAGTAAAGGACGCAGCTCAAAGAATAGGGGGGGGGGGTCGTGCCTTCGTATATCTTCGTTGTTTCAATTCTTGTCGCTCTGGTAAATTTCACCTTAGCATCATTGGCAATATGCCGACACGATAAACTGAGCCTGTATCTAGGCGGCGTGCTTATTGCTTCGACGCTTGTTGATATTACGTACACGATATCCCTTATCTCGGAGGATAACTTCGTGCAAATGAGCTGGTGGACCAGCGCTTACTTCAGCAGCATGATGGTGTTGTGTCTTTTTGTAGCGGGTTATATCTCGAATTTCACGGAGAACACGCTGATAAAACGACCGAGGCGGTTCGCCGTTGTCATGACATGCCTGACCATTGCCGATGTAGCACTCCTTATGACCAACCCTTTAAACGGGCTCATGATGGACTATACGCATGTAGACAATTCCCTGATCAGCTGGCTTTTTGAACCGAAACCTCTGTATTATGCGCACATGCTGCTCTCGTATGCGGCAGTGGCGTTCTCGATTGCTTGCTTGTGTAAGAGAATTCACGAAATACCACGCGTATACCTGCGCCGCTACCTTGCGCCACTTCTCACTATCGTTTACCTTGCAGTCGCAAACGCCCTGTTCCTTTGCCTGCACGACCCAGAAATTCCCGACTTCTCAGTGTACCTGTACGGCTTTGGCGGCGTTGCGTTTTATGCCAGCCACTATCATTACGCAAAGTCATTGGTTGCCGCCGACAGTTACAAAATGGCCCTGGACGAGCTAGACAGCATGGTGGTGTTCTTTGACTACAATCAGCACTTCGTAAGCTGCAACAGCAAGGCGGCGGCAATTGTCCCGCCCGAAAAGCAGCACGATTACTACACGCTTGAGCAATTCGTGAAAGACCAACATCTTGAGAAGCATCTAAAAGACCACGCGTCAACAAGCGGAAAGACACATTTCACCTGGAATCTCATCTTAAACGGTGAAGCAACTGCTTGGCAATGCCTGTTTCAATCGCTTGTCCAACGCGGCAAATTCGCTGGCTATCTTCTTACCTGCGTCAACAACTCCCTGGAAATCGACCCGCTTACCGGGTTCCATACGAAGGCGGCGTTTAATCGAGACTTTCCTGTTCGCGACCATGCGGAAAACGGAAAGCAACCATCGAATAATCCCGCAGGCGTAATCGCGTTCGACATCAACGGCCTGGCACGCATCAATGCAAAGGGCGGCTACGAAGCGGGAAACGAAAACTTGCGCATTGTGGCCGAATGCCTTGCCACCACGTTTCCTTCCAGCACGTACTTCGTACGCTTAGAAACTGGATCACTTCTTGCGATTTGCTATGACATGGACAGAGAAGAAGCTAAAGCGCTCACGAAAAAAGCGATTGAAAGAATTGCCGCCATTAACGCCGAGCGCACCGAAGGAAACGCCGTTGCTCCCCACGGTGTCCAGTATGCAACGTGCGACATAGATGATAAAAGGAAGAGCGTGCACGACGCGGCAAACGTAGCCCTATGCAGCATGAACAACCGCAAGTTGCTGGACGACGGCTCCACGCATGTGTCGCTTCTTTCATCGCTTGTTCAGGCACAACGCCAAAACGATGGCGAAACGGAAGATCACGTTGCCCGCACGCGCCGCGCCGGAGAACTTCTGGCGAAACAGCTTAACCTATCCGACTTGCAACAAAGCACGCTCATGCTTCTATGCCTTATGCACGACATTGGCAAAATTGGCGTACCGCTGGAAATTCTGAACAAGCCGGGCAAGTTAAACGAAGACGAGTGGCGCATTATGCGGTCGCATTGTCAAAAAGGCTACGAGATTGCAAAGGCATCGCCCGAGCTCAGCGGCATTGCGAAGCTGATTCTGCACCATCACGAGCGCTGGGACGGCAAAGGATACCCCGAAGGTCTATCGGGGCAGCAAATCCCGCTGCTTTCGCGCATCATTTCCATTGTAGACGCCTACGATGCCATGACGCATGATCGTCCGTACCGAAAGGCAATCTCATCAGAGACGGCAAAAGCAGAGCTCGCGCGCAATGCGGGCACGCAATTCGACCCCGAGCTGGTGAAAGCGTACCTAAAGACGCTCGAGGACAACCCCGATGTAGCAGTGTCCGAAACAGACGACCCGGCCGTCGGAGCCGAGGCTGCCGCAGGCGTAACAGATACGGGCAGCGCGGAGCGCAAGCAGTAGTGATGCTGCAGCTGCAGACGACGCGGGCGCAGGCAGCCGCAGACGACGGCGCCGCAACGAACCGAGCGGCTTCTCCTTACTGGAACAATGCCAGCAAGCGATCGAGCGACGTGAGCTCTTCTTCGCCTTGACCAGCGTCATCGTCGGCCGCTTCAACGGCAATCTCCGGCGTGCTCATTACGAATTGCACGAGCTTCACATTCGTGTTTTTGCTGCTCACAAAGCTACGCGGCTCAAAATCACTCTTGTCGTAATCGGCCATAAGGGCGTCCATTTCCGCCTGCACCGCACTGGGTAAGCCCGCCGTTTCGCTTTGGAACTGGCTCATGCCTTGCGAGAACTCCTGGGAACCTTGCGCATATTCAGTTGCGCCCGACACCGCCGCGCCAACACCCTGCGTGAACTGGTCGGACCCATACGCCAGCGAAGACGCACCCCCTATCAGGCTCTTTTGGTCCGCGGTGGAACCCAACCCCGTTGCCGCACCCTGCAGCGCCTGTGCCGAGGCAACATATGACGCGCGCGTAGCAATGGCGCGCACCGCTTCTTGCACGTGCTCCGCGGCGTCTTCCGTTGCCGCCGTGCCTGCCTCAAGAGCATCAGCTGTTGCCGTTTGCGTTGCCGTTTGCGTTGCCGTTTGCGTTGCCAACTGCGCGGCAGCCTGCTCATCCATGCCCTCCATCAGCGCTTCCTGATACGCTTGCGCATACGCTTCCGCATAGGCTGGCGCATACGATTCCGCATACGCCTTAGCGAATGCCTGCACGAAGGCTTCCGAATATTCCTGCATGGCCTCTTCGTAGCTTGTGTTGACTTCCTTTTCGCTTCCCATTGCTTCAGCCGCGCTTTGAGACTGCGCCGCCTGTGCCAAAACGCCCTGCTGATACGCAGTCAAACCCTGCGCGATGCCTGCCACGCCTTGAGAAACGCCTGCCGCGCCGTTTTGCAAACCAGCCACGCCCGACGCCAAATCATTTGCACCCGAAGCAAGTGCCGCAGCGGCCGCATCGAGCGTCTTCGCTGCATCGATGAGCTGGGAGAACTGCGAAATCAGCGAGTCGGTATCAGGGAAATCAAACGCAATGGCAAAGGGAATCGCCGCCACCTGAATGCTGCCCATCTCAAAATTCGTCACATCGGCGGTGAAGTCAACCGTTTTCTCCTTGCCCGGCATGACCATGAACGTAAGCTGAGTGTCAGAGCCCGAAAGCGCCACTTGCGCATCGGGGGCCTGGATGTTGCGCGCCGCATCGGAAGCAAGCGTTACTGTTGCGGTGACCAAGTAGTTTTCAAAGAACGCATCGTCTTGCGCAGCCGGGTTGCGCGTTATGGCAATCTCGGTGCTCAATGCGCCCGTTGCACCCGCAAGTTCGTTGGCAGAAACGGACTTCCCGTCAAGCGTATAGTTCACGGAAACGTTCCAGGGAAGCGCCGCCGCACCTAACGATGCCTGATAGCTGAACGGTTCTCCTTCCTGGCCTTCCGCGATGTCAATAACAACAGCCTGGTCAGACGTGCCCAACTCGGAAGTGTTCGTGAGGTTCTGAACGCTTTCGTACGAGCCGAAGTCGCAAAGCGTACCCGCCTGCTCAGGCTCAAGCGTGTTCACGACGTACGCGTTTTGCAACGCACCATTGCCTGCAAGCTTAGCGTAAACGACTTCCGTTTTCGAAACCGCATTCGTCTCTTGGTTGGTCGCAGCCGTAAGCGCACTGCCCGCATTTGCGCCAATGCCTGTTGCCACGCCTCCGAACAGGCACGCTGCAACTAATGCCGTTGCAGCAAGCACCGCCACGGTGCGTTTCGCGCGCGCAGTGGTATGTTCCTTTGCGCGATTGCACACAAGAACGTGCTTGGCCTTCGCGTGTTTTGCAATGTTCTTATCCATAAAGCTACTCCTTTGCAGAAGATGCCTGATCATGCATGTTTGAAGCGTCATTGCCAGCGGCGTTGTCGGTAGCGCTTGAAGCCGCAAAAGCCAAACCGCTCGCTGTGCTCTCGCCGACGGAGCCCACAGCGCCTGTGCCGCCCGCAACAGCAACGCCCGCAGCATCCGCAGCGCCAGCACCGGCAGCAGCAAGAACGCCTTCGCCACCCGTGCCCTTGAAGAAATTCGCATGCCACGTTGTTTTGCCAATAAGCTTGTCGAACAGCAGCAAAACACCAGGCAGGAACGTCATTACCAGGAGCAGCGACAAAATGGCGCCGCGCAGCAACAGCAAACCCAGAAGCGCAATGAGTTCGTTTGTGTTCGTGAGCCACAGCACGCCGCCCGCCAGCGCCAGAATGCTTGCGGAAATCAGGATACTTGCGAAGCTCTGCCCCGTTGCGCGATAAAGCGCCTGTTTCGCCGGCATGGTCGTGCGGAACTGACGGTAGGTATCGGTAAGCAGAATGGCATAGTCCACCGTCGCGCCCAGCTGCACCGTGTTGATCACCAAATAGCCCAGGTAGTTCAAGCTGTCGCCCGCAAAATAGGGCACGCTCAGGTTGATGATGATGGCGCTTTCAATGGTGGCCACCAGTAAAACGGGAAGCGTGGCGGATTTGAACGTGACCAGCAGTACCAGCAAAATGGCAATAATGGCCAGCGGATTCGTCTTGGAGTTGTCGTTAGTCGTTACGGCGCGCATGTCGTACAAGCTGGGAATTTCTCCCACAATGTAGCTTGTGCCGTAGAAGTTATCGCAGGTCGCACGAATGTTTTCGTACAATCCAAACGCAACATCGCCTTCCGTAAGCGTATCGGAATACACAATCAGGCGCGCGTAATTCTCGGAATAGAACTGGTTCAGCGCAGAGCTGGGCACCATGAACTCGGGAACGGACGCTCCCACCGACGTTGCGTACGAAACAACGCTTGTCACATGGTCGAGCCCTTCGAGCTGCTGCGCCAGCACAAGCTCCGTGCCCACCTGCCCACGCGGAACCAGCACGACCGTGGCCGTGGAGTTGCCGAATGCTTCCTCGATTGCCACCTGGTCAACCGCGGCGCGCGTCTCGCTTTCTGCCGTGGAGCCCATGCCGTACGTAAACGTGGTCGAACCCTGCCCCAAAAAGCACGGGACAATGAACACCGCCACCAGCAGCACCACGGGAATGCGCAGCGGCGCCACGAACTTCCCCATGTTCTTGAACGACGGCATAAGCGGTCGATGATGCGTGCGATCGATGAGCTTATAGGTAAGGCATGTGAAGGCAGGCAAGAATACCATTACGCACAGGAAGCTTAAAACAATGCCTTTGACCAGGGTCAATCCTAGTTCAGCACCAATACGGAATTGCATGATGGACAACACCGCAAAGCCGAACGCCGTGGTGGCAGCACTTGCCGCAACCGAAGAAAAACTCTGCTTCATGGCAGCGCGCATAGCAACTGCAACATCGGGCTCCGTTTCGCGGAAACGGCGGAACGCGTGCAGCAGGAAAATGGCGTAGTCCAGCGATACCGCAAGCTGCAAAATGGGCGACACAGTAAACGCAATGTTCGAGACTTCGCCTAGAATCAGGTTCGTTCCCATGTTCAACAGAATAGAAACGCCAATGGCCAGCAGGAAGTAAATCGGCTCAAGCCACGATGTGGTAGAAATAACCAGTAACAGCAAAATGAGCGGCACCAAAATGAAGAAGGCGTTCACTACTTCGGAAACCGCCATCGATTTTGTCTCGGCGGTTTTCACGGCCTCGCCTGCAATATGGCCCGATTCGCCCACAATCTCGTAAATCCCGTTTACGGCCTGCGTGTCTTTATCGGTGTCGATAGTTACGCTGAACAGGGCGTTCCCATTTTTGTAGTAATTTTCCACCAGAGCTTTATCCTGCGTTTCCAGCGGAATGCGCACATCGGCCACGTCATCGAGCCACATAACCGACTCCACGCCGGGCACGTTCTGCATCTGCTTCTTGCAGTCAAGCGCCTGGGCAAGCGAGACATCTTCTACCATGACGCGTGCGTTGGGAACCGCTTCGGTGAACTCGTCTTCCATCACCCGCAGGCTCTGCGCGGAATCGCAGCTTTTCGGCAGATACGACGACATGTCATAATTCACCGACACCATAAGCGCACTCACAGCACAGACCAGGCACAACAGGGCCGTAACCACGACAATGCCTTTCCGGTGATTCACCACGAAGGCAGTGTAGGCATCCATAACCTTCATGAGCCGCTTCCCTCCCCGCCTGTTTGCGCACACTTTTCGCATTACGTGTGCACCGACCTTGCACGCCCTTTTACCTGGACAATCGTTGTTTCGCGCGCAACTTCCCGCGTCACGTTTTGCGCCCGCACGCGTTCCTGGGCGCACTTTCTCCACTTCACGTCCGCTGCGTTTTAATTACCACTTTTCATTATGGCACAAATTGCCTTATGAACAGGTGCCATGCACGCCCGTTTAGATGAAAAACCGCAGGAGCAGCGCAGAAAAGTGTTAAACTTTTCCGAGATATATTCCCATTCAAGGAGGCATACCATGGCAAAGCAAGAACCATCGGTTGACCAGTGGCTTGTTGAGGCAAAAGCATCTGAAGCCGCAGCTCAGTGCGGCATGTTCCTGACCCACAACGGCGTGGTGCGCATCACGCCGAAAGCGCAGGTGCGCGAAGGCGAAGAGGGTCTGCCCGAAGTTGTTGCGGTTGATTTTTCCTACGACGCAGAAGGCTTGGCAGCAGCCGAGAAAGAAGCGCTTACCTGGCCGGGCGTTTATTACGTGCGCACTTGGCTCAACGAAGGCCGTTGCGAAGTGGGCGACTCGCTTATGTACGTGCTGATAGGCGCCGACATTCGTCCGCGCTGCATTGATGCTCTGCAGAAGCTTGTAGGTCACATCAAAAACGATCTGGTGGTAGAAAAAGAAATCTACGCCGAATAATTCGCGATGTTCAAGGGGGTCAATTTTGATTCCCCTTTTTCTCAAGCGCGCTGAGCGGAAATCAGTACCGCAGGAACGCTCAAGGGGGGTCGGTCGGCCCCCTTTTCTCAATCTATTCGCAGCTTTTCGGGGCGCCGCGTTGAAAAACCACCCCTGAATTCGGGCAAATCGACGATTGGGAGTGGTTTGAAAGGGTTGTTGAGCCGTTTTTACCGTTTCATAAAGAATGACCCAGTCTAAGTTTCACTATTTTCCCAGGTCACAGGCACGCGTATTTTTTTTCGCACAATGCAGCCCCGGGAAAGCCAGGCCTTCGACCACTCTCTATCGTCGATTTGCCTGCATTTACCCCCATTTTTCCAACAAGAGAGATCGATTCAGCGGCAAAACAAGACGGTTTCGCGGATTTTATAGTCCACTGGAAACGAACTAATATCAACCAAAGCAGCTCGCGGATACCTGGAGCCAAACTGCAAGGGCTTTGACACACCGACTCGCTCCAGCAGCCACCTTGCTTTAACCACTATCCCAGCCGCCACTCCGCTCACTACTTATGATAGGGTTCGCCGCGCGAAATCTTGAAGGCGCGGTAAATCTGCTCCAGCAAAACGACGCGCGCCAAGTTATGCGGCAGCGTGATGGCGCCAAATGACAACGTCTCATTGGCACACGCACGAACGACGTCGTTCACGCCATCGCTGCCGCCAATCACAAACGCCAAGTCGCTTTTCCCTTGCAGTGCCAAGTTATCAAGGCGCGCGGAAAACTCTTCGCTCGTGCGCTGCTTTCCCTTAATTGCCAAAAGAAGCACGTGCGCACGATTGGGCAGCGCAGCAACAATCGCTGCGCCCTCACGCTCAAGCGAACCTGCAATGCCGCCTGCTTTCGCGGGGTCAACATCGGGGATTTCCTTGACAGTGACCTGGGCATACGGTTTCAAACGCTTCAGGTATTCGTTGCAGGCATCCACCCAGTATTTTTCTTTGAGCTTGCCCACGCAAACTACCGTAATGTTCATCGTGCGCCTTTCGTAATTCCTCAACATTGCAGCGCCGTACTGCCACCATAGCAGCACAAGATATGCGCGCCCGGAGCTTCGTCAGTCGGCCCGCGCCAAGCTACGCCCCGTAATCGGAACCCAACACCACCAAGAAATCGCCATTCATCAGGTACTCGCCGGCATCGTTTTTCACCACGCGGCCAATCCCCATCGCCTGTGCAATCTCCATCGCTTCGGAGCGCTTGTCTGCCGCTTGGTACACAATGACCGTCTCGTCGAAATCGCTGCTGTTCGCGTTGGCAATGTCGGTTGTGTATCCCATGGCTGCAATGACTTCGCCCACTTTGCCGCCCGAACCCGCGGGCGCGCCGCCGTTACGTATCACAACCGTGCCGCTCTTCTTGTTCAGGAACTCGTTCGCAGACGAACCGCCCAGTGATTGACCCGAACCCGTTGTTGCCAGCACGGTTCCCGTGGCATCCACCACATCGGTCTCCGTGGGCGGCAGACCCTGGTTCACGCGGTCAAGCATCTCTTTCCATTCGGGCTCGTCGCACGTGTTGTACCACATGCCGTCCTCGTAAAGCGACGTAGTGGGTTGCATAGCCGTGTACATGTCGCTGCTCATATCAAGGCCGCGCAGCGCCTGCGCAATACCAATGATGTCGTTTATCCCCAGGTCAGTGGACAAATACTTGGAAATCGTGCCCACCGTTGACGCAATGGTTCCAATATCGGAAGCCAGAATTTTCTGCGCAATGGCCGAAAGGACCATGCGCTGGTTTGCAGAACGATATGAATTGCCCGAGCCGTATTCCTCGTAAGCATGACGAGAACGGCATAGAATGAGCGCCTGGTCGCCGTTGAGCGTCTGAGGACCGGCAGCCAGGTATCCACCTGCGTCATCGTCGTCGATTTCAATGGGAACATCCACGTCAATGCCGCCCAGCGCGTTCACCACATCGCAGAAGCCGTCGAAGTCGATGAGCGCATAATGCGAGATGGGCGTGTCGTGCGCCATCTTCGACACCATTTCAATGGCGTACGCGGGGCCGCCGATAGCGGAAGCCGCATTGAGTTTTTGCCATCCGGCATCGCCCATATCCAGCAGCGTGTCGCGCTCCAGCGAGATAAGCGTCACTTTCTTGTTGGGGCAGTCAATGCGCGCGAGCATCATGGAGTCGGAACGGAACGAGCCGCCATATGTTTCGTCCGTCGCGCGCTCTTGAGACTCGTCGGTGCCCAAAAGCAGCATGCAGAACGGCTCTTTCGAGTATTCGGTTTTCACCAAAGCGTCGCGCACGTCCTGCGTGACGCCTTTGTGCAGATTGCCCGAAATAACGTTAATGCAGATGGCAACGCCGCCGCCCACAAGCAGAAGAAGGATGAGAAGCGCCAAAGCGATGCGCTTGCCAATGCTGGCTTTTTTCTTTTGGGGAGCAGCGTTGCGAGCGGTGTTGCGCCCACCGCTTCCGCGAGTGCTGCGGGCGTCGCGGACGCCGCGGGGATCGGCGCTTCGGGCACCTGCGACGCGGGCGTCGCGAGCGACGTTGCTGTTGCGGACGCCAGCGGCTCGGGCGTCGCGGGTATCGCAGGCGGCGTTACCGCGGACATTTGCGGCATGCACACCACTGCGCGCGGCACCATCACGGCCGCCATCGCGTGCGGAAGAGCCCGCGCGCGAAGCGCGGCCTTCCTCGCCGTAACCGCGTGTCCCAACATAGCCATCAGAGCGCTGATTGCGCTGGTCATAAGCCTGTGTATCGCCGTAGACAGAACGCGCGCTCCGCGACGATTGCCTATCGTGCGCGGGCCGCCCATCGCGTTGCGGTCGCCCGCCACGCGCCGACCGATTGTCGCAAACCGTGCGCATATCGCGCTCTGCACGGCCATCGCCGTTCAGCTGCCCATCACGCGACTGGCTGCCGCGCGACTGGAAGTTTCGCGTTGCCTGGCCCCGAGAAGAAAAACGCCCGCTCGGGTCGCTCGAATAAGCGTCCCGAGAAAAGCGAGCGTCTGAATAGTGATTATCGTTGTTGTTGCGTAAGCGGTCGCTCATGTACCCTCATTTTCCCCGCGAAGCGTCGCTGCGCTTTTATGTGTACGTCCGACCATTCTACCCCATGCATCAACAGTCGCGAAACGCGCTGCCTCTTTCCCCAGGCAAAAGCCACAAGCCCCATCTTGCGCGCGAAGAATTCCCACGCTCGAAGCGACTTACAACACAAAAGCGCGCAATTTGGGTTGCAAGACCGATTGGCATGGGTTTACATCGCGAAGGCGCATCGCGTGGGTTCATCGGGCGAGCGCCCCGTAAGACGCACGAAGACCCGCCGAAGCGGGCCTTCGCCATACTGTTTTGCGTTTTCCTTGGTGCGGCTTCGCGGTTTCACGCGCTTTCACGCGCTTTCACGCAGCGCACCTTCGCAACGAGCCGCCTTCGCAGCAGCGCGAACGCCTTCGCAAGCTTTAGTCCTTTACGCTACCAAGAAAAACTTGACCAGGAACAACAGTGCCAAGATATACGTCAGAATATACTTCTTGTCAGCCTTGCCCGTGAAGATGTTGATAACGCTGAAGGAAATCAGACCCAAGCCGATTGCGTGGCCAATGGAGCCGGAAATGGGCATTGCGATGAGCATCAGAGCAACCGGAACGCACTGCTCGATTTGGCTCAGGTCAACGCTCTTCAGACCCTGCAGCATGATAACGCCCACAAAAATCAAGGCAGACGATGTTGCCGCAGCCGGAATAACAGCTGCAATCGGCGCGATGAACATGCACAGCAGGAACATAATGCCGCAGGTCAAGGCGGTAAGACCTGTGCGGCCGCCCGCTTCAACGCCCGATGCGGATTCCACGAACGTCGTAACGGTAGACGTACCCGTGCACGCACCCACGCAGGTACCAATGGAGTCGGAAAGCAGTGCTTCCTTCATCTGGGGCATCTTGCCCTCTTCGTCCACCATGCCCGCGCGCGACGCGGTGCCCACCAGCGTACCAATGGTGTCGAACATGTCAATCATGCAGAACGTAATGATCAAGGTGACAACGGTGAACCAGCCGATCTGCAGGAAGCCGGCGAAGTTGAACTTGAAGAACGTCAAGTCAAACATACTGTTGAATGCGGGAATCCAGGAAGCGGTTTTCAGCGACGCAAACGGATCCTGACCCAGAACCGTTGCCTGGCCAATCCAGTAAATCACAGCTGCCACCAGCATGCCGATGATAACGGACGCCTTCACGCCGCGATGGTTCAGCAGCACGATAACGAACAGACCCACGAACATCGTGACAACAGAAAGAACCATGGTGGGGTATGCGTCGCCCATAGTCTGCGAGGCAAACGATGCCGTCAGCGAGCCAAAGAAGTCCTTCATTACAAAGAACTGCTGGCCCTCGGAGTTGGCAATGTACACATTGGAGCCCAGGCCGATGTTCAGCAGCATCAGGCCAATTGCGGGGGCAATGCCCATGCGCACGCCCAGAGGAATGGCGTCAACGATTTTCTCGCGGATGTTGAGCAGCGTCAAAATCAGGAACACAATGCCTTCGGCCAGAACGATAATCAACGCCGCCTGGAACGAAGCGACATACGTTGCGCCGGTGATAACGGCAATATTTCCAACAACAACAGCGAAGAAGCTGTTCAGACCCATGCCCGGCGCCAAGCAGAACGGCTTGTTGGCGATGAACGCCATGCAGATCATTGCAATGCCGGATGCCAAACACGTGGCCAGGAACACGGCGTTCCACAGGTCCATGCCGCCGTCGGTGAAGCCGTAGCCCGCCAAAATGTTCGGGTTCAAGGCGATGATGTAGGCCATCGTCATGAACGTCGTGAGACCGGCGATGATCTCAGTGCGAACGGTTGTGCCGTTCTCCTTCAACTTGAAAATTTTGTCCATTCCCTTATTTTCCTCCTTGTTTTCCCTTATGAGACTGCTTTTCAAGCGCTTGGGCGCTCTTGAGAAAAGCCTTCCGATTGTACCACGCCGCACGCGGGGATAATGCGACGCGCATCACATTATTTACATACGGGAAAACAATGACAACGAAGGGTGCTGCGGGCGCGGGATGGCGGGCGTTGCGGGCGGGCGCAGGGGGACGTGGCGGCAGCAGGCCCGGGGTGGCGGGCGTTGCGGGCGGGTACGGAGGGCAAGGCGGCAGCGGGAAGTGCGGCGGGGCAGCCATTGCGCTTCTCGCCCTTTTGCGTTGCGCACTCCCCAACGCTCTTTCGTTCGCTTCCTTCCCCAATGATAAAAACGACCCACTTTTCTGTGGATTTTCGTCTTCATCTTTGCGAAAAATCAACATTTCCCCAGGTCGCAAAAAAGTAAGCCGCGGCAAACCTACAGAAAAGTACCCCATTTTTATCATGAGGAGGCATACGTAGGGGAAGGGGGCGAAGGCCGCGATGCGCAACGAAGCGAAGCCGCGGGGGCTACCGGGGGTCGCCGGTGAAGGCGCTGGAGCTACGACACCCGCAGGACCTTCTCGGCGGGGGCGCCGTTCGCCCAGCCGTACGGCGTCGCGGCCACGGACACGTCGCCGTCGGAGCGCATCCGCCATGACAGCGTGAAGCTCGCTCGGTAGCCGGGCTGGATCTTCGCGGAGTAATCGTCGCCGACATCCACCAGGGAGAGCGCGTAGCCGTCCTGGTGGGCGGAGAAGGTGTAGTCGTTGCCCGCCGACGAGTCGCGATCCGTCATGTTCGCGTAGGTGAGCTGCGCGGTTATCACGTCGCCCTTGACGGAATAGGAGTCGATGGTGAGCGGAGCTCGCTCGAATGAACCCGTCATAACATATCGCTGAATAGCAAACGCGTCCGCAGAATCAACGGTACCGTCTTCGTTAACATCCGCAGCAACAAGCATGGCGGACAGGCTTGGCGAATCGTCATACACGCCGCATGAAATATCGTAAGCAATTTGCACGTCAACGATATTAACTTCCCCGCTTTCGTTCACGTCGCCCTTCGTTGATGCAAAAGCGCAGGTAGGGGAAACAGCAGCCAAAGCAAAAATCAAAACGAATCCGAGCACGGTTCGCTTGGGCATCGCATTCATTCTTACTCCTTAATTAGCAATAAAACACTAAATTCAATCATATAACGGAGCACTTCGGACGGCAAGGATGCACCTAGGTCAAAAGGATGCATGGCCACAATGCTCGACATGCAACATCAATCCACCGCAAGTTTCCTGGCATTAAAGCAGACAAAACATTTTTACAGATCGAAAAAACAACCAATCTATATGTAATTCCTAGAAAAATACTTTCATTTACAGTTTCAATTGTGCTTGGAGCGCTATAATAAGGAAAGCCAAAGTCAGCCACGTGCCTTATCGTTAGGCGGCGTTTTGATGTCATCCGTCGTGCAGCGGAGCGTGGTTTTTCGTTTTTGCACCGGGCGCAGCAAGGTGGCAGCTGTTGCGTCGCCTCAGTAGAAAGGTGCAAAAATGGGTGTTGTCAAGGCCGTTTGCACAAGCTCCGTCAAAGGTGTTCAGAAAACCGAGGTTGAAAGCGTTGTCCTGGTTCCCGATTTCGGCATTGCGGGCGATGCCCACGCCGGCAATTGGCACAGACAGGTAAGCCTTCTGGCGCAAGAACCCATCGATGCGTTCAAGGCGCGCGGTGCCGATGTTCAAAACGGTTCGTTTGGCGAAAATCTTATCGTCGAGGGCTTGGGCGATTTGAAATCATATCCCCTAGGCACGCGATTCACCTGCGGAGATGCGGTTCTTGAGCTTACCCAAATTGGCAAGGAATGCCATTCCCATTGTGCTATTTATTACACCATGGGTGAATGCATCATGCCGCACGAAGGCGTGTTCACACGCGTGATCAAAGGCGGCACCGTGACCGCCGGCACGCCAATCGAAGTTGTTGGCTAATTATTTACTGAGTAAACGCGCTGACGACATTCAGTCGCAACAGTTTTTGATTGCGATGAGCGCAAAGACCCCCGTTTCGCGCTCATCGCGCACCCGTTGTTGGAAAAGCAGGTGCAAATTCGGGCAAATCGACGATAGGGAGTAGTTTGGGCTTTACCTCCACATTGCACCCGATTTCAACATACCCTCCGACCTGCGGAAACAGAGGGGCTCATTTCGAGACACTCCTTGCGATGCCCCGAAACGAAGCCATCCGCACGGGCAAACCACCGATTATCGTCGATTAGCCCGAGTTCAAGGGCTATTTTTCAACAAGCACCCCTTAACGAAGACAGCAAAGAAAAACGAAAGAACCTCGCAAGAACAAAGGGATAATTAGCTGCGACCAGCGCGAACCGCACGGGAAGCGCACTTGTCACGGCCCCTTCCTGCAGTAAACTCGAATCGCTGCGCAAAGACCAGCAGCAACGCAGCCGCGATCGCCGCAAACGGAGCACCCGCCAAACTGGGATAATTGTACGCGGCACCCGCATTCAGCACCGACTGCCCCACCAAGGCGCCTATCGCGTTCGCCGCATTGTACGCCACCTGCACACACGCGGACCCGATCATCTCGCCGCCACCGGCGCCTACCTTCACCATCAAAAGCTGCTGGGGACTGCTCATAGAGAACATGGCGAAGCTGCACAAAAATGCCGCCGCCGCGCACGCCCAAGGACCCGTCACGAAAAAGATGAGCAGCAACGACACGCACGAAAGCGCTTGTCCAGCCGCCGCCATGCGTCCGGGCGTTATCTTATCCGCCCAACGTCCGCCCGCAAGCGACCCCAAGACCATACCAAAGCCGCACAGCATAAGCAGCGCAGGAAGACCTTGGCTCTCAAAGCCACCCAGGTTCATAAACCAAGGGCTCACATAGCTCCACCAGCAGAAAATACCAATATTACCTGCGAAAACAGCACCTAACACAAACCAGGGGCGCGGGGATTGCAAGAAGGAGAACTGTCCCGTCATGGTCGTCTGCGCAATGCGAACCGTCCCGGGGACGAATCGCGCCAAGCAGAAGCAGGCCACCGCCGCCCAAATTGCCACAAACGCGAACGCAGCGCGCCACGAAACGAACTCCGCAAGCAACGTGCCGAATGGCACGCCAACCATGTTCGCCGCCGTCTGCCCCAGCACCATAATGCTAACCGCTTGCGCCTGCTTGCCCGGCTCCGCCAGTTCCTTTGCCATAAGCGTGGCCGCGCCGAAATATGCTCCGTGCGGCAAGCCAGCAACAAAGCGAGCCACCAAAAGCGCAGGTGAATTGGGTGCTATTGCAGCCATGCCGTTTCCCAGCACCATGAGCACCGCGAAAAAGACCAGCAGCTTCTTAGGCGAAATGTTGTGACCGAACACCAAAAACAGCGTGCCGAAACACACGCCCACCGCATATGCCGAAATGTAGTTGCCGGCATACGGAATGCTCACATCCATGCCCTGAGCCACACTGGGAAGGATGCCCATCATAGCGAATTCCGCAAAGCCCAAAGCGAAGCCGCCCATGGCCAAGCACAAAAGGCTTCGCATGGTACTGCTAGATTTTTTCGCTTTGCGCGGCCCGAATACCCCGTGCGACGTAGTCGCTGCATCGGCGGCGCAACCGGTTTCGTTTGCGCTGGTTGCCTCGGCCAACAACGCTTCACGCGCCGCAGCGGCCATACCTACCACATCCGGATCAGCTGCGCCGTTCGCGCTGCTCACCGCAATCGCTTCGCCGATTTCCGCTTGCTCACTACTATCAACATGCTCAGCATGCGCGATGCGCTTATTCAAAGTACTACCCAACTCGATTCTCCATTTTGCGACCGTTCCGCCCTTGAACGAACCGCGCTTGAACTGGTGCCCTGAGCTTCTGGTCGCACATGCCGCACGCACTCACGCACGCCACATCGCCGGAAATCTGCATGCCCAAGCACGCAGCCCTTCGCCACATGCCAGCGTCCACGCGCCCGAAAGCACGTCACTCAGCACCCTGTTTTTTCGAATTGGCATTATCAATCATTCGATGCTCCTTCGCACAGGCGCACGTAAAACTTGGCAAGAATTTTACAGGCCGAACACGGGAAATCCAAAAAGTACGGACAAAGCAGGCAACGAAGATTGAAGCAGATTAGGCTGCTAAAGAACGAAGGCATCAAAGGAATCCGAGCAAGGAAAACAACAGGCTTATAGGCCAAACAACAGCCCCCTCCGCCTCAGACCCAGAAAACAAAACAGGCCGACAGATTTCCGTCAGCCTGTAACATTTAAATGGTGCGGGCGAAAGGATTTGAACCTTCACGGGGTTGCCCCCACTGGCACCTGAAGCCAGCGCGTCTGCCGATTCCGCCACGCCCGCGTAGCAAGGAAGTATTTTAACGAAACCTCTTCTCTATTGCAAGCAGATTTTTCAACTTTTTCCGATGCTTTCTCGCTGCCCGAACAATCTTTATAATTTCTTGTGTTTCATCATCATTTAACAAATTCACTGCGCACAAATCTTTATAATATGGAAGATTTAGCATCTTGCACTAAGAACATCCAAGGAGGAATCCACATGGGTAAGCGTACCGACATCCATAAAGTTCTGATTATTGGTTCTGGCCCCATCATTATTGGCCAGGCGTGCGAATTCGACTATTCCGGCACTCAAGCATGCAAGGCGCTGCGCGCGCTGGGCTACCAAATTGTGCTGGTGAACAGCAACCCCGCAACCATCATGACCGACCCGGACACGGCCGACGTCACCTACATTGAGCCGCTGAACGTGGAACGTCTGACGCAAATCATCGAGAAAGAGCGCCCCGACGCGCTGCTGCCCAACCTGGGCGGACAGTCCGGTTTGAACCTGTGCTCCGCGCTCAACGAAGCCGGTGTGCTGGACAAATACAACGTGAAAGTTATTGGTGTGCAAGTTGACGCCATCGAGCGCGGCGAGGATCGCCAGGCGTTCAAGGACACCATGAATTCGCTGGGCATCGAGATGGCGCGCTCGGAAGTTTCCCACACGGTGGAAGAAGCGGTCGAGATTGCCGGCCGCCTGGGTTACCCCTGCGTTTTGCGCCCCGCCTACACCATGGGCGGCACGGGCGGCGGCCTGGTGTACAACGTTGAGGAACTCAAGACCGTTGTCGCGCGCGGTCTGGCGGCTTCCCCGGTGACCGAGGTTCTGGTTGAAGAGAGCATCCTTGGCTGGGAAGAGCTGGAATACGAAGTGGTCCGCGATGCAAAAGGCCAGATGATCACCGTATGCACCATCGAGAACATCGACCCGCTGGGCGTGCATACCGGCGACTCGTTCTGCGCAGCCCCCATGCAGACCATCGCACAGGAAACCATTGATCGCCTGCAGGAAAAAGCCTACCGCATCGTTGATGCCGTGCAGGTTATCGGCGGCTGCAACGTGCAGTGGGCGCATGACCCCGTAAACGACCGCGACATCATCATCGAGATCAATCCCCGCACCAGCCGTTCTTCCGCGCTGGCGTCGAAGGCCACGGGCTTTCCCATCGCGCTGGTTTCCGCCATGCTGGCCTCGGGCCTGACGCTGGACGAAATCCCTGATGGCAAGCACGGCACGCTGGACAAGTACGTTGCTTCCGGCGACTACATTGTGCTGAAGTTCGCGCGCTGGGCCTTCGAAAAGTTTAAGGGCGTGGAAGACAAGCTGGGCACCCAGATGCGCGCCGTGGGCGAAGTCATGTCCATTGGCAAAACGTACAAAGAGGCGTTCCAGAAGGCCATCCGTTCGCTGGAAACGGGCCGCTACGGCTTGGGTTTTGCCAAGGACTTCAACACCAAAACGAAAAAAGAGCTTCTGGCCATGCTGAATCAGCCCACGTCAGAGCGTCAATTCATCATGTACGAAGCGCTGCGCAAGGGCGCTACCGTTGAAGAGCTGTACGAACTGACCAAGATCAAGCACTACTTCATTGAGCAAATGAAGGAAATCGTCGAAGAAGAAGAGGCAATCCTGGCGTTCGCAGCCAAGAACCCCGCGTCTATGCTGCCCGCCGAACAGTTCAAACAGGCGAAAATGGACGGCTTCAGCGACCGCTACCTGGCGCAGCTGCTGCGCAAGAACGAAGATGATGTGCGCGAATACCGCCTGGGCCTGGGCATTACCGAGGCATGGGACTCCGTGCACGTTTTTGGCACCGAGGACAGCTCCTATTATTACAGCACGTACAACGCGCCCGACCACACGACTGCAACGGACAACCGCAAGATCATGATCCTGGGCGGCGGCCCCAACCGCATTGGCCAGGGCATCGAATTCGACTACTGCTGCGTGCACGCCGCGGTGGCGCTGAAAAAGCTCGGTTTTGAGACCATCATTGTCAACTGCAACCCCGAAACGGTTTCCACCGACTACGACACGTCCGACAAGCTGTACTTTGAGCCGCTAACCGCCGAAGACGTGCTCTCCATTTACGAGAAGGAGAAGCCGCTGGGTGTAATTGCCCAGTTCGGAGGCCAAACGCCGCTGAATCTAGCAAACCAGCTGCAAAAAGCCGGCGTGAAGATTTTGGGCACCAGCCCCGAGATTATCGACCTGGCAGAAGACCGCGACCGCTTCCGCGAAATCATGGACAACCTGGAAATCCCCATGGCCGAGTGCGGCTTTGCGGTGTCCGTTGACGAGGCGCTGGAAATCGCCCACAAGATTGGCTACCCCGTTATGGTGCGCCCCTCGTATGTTCTGGGCGGACGCGGCATGGAGGTTGTGTACGACGACGCGAGCATGCGCAACTACATGGCCGCCGCAATTGGCGTTACCCCTGATAGGCCTATTCTGATTGACCGCTTCCTGAACCACGCGCTGGAATGCGAAGCCGACGCCATTTGCGATGGCACGCACGCATTCGTGCCGGCCGTTATGGAGCACATCGAGCTTGCGGGCATCCACTCGGGCGACTCCGCGTGCATTCTGCCGTCGCTCAACATCTCCGACGAGCAGCTGGCCACCATCAAGGAATACACGCGTCGCATTGCCGAAGCCATGCACGTATGTGGCCTGATGAACATCCAGTACGCCATCGAGAACGGCACCGTTTACGTGCTTGAGGCAAACCCGCGCGCCAGCCGCACCGTACCGCTGGTGTCCAAGGTCTGCGGCATTCATATGGTGCAAGTCGCAACCGACGTTATCACCAGCGAGTTCACGGGCAACCCCTCGCCAGTAAGCCAGCTGAAGGAAGCGAAGTACAAGCACTATGGCGTGAAAGAAGCGGTGTTCCCCTTCAACATGTTCCCCGAAGTAGACCCGATTCTTGGCCCCGAAATGCGTTCGACCGGCGAAGTTTTGGGTCTGGCCGACACATTCGGCGAAGCGTTCTGGAAGGCGCAGGAAGCAACGCAAACCCCATTGCCCAAGAAGGGAAGCGTTTTGATTTCCGTTTCTGACCTGGATAAACGCGACCTTGTTGAAGTTGGCACGCTGTTCAACAAAGCTGGCTTCGAGATTGTGGCAACGCATGGCACGCGCGACGTGCTGCTTGAGGCGGGCATTCCCGCAACCCTTACGCTCAAGGCAAGCGAAGGCCGCCCGAACCTTATTGACATGATCTTGAATGAGCAGGTTGACATTGTGGTGAACACGCCGTCGGCTAACGTTAAATCGACCGACGACGGTGCGCTTATCCGCAAAACCGCCATCAAGATGCACGTGCCTTACTTCACTACCATGGCCGCTGCTCGCGCTGCGGCTTTGGGCATTATCGACATCAACGAAAAGGGCGAGAGCTCCGTTAAGTCGCTGCAGGCTATTCACGCCGACATCGAGTAAGATTCGAGCAAGATGGGAGCATCCGCCTGAAGCATCCGAACATTCAGGCTTCCCCTTGCGCCGCCCGCTGCACCACCACACAAGTCTTCAAAGAGCCGTCTTTCCGCAAAGGCGGCTCTTTTTCGATAGAATGCCAAATGGCGCGTTTGCCAATCCCGAAAGCCACAAGAGAAAGCGCTTCCATGGACGACCTTCTTACTGTTCTTGCCGTTTTGCCGGCATTGATACTCATGATTTACGTCTATCGCAAAGATCACGTTGAGCGCGAACCCCTGGGATTGCTTCTGCTCCTTTGCCTGGGCGGCTGCATTTCCGTAGTGCCAACCATGATTTGCGAGCTCATGGCCGAAAGCGTGCTGCTTTCCACGTTTGACGACACGCTTTCCTTTATTATTGCCGACAATTTCCTGGGCGTTGCCTTGATCGAGGAAGGCTGGAAGCTTGTCTTCCTTATTCTTATTGCCTGGAACAGCCGCCATTTCACCCACTTCTTCGACGGGATTGTTTACGCCGTTTTCGTTTCCCTGGGATTTGCCCTGGTAGAGAACACTTTTTACGTAGGTGGCGAAGAAACAATCGGTGATGCGATTGTGCTGGCGGGAAGCCGCGGCCTGTTGAGCGTGCCGCTTCATGCGTTCTGCGGCGTGTTCATGGGCTTCTTCTTCTCGCGCGCGAAAGCCGCCTCGCTCAAAGGCAGCCACGCCGCTTTCGATGGCGCGCGGTTCCTTACGCTTGCCGTGCCGGTACTTATTCATGGTTTCTACGATTTCTGCCTTTCCGTTGACAGTGACCTGGTCATGACGGTTTTCTACCTTTTCGTTATCGTCATTTATATTTACGCTTTCCGCTTCATACGCAAAAACTCGAAAGAGGACCACGCCTTGCCCGCAGCGCCCCTGTTCCCGTCGGGTAAGAAATCCCGCTGGTGGAAAATGTCGTAATTGCGCCCCGTAGCGGGCACATGAGCACCGTGAACCACCCGGCGGCGGAGCGCCTTGCCCCGCCGCGCCCGCTTCCCTTGCCGTAGCCGCGCCGCTCCCTTCTTTTTATTGCGCAAACGTTAATCAAAGCCGCTCGTATTGCCTGAATGAAAAAATCACGGGTATACTGTGCTTGCTACATCTTTGACGTGCATAAACGTTTGCAACTACCCTCTCAAGGAAGAAAGACTATGGCCGAAAACCTCTACATCGATACGCGCGGATGCTGCACCCACGCGGTCCCCTTCACTGAAGCCGTTGTAAAAGGACTCGCCGATGGCGGCGGGCTGTTCGTTCCCCAAAGCGTGCCCACCATGACCATCGATGAGATTGTCGCCTTGGCGGAAAAGCCTTATGCGCAACGGGCAGCTGAAGTGTACAAGCGCTTTGGCATTGACGTGCCCCACGAAATGATTGACCAGCTCATGGATGAAACATACGGCGCGCAATTCGATAGCGAAGATATTTGCCCTATCACCTCCCTTGACGAAAAAACCCATATCATGGAGCTTTGGCATGGCCCCACCGCTGCGTTTAAAGACATGGCGCTGCAATGCCTGCCGCGCTTCTTTTCTGCAAGCGCCAAGCTTCTCACCGAGCGCGGTCAGTTGGATCACCGCTTTATGATCCTTGTTGCCACTTCGGGCGACACGGGCAAGGCGGCACTCGAAGGATTCCACGATGTACCTGGCGTTTCCATTGGCGTTATGTACCCTCATGGCGGCGTGAGCGACATCCAGTACAAGCAGATGGCAACACAGCTTGGCAACAACGTGTGCGTTTGGGCCGTTAAAGGCAACTTCGACGATTGCCAGTCGGGCGTAAAAACCGTTTTCTCCGATGAGAAGTTCACCAACACCCTAATGGACGAAGGAAAAATCGCCCTTTCCAGCGCAAACTCCATCAACTGGGGTCGTTTGCTTCCTCAAGTCGTGTACTATTTTTCCGGCTACGCGAAGCTTGTGGCACAAGGTGCTGTTTCCGCAGGTGACCCTATTGATGTTTGCGTTCCCACCGGCAACTTTGGCAATATTCTTGCTGCTTGGTACGCAAAGCAAATCGGTGCACCCATCGAAAAGCTTATCTGCGCTTCTAACGCCAACCGCGTGCTTACCGACTTCATTGAGACCGGAACGTACGATATTTCGGATCGCGCATTTGTTCTAACGCCTTCGCCTTCCATGGATATCCTGATTTCTTCCAACCTGGAACGCCAGCTTTTCGAACTCAGCGGGCGCGACACACAGACAATTGCCCGATGGATGGCGGACCTGAAAGAAACGGGGCGTTTCACCGTAGACGCCGAAACGCTCAAACGCGTGCAAGACACGTTCAAGGCAGGCAGCACCAGCGATGACGAGTGCCTTGCAACCATCAAGCAAGTGTTTGACAAGCATCATTACCTGCTTGACCCCCACACCGCCGTTGCTTACCACGTTGCGGACAAACAGCGCAGCGAAAACCCGTTGCTCATTGCAAGCACGGCCCATTGGGCAAAGTTCGGGGAAAACGTATACCGCGGATTGCATGGCATTGGTGCGAAAGAGCCGCTTCCGGCAAACATTTCCGCTCTTTCCGGATGCGAACTCAACCAGCATATTGCTCAAGAGATTGGCAACCCCTATGTCCCCAAAGGCTTGGCCGAACTTGATAGCCTTCCCATTCGCTTTACGGAAACAATCGAACCCGCAATAGACAGCCTGGAAAAGTCAGTGCTTAACTTTGCTCGCACAATTTAGATGAATAATTGTTCAACCTGTTTACATTAGGGCTATAATTATTCGGCGTTAGAGAAATCAAAGGAGGTTCCATGTCGTCGCTTACCCAACTGCATCCCTTTATTCGATTGTCAATCACGAATCCGGAATCAGAAAGCAGCTCAGCATTCGGACGCGGTGTAGCCGACCTTTGCCTGGGCGTGCGCGAAACGGGATCTCTTAATGCCGCCGCAAAGCACATGGGCATGGCCTATAGCAAAGCATGGCGCATCATGAAAGACACCGAGTCCGCATTGGGCACCACTCTGCTTAACCGCGATGGCGCGCACGGAAGCACACTCACCGAGGAAGGAAATCTTATCCTTGATACCTACATGGAAGTCGAGAAGGTTCTTCAGGAGCAAGGAGAAAAGCTGCTGGCCAGCCGACTTGCATAAGCGTTATCGAACCGCATGGTTACCTCAAGCGCACCTTCGGGTGCGCTTTCTTTTTCCACCACCACAACGCCCACCGCTACAAGCTCGCTTCCCTCCTTGTTCTTTCCTTTTGAGAAGGCCTCTTCCGCGCCGAATTCGTAAAGACACTCATAGCACCTGGTCGCATCGGAAAAGCACAGAGCGCCGCACGATGGGCACAGCTTTGTAGATATCTGCCGCATGGTAAAAACAGTCCCTTCTTCTTTTTCTCTCGTGTTCATTTTTTCACGACGTCCGTTTTCAACGGTTCGCTCCAACTCGCCCAACCGCACCTCAGCGCGGAAGAACAATCACGCTAAATTGCAGACCACAACCGTTACTCCCTGAACACGACCACACGAAACATATGCCCATCGATACTCTCCTTCCGCTTTGTAGAAGCTTGCGCTCACTTCATCGCCCGAAGGAACGCAGATCCAGGCTTTTTCCTCTAATTCCAATGCAATACTCGAAAGCGTCTGCTCGGGGGAAGCTTGACTCTCAAACCCGCACACACCGGCACTCTCGTCGATGCGAACCGCAGAATATCCGCTCAAATCGACAAATTCCCTGTTCAAAGCGTTATTTGCAACACCGCTTTCCAGCTCAGCAGGTTGTCGCATCGCATAAGCCACCTTCTCCACCTGCAAAAATCCCGTTACACACCACGGCGCGACAACAATCAAAACCACCACAAAAACTGCAGCTTTGAAACGATCGGCCCAGCAAGATAGCGTGCTCACACAATCACCCCCGGTCGATAGCAGTTCAGGGCAAACGATGCCTGATGACTAAGCGTTGGAAGCTGCACACCGAACAGGATCGATCGATACTGCAGCCCGAAAAACGTCGGTTCGTACTCAAACGATGCCTCAAACACGCTATTCCCCCAGCCGTCTTCCGAAACGACCACGCTCACGTTCGAACACTCCTGGGCATACTTGGCTGCAAGCGCTTGCTGCACGCTAGCGGCAGCGTCTCCTTGATTCGAGCCAAAACGGGGCGCTGCAGCGAAAACACGCACTTGTTGCGGAAACACACGATCGAAGGAAGCGCAAATCCCCAGATAGTTCATAGCATTGAACGAAATGACCACTAAAATAAGCACTACGGGGAACACCACGGCCATCTCTACCGTTGCCTGCCCGCGCCAATCCCTTGAGAAGCGCTGGCGCTGACCCAACCGTCCGCGCCCGCTCATTCGCCCGCAGCTGCGCTGACCACACTTACATTCGTCTGTGACCATACCGCTGGCTCCTGCCTATCCGTCGGCTTCTGCGCCGTCCACACGCCTGCCATCTGCGGCCGCGCCGCGAATGCATGTGCTGCTCGCGCACGAAAACAACCAACCGCGCGAACTCTTTCTTCCCTAACATCTTCCCTAGCGCCATCGGACCATTCCCTCCATGCTTTGCGCGAACCCTTGCGCACCACTCGCAAAGAACCCTATTGCGCCATCAAGCACGCTTTGAGCTCGCGCCGGAAGAGGAAGCCGCAACGTGAAACAAGGGCCGCTTTCCCCAAATGGGCAGAAACTCGTGATCTCAATAGAGTCCCCCACAAGCGAAACGCCCTGGTTGTCCAAAGAAAGTGCCTGATTCGACCACGCCAACACCCCATCGAGCGCTGCCGCACCCTCAAGGGCACCTTGCTTCACCTGAGCATACGATTGCGCAAGCGATGCGTCGCACGCAGAGGCAACGCCGCCCGTGTTCGCAATGACCGGCTTGAGCGCTTTCAGGCAAGCCGGCTGCAGTCCAAGCAATTCCATGGTTTCTTGAAACGCCTTTTCCGCCCATGTTCCTAATCCACTTGCACTCACAAACGATATGCCGCCAAGCAGGTCTTTTATCGTGGATGAAAGCGCCTCTTGCCCCGACCCGTACGCCTCGAGCAATCCCGACCAGCAGCGAAGCGCTACGCTCGCAGGACCCAACACGTTCTTCGCCTCATCGCTCAACCCGTCGAAAACGCCCGACAAAACCGTGCCGCCATCTTCCGAAACATCCTCCATAAGCGCCGCTCCCGCTACCGCAACGCGCGCACCCAAAGGCTTCACTCCGTTTGCGAGCTGCCACAATGGCGCTTGAACCGAAGAGGAATCGAACACAACGGCAATAGAGCCACACTGCCCCAGAGGGCTCACCTGAATGCGATCGTTCAACGCATTCTTGGTGTATTCCTTGCATGCATCGAAAAGCGTTTGAGCCGCGCCTTTCGTCTGACTCGTGAGTGGATCTAGCTCTTCACGCGCTTTCTGATACTCACTTGCCGCCTGAGCAACGCAAAGGTAGTGATACTCGAACCCCGTTTTGACTGAACTCGTGGCAGACGCAACGTTTCCCAAACTTTCAGGAACAAAGCCGCAATCAGGGCAAACTTCAAATCCATCAGCATTTGTCTCAAGCTCTTGAATCGACCCCAAACGGGTATATCCCGCCGCGCACGAGCACTCTTTTCCGCCATGCATGACAAGCGCATCGCCACCTGCCGTTACCGGAAAAAGCGCTGCTCCGTACAAATCGCACTGCCTCATTTGCTTCATATTCTTGGGAATCACGGGGAAATACGCGTCAAAGCTGCTTTCCGTTTCACGGACGTATCCCTTGTCCAATTCTTGGCACGCATACCGATAGAAAATGCGGCGCACCGCAGATTGCGACTGGTCAGATGCGCTTTGCGAAGCCGACCGTTCGTTATCCAGTCTCTCACGGTAATAGGCACGCGCCCGCTCAAGAGCAACCGAAAATGACCACGTATCCACCGAGGCATAATACGGATTCGCCGCACCAGTCATCCCCGCCAAAGAAGAAGCGCGCTCGCGCATGCAATACGCACCCGCATCACCGCCGCCGCAATCCGCTTCGAAGCCGCGACGTTTTGCCTCAAGGGCCTCTTGGGCAGCGGTTTCCGCTTCTTCAGATGCTTGCTTGATTTGCTCGCTCTCGCCCTCTATCTGGTCGAAGAGCGCTTCGGTGGCAGACGCATCGTCGGCAATGTCGATATCTTCCCCTTGCAACGGAAGGCACACCGCAACGGCATGGTAATCAAAAGCGCCCTGCGCGCTATTCGAGCGCGCCACCGCGGCAGCACGTGCGGCAGCAATGAACGGCAGCGCACGCTGGTATGCTTGCAGCCCTGTTTTTGCTGTTTTCGAAAACGAGCTCTTAGCCTGGGCAAACGTCTTTCCCGCCTCAACGAATCCCGAAGAAAGCGGTGCGGTAAACGGCGTACACAGGCACGCAACACCCACGCCCGCCGACACCGATGACGCCAACGACAAGGAGAGCAGAACAGCGTCGCACACCTGAGCCGCAACCATAAATTCCGCCACCTCGGTCTGCGCAGCAAGCGCTGCGGCATCCGCCGTGTCCTGTATCGCAGCTGAAGCCGAGTTAATGCGATACACTTGAACGGAAGAAAGGATCAAAGACAAGCACAGCAAAAGGGAAACCGTCATGCCCAACGTGGTAAATCCCTGGTCATCCCTGAATAAATCCCTACTCATGAGTCCATTCCCCAATCCATGCCGCAGCGCCTTCCGAAAGCGCGCTTTCACTTGCCCACGTTGGTTGAACGGTATATTCTTCGCGCACGGAGATTGTCAGAAACCCCTGGTCATCAACAAGATTGAAAAGCACAGCACCTGCATCAATCAGCGGAAGCGGCTTGATTTTGTTCGTGATTTCCACTGCAGTTTGCCCCGAAGCCTCGCTTCCCTCCAAGGAAATATCCCACGAACAAACACTTCCGTGTTCGTGGAAAAGACTCTGTTGAGGGATGGCGCCCAACCGACGCACCACGTAGCTCTCGCAAAGCTCCGTTTGATCGGCGCTCAACGTTGCCAGAACGCGGCACCCTTCTGCAGCGGCGCCTCGCATAACCATGCGATCGTACAAAATAATGCCCGGCTGGATAAGAAGCAGAACGGCGATAAGCATCACAGGCAAGATAAATGCCGCTTCAACGGTTGATTGACCTGCGCAATCTTTAAATTTTCCAAACACGCCACATTGAGCGCACCTGCCGCACGCCGCCTTCGCATGCCATCCTTGTCCCGTATCCATACGCCGCCCCTCCTCTCAAAACGTGAAAATATCCAAAACAGCGCCCAAAGAATCGCCACCCACATGATGCGATGCGCTAAAAACCGCATGGTTCGCAACCGTACCATCTGCAAAAAGATGCACGAGCGCGCCCAAACCAACCACAACCGCCAAGAGCGCAGAAAGCACCACAACGTATTCCACCGTGCTTTGCCCCGCGTGCTCCTTCGTTTTCCGTACGAAAAACATTTCTACAGACCGTTCACTCCCGTGGCAATAGCGTTCCAAAGCTCTTCGATTTTTGGTTTGAACAGGGAAATTGCCGCAATCGCAATAACCGCAAGCACACCTACGAGAATCGCGTACTCCGTGGTGCCCTGACCTTTGACTTCCGCCATTTTTCCGCGTGCAAAACCCCACGCCTTCAGACACATGCAATCAAACTTATTCATTGTTACCCCTTTCTATACGCCCATCATTTCCAACAGAATGGGCCCCATAACTAAAATCAACATCGCCGGCAAAATAAGAACTCCCGTAGGCACCATCATCTTGACCGGCGCTTTTGCAATAGCTTGCTGGCAATCGGCGCGATACTGATTGCGCGCTTCAGCCGATAGTGCCTCCAAGTTCTCGGCAAGCGCCGTTCCCAAACGAAGCGAACGGATCATGGACTCAACCGCTTGCTCGAATAAAGGCGAATCATACGATCTTCCCAGTTCACGCAGCGCTTCCTCGCGCGTTGAAAGCGACATCTCCCAACGTCGCTGAGCGTTAAGGCACTCCTGAGCGAAATCAGTGGTGAACCTTGCCGTATAAAGCGCAAAACTCCGGTCAAATGACAAGCCGCTTTGCAACCCCAGCGACACCATGGCAAGCATCTGGGGAAGCTCACGCTCCATGGCATCTTTTCGCTGTTGAACATGGGAAGATGCCACCCGAAACGGCAACTGCGATGCAAGAATCGCCCCCAGCAGACAAAGCACCAGAAATCCAACGGCAGGCAAGCCCAAGGCATATCCAACCACCAGGCCAATGCAAAGCCCCACCACAGAGAAAACGAAGCGCACTGTGCTCAATCCTTGAGACGTAAGGCCTGGTCGTCCCAGAAAACTGCCTTGCTTCTGCATCCATCGCTCGCAGCGACGGGCAAACAAGCTTCTGCAGAAAAGCAATACGGGATCGTTTCGCGCTTTCTGCTCCAAAGACGATCGCCCCCATAAGTCCAAAACGGTATCGGTGAAATTACCTGCCGTTTTCTTGGAGACGAGCTTCACACTGGATCGCGAACGCGCACGTCTTCGTTTTCGCGCGAGCGTATCTTGAATAATCCCCGAGAACAGCGCACCCGAAAGCAACGCGCAACAGCACGCCGATACTTGCCATAAAATCATGAGGTCACCTCCTTTACCCGCAACGTCTTTCTCACCATGAAAACACCCAACCCCTGCATGGCAACAGCGAACAAGAACAGAAGAAATCCTGCCAAACTTGAGAAAAACGGCTCAAGAAACCCTTCGGTTATTAGGGAAAACACACCGATGATAACTAAAGGCATAACACTAACCACGCGTGCAGAAAGACGCGCCTGGGCCGTTTGCGTGCGCAACGATCGTTCCAGCTCGAACTGTCCGCGCGCTGCTTCTTCGGCGCTGCTGAAAACAGATGACAAGCTGCCACCGGTTCGATGCTGAATATCAAGCGCCGCAATCACGAATGCGAACTCGGGGGCGTTGACTTCCCTTTTCAGGACATCCAGCGCATCGGCCGCCGTACCTCCCAAGCGCAATGTTTGAAGAGCGCGCCCATACACGTGCTCCATTTCCGCACAGGTGTGGCCCGAAAGATATTCCAATGCCTGTTCAAGAGAAAACCCTGCTTGGAAGCACGCTTTCATTCCTTGAATGCTATCGGGAACGCACAGACGCATTCGCTCGAGACGCTTATCCGCCTGGCTACGAAATCTAAACGCCGCTAACGCAACCAGCGCCACAACAACAGCAACGCCCGAAAGAGCAGACCCCAAAACCAGTCCCACCACCAGCGAAAACAGCACAAGGGACGCCAGCACGGAGCTCACAAGCGCCTGAGCGCGAACTTCTTTGCTCCCCTTCTCTCGAATAGACTCCATGCAATCGGAAACAAGCGCATGAACAGGCCTAATGAGCAAAAGTTTTGCGGCAACAGGGTAAAGAACCCGCACCCCCTGTACAAAAATCTTCTGGCACATCACCTTTCGCCGCGCATCGGCGGGCAAGGCAAAAACAGCCAAAACGGAGCCATACGCATGAGCCATTGGCGCCCGCAAACAGAAGTAACCCGCGCCGGCGGCGCAGGCAAGCGCCCCCGCTAAGAAGAAATTCGCTGTTTCCATTCGCCGACCTCCCTTCCTTCCGCATGACCTTGCAGCGCAAGATCGTCCACCCAGTCGGGAACGTCAATCCAGCGCCCCTTGTTCGCCGGAAACGGCCGCTCGTAAAACGTGCGCACCCTGCAACGCCGCTGAACCTCATCGAAATAAAAGCCGGAAATCTCGCTTACGTACCGCGTGCCATCGATGTTGCGCACCGTTTGCACCACTACATCCATTGCTGCCGCAATATACGATTCCACCACTTCAACAGGCACATCCGATGAATAGCGGACCATAGTGACCAAACGTCCTATGGCTTCCTTCGTTGAATTCGCATGCAGCGTGGTAAGCGAGCCGCTATGACCCGTGTTCATGGCCTGCAGCATATCAAGCGCTTCCGCACCACGGCATTCGCCCACAACAATGCGATCGGGGCGCATACGCAGCGCATTTGCCACCAAATCGCCAATGCTCACCTGGCCTTTCCCTTCCGCATTCGCGGATCGCGCCTCCATGCGCACTACATGGGCATCGGGATCGAAGCGCAACTCAGCAGAATCCTCAATGGTGATAACGCGCTCTCCTTCGGGGATAAAACACGAAAGGGCGTTGAGGAACGTCGTTTTGCCGCTACCGGTTCCCCCCGAGACCGCAATGTTCTTGCGCGCAACAACAGCCCAGGTCAGAAACGGAACAAGCTCTGGCTCAACGGAATTGAGTTCGACCATTTCTTGCAGGCGCAAAATCTCTTCGGGGAATTTTCGAATGGTGAGCAAAGGGCCATCCACCGCAATCGGCTCCACTACAGCGTTGACGCGAAAGCCCTGGGGCAAGCGCGCGTTCACCATGGGCGACGATTCATCGATCCGCCGCCCCAGTGGCCCCACAATACGGTCAATCAACGCAAGAATTTGCTCGTTATCCACAAACCGAACAGCGGTTTTCTCCAGCCGGCCCGCCCGTTCCACATACACTTTCTCGGGGCCATTCACCAAAATCTCCGTTACGGACGAATCCGCCAGCAGCTCGTTGAGCGGACCAAAGCCAAACACCGAATCAATCAGCTGAGCCATCAGCCGCTCTTTACGCTGCGAAGACACCTCCGCCCAGTCTGCCTGGGAAAACACCGTTTGACAAAGACTGCGAATCTCATTTTCCACACGAAGGGGCGCGGTTTTCGCCACCGACAGCAAACCATTGGAAAGGTGCTCGTTCATATGCCGTCGCAGCTCCGAAAACAGTTCTTCGTCAGTTCGCTCCTGGTGCAGCGCGCAAGATCCCTGCACCCTGTCAACACGATCTTTCAGCGACATTATTCATCCCCCTTTCGGTGTTTTTTGCCGAACAGCAATCGCGAGAAACGCCGCCCCTGCTTGACACCTTTCATAACGTTGCATCCTGGCAGGATTTCGGTCATTAAGTCAGACAGCTCAAGAGCAAGGTCGTTTCCCTCGTCAAAAAGGCACAGTGCCTGACGCGCTTCAAGATATTCCCCTACAGCACGTCCCCCATCAGGCAATTCTTTACAGGGAGCGCCCTGCGTTGCGCACGTTACATCCATATAAGTCAGCTGAGCTTGCCGCCCGCACTTGTTGAGCAGGAACAGAAAAGGCGAGGCAGCCAAGCCGCAGCGCATGCAAACGTCAAACGCTTTCTGGGCCGCACGCGCAGAAGAGATGCGCTGATCCAAAACAAAGAGAATCTTTCCCGCATGCTCAAGAAGCGCCATGTGCTTGTCATCCCAAAATGCTGGCCCATTCGAAACAATCACGTCGAAATGGCCGCTTGCATATTCAATCACCTGCTCAAGCGCATTCAGCGCATCATCTGACTGCTCGGGCAACGCACATGACCCCACCAAGCAAAACCCTTCAGGCACCGGCTCAAGTTGCGTCACCAGACAAGGATCCGTCGCAAGCTGATTAAGCGATATTACCTGTTCAACCTGCGAATACAGAGCCATATCGCCAAATTGCAAGTCAAGGTCAACCAGAAGCGTTTTGCAGCCCAGCCGCGCCGCACAAACAGCGCTCAGAAAAGCAATCGTGCTCTTTCCCACGCCACCGCTCGCCCCAATAACAGGAAGGTAGAACGCGCGCGATATATCCAGCGCGCTCCCAGCAGGCGCCACCTTTTGCGCAGAGGCGGCCTGCTCTGTTTGCAAAGGCGATAGACCCCCACACAATTCGCTCGCAACCGCTTCTTCAATTTCGTCGCATTCAAATTCAGGGGCGTCAATAATGCCGATATTGAGATTACCCGCATAAACGTCATCGCGAAGCCCCTTTTCTTCGCTTGCCTTGGAGTTCTTGTCTCTAGCGGAAAAACCATCGGCCGGAGAGAGCATGCTGATATCCGCCGCATATGCCTCCAAGGGAACCGCGTCCGCACATGAAGCCGGCTCGTACGCGGGCGCAGCGCAAGATGGTCCGCCGTTTTCGCAACATGTCTGGTCACCCGAATACAGAACTTCAGGCGTGTCGTCTTCGAACGGCTCCCCAAGCGCCCCACCCAACGCTGTGGGAACATTGGCGGACGCGGGAGTTCCAATCGCTGCGGGAGCAGGATCATTCACTACGGGAGTAGGATCGCCCGCTGCAGGCGCCTTGATATGCCTAGCAAGCAGCTCCGGATAAAACCGCTCGCAAGGAACAATGCCATCGACAAGGGTCAGCGCTGCACGGCGCAAAAACCACGAATAATCGCTATCAGACACAAGAAACACCTGCTTAAACGGATAATCCCGCTTGAGCATTGACACTAAATTCAAAACGGACATGTCATCAACCGAGTAAATGAACGCGCCTGTGACAAGTGGATCTGCAAATGCCTTGCGCGCAAGAACGCCCGCGTTTTCCCTGCACACAAACGGCAAATCAAGATGCTTTGACTCGGACATCCCCAGCGCAAGCGGTTTTTCCAGCGTTAACGCATCGGCGCACACGAGCGTCTTTTCGAACGCCGGCGAACCCCCCTGCGCCTGTTTCTGCGATTCATCTTGCATTCCATCGCAAGCCACCGCCTGCGATTCCAATAATATTTCGGGGCATGGTTCAACGTGCGCTTTCGGAAACACTTCCGCCTTCGAGCCCGCCTGACACCCAAACAGCGGTTCTTCTTGCTGTTTCACCTGGACAGATGCAACCTCTTGCATCTTCGCCTGCAGATTACCGCACACTTTCGCGCGCACACCGCCGGCAAGCATATCCAACGACAGCGATGTTGTCCCCGCACCCGCAATCCACTTATTCGTGACCATCGCTTGCCACCTTCTTCTCACCCGCAACACGAGTCTTCGCTGCTTCCCCGCTCGCAGGCTCAGGGTCCCGACCTGAACCGCCCAACGCGGCACCCGCAGCACCCGCAGAGCCCGAGTCCGCAGCGTTCGAAGCCGCGGCTGCGCTTGAAGCATCCTGCCCTGGCAGCACGAAATAAAGCTCCGTGCGCTCTTCGGCAGCGATAATCTCCGCCACGACCGATGGCTTCACCGCAAGCGCAATCCATGACAACGACGCGCCCGAGCCTGTCCCACTTCCATCAAAAGCGCTGGTAGCAAGCACGTTCACACCCTGAGCAATAAGGGTCACCCCACTGGCACCCGCTGAATAAATGTCCACGGAAGACCCCGGCTTCAAAGCACCGCCAACCGCCTGAACTTCTTTTGCAGAAACGCTTACCGCAACCATGTCCGACGGAACCTCAAACGAAGAAGAAAGCGTGCCGAAGCGTTTGCTTGACACCACCTCTCCCGCCATAATGGGAGAAGTCACTTGCTTTCCCAGCACTTGTTTTGCGTTTGTCACCGCTTGATCGGGCAGCATGCTTACCAGCCACGAACGCATTTCAACCGACGACGCACTCAATGTTTCACCCGCAGGTATATCGCGCGTTGCAACACAGACTTCCACCTGGTCACCGCCGTATTTCGCCAACGCCTCCGCTCGAACGCAATCCGCTTCTCCCCGCACGCTTTGGGTGTACCCGAAAACACAGAGCGCGCAAGCAACGGCGCACGCTACGCCAACTGCCATTTTTTTATCGATACGCATATGACTCCTCCCTTGCTACAGGGAGCATCATGAACGGTCGCGCTATCAAAAAGCCATCAAAACGGCCCTGCGCGCTATCAAACCGTCTACAAAAAGCTATCAAATCGCGCGAAAACGCTATCAAAATCCTACAAAGTGGCAGAGAGAGTCTTCAGCG
Organism: uncultured Eggerthellaceae bacterium; assembly: GCA_934670115.1. Lineage (GTDB taxonomy): Bacteria > Actinomycetota > Coriobacteriia > Coriobacteriales > Eggerthellaceae > CAKUOV01. The sequence continues at coordinate 47,641 of CAKUOV010000003.1, forward strand.
CCTCACGAATCCTCAACGCGGTGCTCGCCTCCCGCCGACGCCTTCCCAACGCGCAACCGTCGCATCCCGCATCACCGCACCGCGACGTTCGCCCTCCCGCTGATGCCTTCGCTGGCTTCTGACACGCCCACAGCGCGCAGCGCCAAACCACAGCTCAAACGGCGCATCCAGCGCCATTACCGTACCAACACCGCCGACTGCGTCAGCAACCCGCAACATTGCACTCCGCAATTGTGAAGATTCGATATAATATTGCGCTGCTGAATTAACTTTTTAGAAAGGACGTCCATGTCACAAGAAGAAGCCACCAAGGCGCCAAAGAAGAAACTCTCTTTGGCGGCGCAAATTGGCATTGCCCTGGTGCTTGCCATTATTTTCGGCCTGCTTTTGCAGCAGTATGCCGCCTTCACCGATTCGTACATCAAGCCCTTCGGTACCATCTTCCTGAACTTGCTGAAGTTCATTGTTGTGCCCGTAGTCATCTTCTCTATGATCAGCGGCATTATTTCCATGAGCGACATTCGCAAGATTGGTTCGATTGGCCTGAAAACCGTCGTCTACTACCTGTGCACCACGGCTTGCGCCATTATTATTGGTATTCTGGGCGGCCTTCTGTTCAAGGGACTTTTCCCCGTTCTGGAAACCAGCGACCTTGCCTACGACGCAAAAGATCCCGTTTCTCTTATGGACACCGTGGTGAACATCTTCCCGTCCAACATCATTGCTCCCATGTATCAAAGCGCCATGCTGCAGATCATCGTGCTGTCGCTGCTGTTCGGCTTCGCCATTCTGCTTGCTGGCAAAGCCGCCGATCCCGTGCGTGAACTGGTGGAATCCATGAATGCCGTCTCCATGAAGTGCATGGACATGATTCTGAAGCTTTCGCCCATTGGCGTGTTCTGCCTGCTTGTTCCCGTTATCGCCAACAACGGCTCCAAGGTTTTGGGCTCTCTTGCCATGGTTCTTCTGTGCGCATACGTATGCTACCTGGTTCACATGCTCCTGGTGTACTCCACCACCGTGCGCACTATGGGCGGCATGAGCCCCCTGAAGTTCTTCAAGGGCCAGATGCCCGCCATGATCTTCGCGTTCTCCAGCGCCTCGAGCGTAGGCACCCTGCCCATCAACATGGAAGGCTGCAAGAAGATGGGCGCAAAGGATGAAGTGACCTCCTTCGTTTTGCCGCTGGGCGCCACCATCAACATGGACGGCACCGCAATCTACCAGGGTGTTTGCGCAATCTTCATTGCATCGTGCTTTGGCATTGACCTTTCTTTGGGCCAGATGGCCACCATCGTTTTGACCGCAACGCTTGCCTCTATTGGCACCGCGGGCGTTCCGGGTGCTGGCATGGTTATGCTCACCATGGTGCTTGCTTCAGTTGGCTTGCCGGTCGAAGGCATTGCCCTGGTTGCTGGCGTTGACCGCATCTTCGACATGGGCCGCACCGTGGTCAACATCACGGGCGACGCCTCCTGCGCGCTTATCGTTTCTCACAGCGAGGAAAAGCGCGAAGCTAAGCTGGCCGAGAAGAACGCCGCATAAGCTTCTGATCTGCGCCTTTCAAGAAGACACCCGCTAACCGAGCGTCTTCAATCCGCAAAAACTGCAACACCCCTGTTTCTCACCCGAGAGACGGGGGTGTTTCCTTTTGAATTATTCCGAGCAAGTCGATGGATCCACTCGGCAGCGCAACAACGCAATGATTCCAATGCAAATCCCGCATTCTTTCTCGGCCGAGAAAGTCAGGTTGCTAAAAAATAAGCCTCAATGTGCAAAATATGACGGTACGGGGTAGGTGCTGTGAGTAGCAAATCGGCCTTCTTCATCAGACTAATTCTGCGACCTGGGGTTTTACGAAATTTATTCGAACAAGAACGAGTCAAGCGAGCTAAAACGTCACCATCGACAGCCTCAACCTACCCCGTACCGTCCTATTTTGCACATTAGCCCTCGATTTTCGACAAGATGCCTTGTTCGGGGTCCAATCATTCAACCAAACCCCAAACAAAAATACGCAGAGACGGCCGATGCCTTATTTGAGTGCGCAATGTTTCTGCAGGCAGAACAAACAATTCAGAATACCCTCAATGATACCAGGTGTAGAAATAATAATTGATTGCATTCCACCTTGGCAGACAGGGGGCAACGGTGGGAGAATGAAGGCGTGCGCGCCGCACGAGCGCGATCATCAATCAAGGAGGAAGCAATGGCAACGAATAAATACGCAGGAACTCAGACCGAGAAAAACCTGGAAGCGGCTTTTGCCGGCGAATCCCAAGCACGCAACAAGTACACGTATTTTGCATCGACCGCGAAAAAGGAAGGCTTCGAGCAGATGTCTGCCCTGTTCCTGAAGACGGCCGACAACGAAAAAGAACACGCGAAGATGTGGTTCAAGGAACTCAACGGCATTGGCGACACCGCCCAGAACCTGGCCGCAGCAGCCGATGGCGAAAATTACGAGTGGACCGATATGTACGAAGGCTTCGCTAAAACCGCAGATGAAGAAGGCTTCCCCGAGCTTGCAGCGAAATTCCGCGCTGTTGCAGAAATTGAGAAGCATCACGAAGAGCGCTACCGTGCACTGCTCAAGAACCTGGAAACTGCGCAAGTATTTGAGAAATCCGAGGTCAAAGTGTGGGAATGCCGCAACTGCGGTCACATTGTCGTAGGCACGAAGGCGCCCGACGTTTGCCCCGTATGCGATCATCCCCAGTCGTATTTCGAGATTCACGCCGAGAACTACTAATTGCTCACGCGCGCCTTGGACATTGCGCACAGCGCAGCGCAAGCACATGGAACGTTGAAGCAGAAAGAAGGTCCGCTCAAATCACAAGCGGACCTTCTTTTTGTTGCGGCACTTTTAGTATGGCTCATCCAGATTAGTATGGGCAAGCGCATCGCAGCTCAAGTCGAAAAACTTTCCCTGCCGGTAACGGTCAAGCGCAACAAGCGCAATCATAGCACCATTGTCGCCGCACACGGAAAGCGGCGGCAACGTAAGGCGCACGCCCATCTTGTCGCACATCTTGCGGTACGCTTCGCGCAGCGCGGGATTTGCCGCAACGCCACCACCCAAGCAGAACTCTTTTGCGCCCGTCATCTCAAGCGCCGTCTTTGCCTTTGCCACTTGAACATCTACCACCGCAGCTTGGAAACTTGCCGCAATATCAGGCAAATTCAACTCACGACCTGCATCTTCTTCTTGATGGATATACGTGATAACCGCCGTTTTCAAGCCTGAAAGCGAGAACTGCAAATCGCCCGAATGCATCATGGCACGCGGGAATGCAATCGCTTTGGGGTTGCCTTTCGCGGCATATGCGGAAATCGCCGGACCACCTGGATACCCCAGGCCAAGCGCCTTCGCCACCTTGTCAAACGCCTCGCCCACGGCATCGTCAAGCGTGGTTCCCAATGTGGTATAGTTGCCCCAATCCTTCACGTGAACAAGCATGGTATTGCCACCGGAAACAAGCGAAGCAACCAACGGCGGACGCAAATCGGGCGCGCCGATCTTGTTCGCGTACAAGTGGCCTTCCAGATGGTTCACGCCAATAAACGGCTTATCGGCCGCCCACGCAGCGCCTTTCGCGAAAGCAACGCCCACCACCAGCGCACCCACCAAACCAGGTGCGTACGTTACCGCGACCGCATCCATATCATGCCAGGTCAAAGACGGTATTTCCAGCTTCTCCGCCGCCTGTTCGAAACAGGCATCGCACACGCCGCAAATCGCCTCGATGTGCTTGCGGCTGGCAATCTCGGGCACTACGCCACCAAAGCGCGAATGAAAATCAATCTGCGACGCAACCACGTTCGCAATGATTTCGCCTTGGCCGTCCACAATAGCGGCCGCCGTCTCGTCGCACGATGACTCCAGCGCGAAAATAAGCGGGCGCGAATCAGGAGAAACAGAAGCGACCACCATATCGCCGCCCAAACGCAAATCCATGCCGGCAACATCGCGGTTGCTCAAAAGCTGCGCTAAAGGCGCGTTCTCCGCAGCCGCGCCGGCATCGGTTGCACACGCATCAGCGGCCGCTGCGGCGCAGGAAGCCGCCTGCGCAAAACAATATTCCGTTGCACCTAAATCGCGCGCATCGCTTGCCATATGCGCAAGCAACTCGTTTTCTACCAGGTCATACGCCGATTGTTCAAGCGTGAATACACGACGAACCTCCAGTACGCCATTCGCAACGGCGCCAAAAGCATAGCCAACCAGAGCATCGTCTTCGAAGGCGAGCCACGCCAGAGTCGTCTTGCACGTGGTGGCCTGCTTCAGCTCGTCCTCGCAAGGGGCTTGCGCGTCAAGTGCACGCACCGCTTCAATCCGACGCGCATCCAGCGGCTTGTAGATAATCGACTCGCCCTGCACGCCCGACGTCAAATTTTTCGCCGGACGCTTTGGCAGCACCATGCGCTCGTTTTCCTCCGCGTCGGACAAACGTGTGTACACGGGCAACGTGAAGGAAGGGTTGTGGCGCACGGCATCAAAGGGATCGATTTTTCCCCGCATCCACAGCGACTGTGCACAAAGAAGAAGGCCTTTGCCACTTGACGTCCAAAATCCCTGGTCAAGAACGGGAGCAACCGGCTCAAAAAGCTCGCGGTACTTGCGCAGCGCATCGCCCGTAACGAAATCGAGCGGGCAACCGCCGCCTGTGCCCGCGCCCTCTGCACCAACAGCAGAGGCGCTCACCGCACCTGCGCCCCCCGTACCAGCAGAGGACAAACGCTCAGCCGCTACCTGCGCTTTCACTACAGCATCGGCATCAAGACGCTCAACGCCGCCGTCGCTCAAACGGAAACGAACTGGGTACACCTCACGACGCATGGCATCGGCCACAACCGCGCCTGTGCCGCGCACGCCCGCAACTTGCGCGCCCCATGCAATCGCATCAAGCGTTGATACGCCCACCAGCGCAACGCCCAGCGCATGGGCAATGCCCTTCGCTGTTGCCAACGCAATGCGAACACCAGTAAACGAACCGGGGCCACGCCCGCACACCACACACGAAATCTGCGCGCGCGTTATGCCGTAATGCGAAAGCGCCCGATCGATACTCGGGATGAGCTGGGTGTTCGATGCACGATGCGCCTCAATCACTTCGGAATGAATGCAACGAATCGTCTTCGTTTTCTCATCCAAAACACCCACGCCAAGCGCGATAACCTCATTCGCTGTATCGAAAGCCAACACACAGCGATCTTTTGCGGCAATCGTCGCTGCCGCCTTGCTAGAAACTGCATCATCGCAGGTAAATGCCATATTCAACCTATTCCGTACTTCTATTCCACTCTTGCGCTTGCACGCGCAGCAAGCATTCCGCCAACGCACCGTTCGCCGCCCACGTGGCAAACCCGTGCGCCATTGCATCCGCGCCCCAGCGCACCCATACCGCGCAACGTCCGCACTATTTTACCGTCTTCACCAGGCACGACTTCGAATCATTCGCCCACAAAAAGAGCAACTGCCGACTGCTATCCCCGTACGCGTGCGCAAAAACCACGCGCCCATCGGGATTATCCTCATCCTTGCGAATCTCAATCTCCAAATACGAATACGGCAGCGCTCCGGGGAACTTATCGCCCCACTCCAAAAACGACGCGCCATCGGACTCAATCGTGTCGTAGAATCCAATGTCGTCAAGCTCTTCCTCTTGCTCAAGTCGATACAAATCGAAATGATGCAACGGAAGACGTCCACCATCATACGTCACTTGAATATTGAACGTAGGGCTTGTAACCTGGTCTTTTACGCCAAGTCCATCCGCAATGCCTTGCACGAATTGCGTTTTTCCCGCACCTAAATCACCAATGAGAACCACCACATCGTTCGGACGCAAATGGGCAGCCAGCGTTGCAGCCAGCTGCTTCGTGGCCAAAGGCGTTGTGGTGACTCTCTTGTACGTTAAACCGTTCGCCATGGCTATTCGCACTCCTTCGCATTGCCCTGCTGTTCATCCTGAGCAGCAGTGCCAATCAACGTCGGACGCAGCTCTTGCATTTGAGCAATCTCTTCATTCGAAAGCTCTGGATACTTAGGATCGATATCTTCCAACACATCCTTGACCAGCTGCGATACTAAATAACGCGCCACAAACTTCTGATCGGCGGGAATCACGTACCACGGCGCCGCCTTCGTGGATGTGCGGTAAATCACCTGCTGATACGCATCCATGTATTGGGGCCACAAATCGCTTTCAGCCAAGTCACCCGCAGAAAACTTCCAATTCTTCTTCTGCGTGTCAATGCGCGAAAGGAAACGTGCATGCTGCTCCTCGCGCGAAACGTTCAGGAAAATCTTGACCACACGATACGAATTCTCGTCCAAGTAGCGCTCGAAATCTTTTATCTGACGATACCGCTGCTCAAAAAAATCTTTCGTGTCTTGATCGACGTTGCGCGGCGCCATGGTGTAACCGCGCTGCATTTCGTGGACTTTTACTATCAGAACGTCTTCGTAATACGAGCGATTGAACACGCCAATTTTGCCACGCGCAGGAAGCGCCTTTACCGCACGCCACAGATAATCGTGCGAAAGCTCCTCTTTCGAAGGCGTCTTGAAGCTGGTGACTTCCACGCCTTGAGGGTTCACGCCGCTGAACACATGCTTGATGGTGCCGTCTTTGCCGGCGGCATCCATGGCCTGAATCAGAACAACCACACCTTCGCGCCGATCAGCATACAATTTGTCCTGCAACTTCGCGATTTTCTTTATGCTCTTCGCCATTTCCTTGACGATTTTATCCTTGCAGCTTTCAGGCACCTGCAAGTTGGTCGGCAGGCTGGCAAGGTCGAACGAACCATTCCCCGCAAAGCAAAAATCCTTATACGAAGGCTTCTCCATAGCATGCTCCTTATCGCCGTTCTTGCGCATTTCCCGTTCGCACTACCGAAGCAGCGCACGCAGCCAGCGAAGCACGCGGCACGTAACACCTGGTCACACACTCATAACCGCCTGAACGCAACAGCCCGCGCAAAACGCGCGGGCACGGAAAATAGCAAGTTGCTCATGCGCATCCAGAAGCGTGGACGCGCATCCGTCAACGCGCATCCGCGCGTCTTCCAAATTTTACGCCATAGAGGCAGCCTTCACCACATGCTCCATCAAAAGAGCTGTTGTGACCGACCCCACACCACGAGGAACGGGCGTAATGGCAGCAACAATGGGCTCAACGGAATCAAAGTCAACATCGCCGCATAGATTTCCCTGGTCATCCACGTTAATACCCACGTCAATCACAGTTTGACCTGCACTGAAGTAACGCGCATCGTACGCTTTGGCGCGTCCCGTTGCGCATACCACCACGTCGGCTTCGCGCGTGATTTCCGCAAGATTCTCCGAACGCGAATGACAAATGGTTACCGTTGCATTGTGTTGCAAGAACAACATGGAAACCGGCTTGCCAATAACCAAGCTGCGTCCAATAACGACCACGCGTTTACCCTGGACAGGCACGTTATAATAATCGCAAATCTCAATACATGCCTGCGCCGTGCAAGGCGCGTAGCCCTGACCCGTACCGGCGAAAATACCCGCCAACGAAGAAAGCCCAATACCATCCATATCCTTGCGTGCATCCAAACGGTTGCACAGCGCCGTTTCGTCGATTCCCTTGGGAAGAGGCCTAAACATCAAGCAACCATGAATGGAAGCGTCATCGTTGATGCCGTCAATAGCAACTTCGATTTGTTCTTGCGTGGCATCGATGGGCAAGACAATCGAGCGAACTTCAATGCCCAGCGTTGCGGCGACTTTGATCGCCGAGCGCTCATAAGACAAGTCATCAGGGCGCTCGCCCACGCGCAAAATGGCGAGAGTCGGCGTTATGCCTGATTGAGCCAGTGTTTTAACGCTCTCTGCCACGCGCTCTTTCACTGCATTCGAAACTTCTTTTCCTGTAAGGAGCACTGCCATACCATTTCCTCCTAAACCATCGAAGTCCAGCGAGCCTTGTTTTACTCGCAATGTTTTTCAATCCTGGTGAGCCAAGCACCATCTTACCCTTGTCGCGCCAACGCGAACAAGAGCCCTTTGCGTCTTTTACGCTTTGCGGATGGCGCCGATCACTAACGTACCCACCAGCTCTGCTTCGGCATTTGCGCGTTCGATAAGCTCGTCGGCTTGTTTTTCGAAGCTTGCCGCTAATTCCCGATCAGCCATGGTGCCCGTGTTAATGAAGACGTTCAAGCTTGCCGCTTCTGCCGCCGCACGCGCAAGCAACGCCGATGCGCCTGCATCGGAAACCGCCAGCTTAGAGCCGTTTTCCGCCATAAAACGCGCCTCCGACAGAACAACGCAGCACACTTCCATGATGCGCAACGGAACAAGGCATGCGTCGCGCAATGCCGCCTGCAGCGCCTCTTCTTTCGCCTGCTTTTGCTCGGGCGTGTCTTTTGGCAGGCCGTACGCAGCAGCCAAGGGCTTGAACGCTGCCGCATCGGCGTCAATGAGTCCCAGCAAGTCGCCACGTAAGGCCTCAAGCTGCTCTAAATGCTCTTTCACCTGGGGCTCTACCGCAGCGTACGTCTTTTTCCCCACCGTCAAATTGCCCACCATGGAAGCCAGCGCCGCCGCAACAGCCCCCACATAAGCAGAAGCACCGCCGCCGCCGGGTGTGGGGGCCTTCGATGCTAATTCGTCAAGAAACGTTGTATCCACCATGCGATTCTCCTTATCCACTAAAGCAGTGTATGACCTGGGCGGCATTAAGCCCCGCTCTCATAAGCCAAGCACGGCTCGATAACAATTCATCTGAGCGCAAACAATCCCACGTAACAGCTTAAAGAAAAAGCTGCCCGCCGCGGATGCACCAGCAACCCCGGCAAGCAGCCTTTATATTTGCATTCGTAACCATCGCTTATCCCGCCATGCGTCGCGGCCGCTTTGCCGCGATTTCCGCATTGCAGACGCTCGCGCGGTTCACTGCTATCACGCCAACGTTTTAGAACAAGCCGGAAATCTTACCCGTTTCATCTACGTCAATCTTGAAAGCAGAAGGCTCTTTGCCCAGGCCAGGCATAGTCATGATTTCACCCGTAAGCGCAACAACAAAGCCTGCACCTGCGCTTACCTTTACCTGGCGCACAGAAATCTTGAAGTCGCGCGGCGCACCCTTCTTCGATGCATCGTCGGAGAAGCTGTACTGCGTCTTGGCAATGCACACCGGCATGTTGCCAAAGCCAAGCTTCTCCAGACGCTCAATCTCACGCTGCGCCTTGGGCTCGAAAATCACGCCGTCGGCATGATAAATGCGCTTGGCAATGGTCTCGATCTTTTCCGCCAGGCCCATGTCGTCGGGGTAGGAGAACTGGAAGTCGTTCGGTTGGTCGCACAAACGAATCACTTCATCGGCAAGCTTCAAGCCGCCTTCGCCGCCCTTAGCCCAAACTTCGGATAGGGCAACGTTTACGCCCAGTTCCTTGCACTTGGCTTCAACCAGGTCAAGCTCGGCCTTCGTGTCCGTGGGGAACGCGTTGATGGCAACCACGCACGGCAGCTTGTAGACCTGCGTGATGTTCTCTACGTGCTGCAATAAGTTCGGCAGGCCCGCTTCCAGCGCCTCCAGGTTTTCCTGGTTCAGGTCGGCAACCGCAACGCCGCCGTGATTCTTCAGCGCGCGTACCGTGGCAACAACAACCACGGCATCGGGCTTCAAGTCGCACAGACGGCACTTGATGTCCAGGAACTTCTGAGCGCCCAGGTCAGCACCAAATCCAGCTTCCGTTACGGTGTAATCGCCCAGAGCCAACGCCATGCGCGTTGCCATGATGGAATTGCAGCCGTGCGCAATATTCGCGAAGGGACCGCCATGCACGAATGCAGGCGTTCCTTCAAGCGTTTGCACCAGGTTCGGCTTGATGGCATCCTTCAGAAGAGCTGCCATAGCGCCTTCCGCGTGCAGCTGATGCGCCGTAACGGGCTCATCATCGTACGTGTAGCCCACCACAATGCGACCCAAGCGCTCCTTGAGGTCGGTGATAGACGTTGACAGGCAGAAAATCGCCATGATTTCGCTGGCAACCGTAATATCGAAGCCATCCTCGCGCGGTACGCCGTTCGATTTGCCACCCAAACCGCTCACGATGTTGCGCAGCTGGCGATCGTTCATGTCAACAGCGCGATGCCACGTGATCTTGGCGGGATCAATGTTCAACTCATTGCCGAAATGAATGTGGGCGTCCAGCATAGCGGCCAGCAAGTTATTTGCCGCGCCAATAGCATGAAAGTCGCCCGTAAAGTGCAAATTAATATCTTCCATGGGAACGACCTGGGCATATCCGCCACCGGCCGCGCCACCTTTAACACCAAAAACAGGTCCCAGCGAAGGCTCACGCAGCGCAACAACCACATTCTTGCCGCGCTTGGACAGCGCGTCAGACAAACCAACGGTTGTGGTGGTCTTTCCTTCGCCTGCAGGGGTCGGATTGATTGCAGTTACCAAAATAAGCTTGCCAGGAGTATGTTCTTCCTCGCGAAGCAGATTAAAATCGACTTTAGCCTTGTAGTTTCCGTAAACCTCAAGGTATTTGTCCTTGATGCCTACTTTCTTGGCAATTTCACTAATGAGTTCCGGCGTTGCCGCCTGAGCAATTTCGATATCGCTTGGCATGTTTTTCCTCACTCTCAATAGCTAACTTTTCCGTTGCCTACCGCCATTACCTGCATAATACGACGCAAAACGCAAAAACCCCAAGAAGACATTGAGGGCTTCGAAAAAGCGTAGAGTTATCCCAGCAACATTCATAGCGCGCAGAATCCTGTTGCGATCCCCCTCTTCGCAATCTCGAAAAAATGGCTGCTTATCAGCAGAAATATCTTCCTGTGACTCTATTGTATTAGCTCAGAAGAGGAATTGTTACCAGATTTTTATTTTGTGCATTCTTTCCAGCTGAACGCTAAGCGAAGGCCCTCCAGCGTAAGTTCGGCGTTCTGATCCGTAATGGTTTCGCTGCAAGGCGTGATAATGGGAGCCAGCCCACCCGTGGCAACAACGGGCGCTTCGTAACCCAGCTGCGCGAAGATGCGACGCACCAGACCGTCCACGCGCCCCGCTTCGCCATAAACAATGCCCGACTGAATAGCGGTTTCCGTACTGGTGCCAATGGCCACACCGGGATCCACCAGCTCTGTTGCGGCAAGTTTCGCCGCGTACGAGAAAAGCGCCGAAGCCGACGTGCTCACGCCAGGCGCAATAATACCGCCCACGAACAGGCCATCTTTGTTCACGACCTCAATGTTGGTTGCCGTGCCAAAATCAACCACCACCACGGGCGCGCCATACAAATGCACCGAAGCAATGGCATCGGCAACACGGTCGCTGCCAATCTCATGCACGTTGGGATAATCGGCTTTGAACAGGCCTTCCGTTGCCTCTGCAGTACATACGAACGCCTCGGTATGGAACAAATCGCGCGCCACGCGTTTCCATGCCATAGAAAGTTGCGGCACTACCGATGCAAGCGCCACGCCATTAACGCAGGAACAATCAAGGTGCTGCGCGAAAAACATTGAGCTCAACGTTGCGCGGATTTCGTCTTCCGTTTGCTTCTTGTTGGTTGCCATGCGCCACACGAACTGCAGCGAATCGCCTTCGTAACCGCCAATAACGGTATGGGTATTTCCCACGTCAATAGTTAGTAACATAATCATGACAACCTTTGCAACCGCTGATAAACTACAGGTAGTTTCTCGGTATAGTTTTATGTTAAGCAAAAAGCGTTTCGGTGCGCATTTTTAAGCGCACGCACGTGTTCGAAGGCGTGCATTTTTGACGTACGCATTTTGAACGAGCACATTATAAACGAGCAAGCCACGCGAGAAAACCCGCCTGAAGCGCATGACAAGTGCAAACGACGGCCGAAAACAGCAGGCGCAGACGGAAAAGAAGGGACAAGGAAGCATGAGCGACAAGCAAACACGCATCTTGGTTGTTGACGACGAAGCATCCATCACGGAATTCGTAGGGTACGCCCTGCGCAAGGAAGGGTACCTGGCCGATGTAGTGGATAACGGCGAGCAGGCCCTTGCCATGGCGCGCGAAAAACCGTACGACCTGTTCGTGCTTGACATCATGCTGCCGGGCATTGACGGCTACGAGCTGTGTCGCCGCATCCGTTCGATTTCCGCAGCGCCGGTTTTGTTCCTTTCCGCACGCGACACCGAGCTTGACAAGGTGGTTGGCCTGGAGATTGGCGGCGACGATTATCTGGCGAAACCCTTCGGCGTGCGCGAGTTCATTGCCCGCGTGCGCGCACTTTTGCGTCGTGCGTCTGCCAGCGACAACAGCCTTGATGGCAACACGATTGTTGCCGGCGGCATTACGCTGGACGAAGGCGCGCACACCGCAACAGGCGATAAGGGTCCCATTGAGCTGACTCCCCGTGAGTTTGAGCTGCTGGGCGCGCTTATGAAAAACGCAGGCAAGGTGGTTTCCCGCGAGGATTTGCTGCGCGATGCCTGGGGCTGGGAGTATCTGACGGAAACAAAGACCGTGGACACCCACATCAAACGCCTGCGCGACAAGATTGAAGCCGCTGGATACGACCCCGGCCTGGTAGAAACAGTGCGCGGCTACGGATACCGCTTCAAGCAATAGGCGACAGCGTTGAACAACGGGACGCGTGCAGATGCCTTCAAGCCTAAATGCCCGAGGTGCACGGGTCCCTTCCAGCGCGCAGCACATGCAGTTAACGCAGTTCAAGAAAGCTGAAAACAATGAATAACCTGCGCTTTTACTTCGCAGTTCTTTCCACGCTCATGGCAATGTTTGCCACGGGCTTTGCCATGTTTCTCAATCATGCCATCAACGGCACCCCCGCAACCCTTCCGTTCCTGGAGTGCATAGTGCCCGTTGCGCTTACCACGTTTTTGCTGGGATACGTTATTGGGCATTTCCTGACCGAGCCGTTGCGTGAGCTCACGGAGAAAGTGCGCAACCGCAAAGAAGGCACCACGTTTGTGTTCACCCGAAAGGGACGCCTGCGCGAGGCCGACGACCTGGCCGATTGCCTGGAGGAGCTGGCGCAATACGCAAACGTGCGGCAAAAAGAGCTCACCGTGCGCGAGAAACGCCAATCCGAATTCATTAGCGATGTTGCCCACGAGCTGCGCACGCCACTTACCGCCATCCGCGGCAATGCAGAGATGCTGCAAGACCCCGACCTGCCGCCCGACATGCACGATCGTTTCTGCGAAACCATCATTCGCGAATCACAGCGCCTGACCAACTTGACAAAAGACCTGATTACCCTCGAGAAAATCGAAGGATCCACCACGCAAGCGGCGGAAATGAGCCGCGTGAATATGAAGACCGTCGTCGAAGAGGTAATGAATAACCTGTATCCCATTCTGGTGGAACGCCAGGCGAACACCGCCGTAGTGGGAGAAGCACCCGATATTTTGGGCAACGCCGATCAGATGAAACAGGTCATCCAAAACCTGGTGGAAAACGCGAGCCGCTTCATCCAGCCAGGGGGTCACATTACCGTTGAGCTGCGCGGATTGAAGGGAAACTGCGTGATCACGGTGAAAGATGACGGCTGCGGCTTTGGCGACATTGACCCGAAGCTGCTGTTCGATCGCTTCTACCGCACCGATTCGTCGCGCCAACGCGGCACGGGCGGCACAGGATTGGGCCTGGCTATCGTGAAATCCATTGTAGAAGCGCACGACGGCACGGTGGAAGCCGTAAATCTTTCCGGCGGCGGCGCGTGCTTTATTGTGGCTATTCCCGCCATTCCCGCAGCGTAAGTACAGGATTCGCAACATATCCGCAGATGAACACGGCGCGCCAGCATATTGCCGACGCGCCGTTTTTTGATTCCGGGCATCACCATCTCGCAGCCGCGCCCACAGCCACGCCCACAGCCGCGCTGACAACAGTGCGGCGCTACACCAACGCAGCGCGGTCACCAGCGCAACGCCAGCGCAGCCGCCACTAGACACCGCCAACGGGCGGATCACCTACTTGAACAGATTCCCCAAGATGCCGCGCACAATCTGATTGCCCGCCGTGCGCGTGAAGCTTGTGGCCAACGAGGCCACCTGACGTTCGCGCTGTTCTTGCTTGCGTTGCTTCGCGCGCTCTTCTGCTTCCGCTTTTTTCTCGGCGGCACGCGCGGCGCGCTCCGCTTCCTTTTCCGCCTTCTTGCGGGCGGCTTCTTCTTCCTTTGCCTTCTTAGCCTCGAATTCCGCTTTCTCCTTCTCGAACGCGGCGCGCTCGGCGGCAAGAGCATCGGCTTTTTCCTGCTCTTCCTTAGCAGCGGCAATCATCTCATACGCCGATTCGCGGTCAACTGCTGTTCCGTACTTTCCCTGCAGCGACGCCTGCGCGGAAAACGCCGCCTGCATTGTGGCATCGTTCGCAGCTGCCATCAGACATTGCGGCGGCAAAATCTTCGCGTACTCAACCACGTTAGGACGCCCATCCTCATCTAAAAACGACACCAACGCCTCGCCCGTGCCCAAGTTGAGGATTGCCTCTTCGGAATTGAACTTCGGGTTCACGCGAAAACCCTGCGCCGCGGCCTTCACCGCTTTTTGCTCGCTGGGCGTATAGGCGCGCAGACCGTGCTGCACCTTGTTGGAAAGCTGCGCAAGCACCTCGTTGGGAATGTCACTGGGGCTTTGCGTAATGAAGTACACGCCCACGCCTTTGGAGCGGATGAGCTTCACCACTTGCACGATTTTGCTGGTCAGAGACTTAGGCATGCCATCGAACAGCAAGTGCGCCTCGTCAAAGAAGAACACGAAGCGCGGTTTTTCGGGATCGCCCACTTCGGGCAGCGTGGTGAACAGGCATGACAGCATCCACAGCAGGAACATGGAATACACGGCCGGACGCTGGATCAATTGCGCGGCGTTGAGAATGTTCACGTAACCGTGGCCGTTAGCATCGCAGGCGAACCAATCGTTCAGATCGAGTTCGGGCTCGCCAAAGAAAATATCGCCGCCCTGGTCTTCCACCGCAATAAGTGCACGCAGAATGGCGCCAACCGACGCTTGCGCAATGTGGCCGTACGTTGTTTCCAGCTCTTTGTTGTGCTCCGCCACAAAGTTCAGCATGGAGCGCAAATCCTTCAAGTCAATGAGCAGCAGCTGGTTGTCGTCCGCCACGCGAAACGCAATGTTCAAAACGCCTTCCTGAACGTCGGTCAGGTCAAGCAGGCGCGCCAGCAGCGTGGGACCCATCTCAGAAACGGTCACACGCACGGGAATTCCCGCGCCGCCAAGCATGTCCCAGAATCGGCACGGGCACCCGCGCAAGCTCCAATTCTCAATGCTGAACTTCGTCACGCGCTTCCGGATGTTCTCGGTATCATCGCCCGCCTGCGCCATGCCGGTCACGTCGCCCTTGACATCAGCCATAAACGTAGGAACGCCCGCCTGGGAAAAGCCTTCGGCCAGCAGTTTCAGCGTAACGGTTTTGCCCGTGCCCGAGGCGCCCGAGATAATGCCATGCCGGTTTGCCTGGTTCAACAGCAGGTAGCAGCGGTTTTCGGGCGTGCCGTCTTCCGCGTTCAGATTGCCCGTGCCCACCCAGATTTTGTTTCCGTCAAGCATGACGCCTCCTCCTTTGCGACGCAATATTTTACTTGCGGTCATTATACCGTTGCTGGCACAATGAAAAGCCGAGAAGCAACAGGCGTTGATACGTGCGGAAGGGTTCAGACAATGGGTGCGATAAGCGAAGGAACAGGCGCGAAAGCCGAAGCGTTGGATGCGGGGATAGAGATCGCAGAGGGCACGGGCGCCGATGCGGACGTTTTCGGCGCTGCGGGCACAAGCGCAGATAGCTGCAGCTGCGAAGACTGCACCTACCCCACCCTGTTCGGAGAAGCGCAAGTTTTCAACGTGGAGGCATCAGACGGAACACCGCTGCGCCTGCTTTCCATTGGCGATGGATTCCAATCGGCAACGTTCGTGGGGGCGCGTCGTTTCGAGCCGCCGTTTGCCTATTGCCGCGCGCTTGATTGCCTCTTTGATGCCCTACCGCAAGCGCATCGCATTTTGATGCTGGGCGGCGGCGCTTTTTCGTACCCCAAGCACGTTCTTACAACGTATCCCCAGGTGGAGATGGATGTTGTTGAGATTGACCCTGCTGTTATCGCCATCGCACGCCGTCATTTCTACCTGAATGAACTTGAACGGGAATGCGGCAGTCGCCTTTCCATTTTCGCCTGCGATGGCATGGATTTCCTACGCAATGCAGCACCCGGCTCCTATGACGCCATCGTCAATGACTGCTTTGCGGGAATCGTGCAAGATGCGCCGCTTTTAAGTGAGCGGGGCCTCTCCCTTGCAAAGACGGCGCTTGCGCCGGGGGGCATGTACCTTTTGAACGGACTGGCGCAAAACGCGAACGACAACACTGATTGGGACACGCTTGACGCCATCGAGCGCGCGTTGCGCTCCTGCTTCGATGCCGTTGTGCGAGAGCCTGTCTGCGACCAGGAGTTTTTCGGGAATATCAACCATATCTTCATTGCGCGGTAAACACGGGGTGCGCGACGTTGCAACATCATCCCAGGTCATGAGCGCAGAGCTGCCCTTATGAGCGATCGCATGGGGCCCTGCGCGGACGCGAACTGCTTCAATGGGTGACCTTCTCTGCCTCCATCCCTGTGGGCAATCAGTTATTTCCCATTAAATACGTATGAATTATAAAATTTCTCTTGACATCTCATATACTTTTATTAACATATGAACAATAATTCATATGTTGAAAGGTTGCATTATGAGTGACAACGAAAATGTGCATGACCACGGAACAGCTTCTTTCGAAGACATACCCGAGGCAAATGCGCCAACGGCAGAGAGCGCTGCAGCAGAAAGCGCAACGGCAACAAGTTGCTGCACCTGCTCAAGCACACCCGTTGATGCCGAAGCTGACACCCTTCCCGACGAGGAGATTTTGTACGATTTAGCGGATCTGTTCAAGGTGTTCGCCGACACCACGCGCATCAAGATTTTGTATTGCCTGATGGGAAAACAGCTTTGCGTGGCTGACATTGCAGAAACCGTCTGCGCAACGCAAAGCGCCGTGTCGCACCAGCTGCGCATCCTGAAGCAAGCGCACTTGGTGAAATTCCGCCGCGACGGCAAAAACGTGATTTACGAACTTTCCGACAACCACGTGTACACCATGCTTTCCCAAGGCATGACCCACCTCTGCGAATAACGAGCATCGGCACAACAGCCGAGCATAATCGAAAAAAAGCATCACTGAACAGGGATAACAATCCCGCCGATAAAAAAGGAGTACCCCCATGAAAAAGACGTTTAAACTCGATGAACTGGATTGCGCGAACTGCGGCGCAAAAATGGAAGACGCCATCAAGAAAATCGAAGGCGTTGTGAGCGCAAAAGTGAATTTTATGGCGCAAAAACTCACCATTGAAGCAAACGACGAGCACTTCAACGCCATTATGGACGAGGCGCAACGCGTCTGCCATAAAATTGAGCCCGATTGCGACATCGTGCGCTAAGGCAACATCGGCCCATATCGAATCGGTCCGGATCGGCTCAATCGAGCGCGAACCAGCCAAGCGAAACCCCCTCTGCGCGGGAGCCTTCGCTTGGCTGCAAAGTCGAACACCCCATTAGTCAACCCCGAACTAACCGCACGTTGATTCTCAAGGAGAACCCCTTTGAATAAGAAACAGAAAAAATGGCGCAATCGCATTATTGTTGCGTTATGCCTGTTCGTTGCCATCTTCGCGTTTTGCGAACTTGCGCCACTTGAAACATGGACAGGCAGCAAGCAGACCGCCATTGTTATTGAATTCGCGCTGTTTTTAATTCCCTATCTTATTGCTGGTTACGATGTGCTGCGCAAAGCGGTCCTGGGAATCGTGCACCGTCAGCCGTTCGACGAGTGCCTGCTCATGACCATTGCAACGGTGGGTGCATTCGCTTTAGTTGCCTTCCCCGAAGGCGACCCCCACATGGCAGAAGGCGCCGCCGTTATGCTGTTTTACCAGGTGGGAGAATTATTTCAGAGCTACGCTGTTTCTAAGAGCCGCAAGAGCATTTCCGATATGATGGATATTGCGCCGGAATTCGCGAATGTTGAGCGCAATGGTCAACTGGAAGAAGTTGACCCCGATGACGTTGCCGTGGGTGATGTGATTGTCGTAAAACCGGGCGAGCGCGTTCCTTTGGACGGTACGGTGCTTGAAGGTTCAAGCGATCTTGACACATCTGCGCTCACGGGCGAATCGCTTCCCCGCCGCGTGCGCGAGAACGACGATGTTATCAGCGGCTGCGTGAATTTGAACGGCGTTTTACGCATAACGGTCACAAAGCCTTACGGCGAATCAACCGTGCAGCGTATCCTTGAGCTGGTGGAAAACGCCTCGGATAAGAAAGCGCGCACCGAAAATTTCATCACGCGTTTCGCGCGCGTCTACACGCCCATCGTTACGTTGAGCGCCTTGGCGCTGGCGTTGCTGCCTCCGCTCTTTGCAGGCGGCGCTTGGGCTACCTGGGTCGAGCGCGCATTGACGTTCCTTGTTGTATCGTGTCCCTGCGCCCTGGTCATTAGCGTGCCGCTGTCGTTTTTCGGTGGCATTGGCGGGGCATCGCGCCACGGCATTTTAGTGAAGGGCGGCAATTACCTTGAAGCGCTTGCCCAGGTAGATACTGTAGTGTTCGATAAAACGGGAACGCTCACAACCGGAACATTCCAGGTCACCGCGCTCCATGCTGCGCAGGGCGTTTCGGAGAGCCAGCTGCTGGAAGCTGCTGCAGCCGTGGAATCGTATTCCGATCATCCCATTGCCCAATCGGTGCGCACTGCTTACGGCTATGGCCTTGAGAGCAGCGTTGCTGGCGCCGAAGCCGGCAAAAGCAGCAACACGGTCATTAGCACAGCGCGCGAAATCGACCGCAATCGCATTTCCCAAGCGGAAGAGATGGGTGGCCACGGCGTAAAAGCGCTGGTAGACGGCAAGGTAACGCTTGCTGGAAACGATAAACTCATGGCAGCGGAAGGCATTCCTTTCCAACCTTGCACCGAAGTTGGCACGGTCATCTATGTGGCACAAGAAGGCCAGTTCCTGGGTTCGATTGTTATCTCCGACGCCCTGAAACCCGATGCCGCCAATGCCATCACGCGTCTTCACGCTGCCGGCGTTAAACGCTGCGTCATGCTCACCGGCGATCGCGAAGAAGTTGCAAACGACATTGCTTCTCGCCTGCACCTTGACGCCGTGCATGCGCAACTTCTTCCTCAAGATAAAGTCGATGAATTCGAACAGATTCTGGAAGCCCAGGTAAACGGCGCAAAAGTTGCGTTCGTGGGAGACGGCATCAACGATGCGCCCGTGCTTACACGCGCCGATGTGGGCATTGCCATGGGTGCGCTGGGATCTGATGCCGCCATTGAAGCGGCCGATGTGGTGCTCATGGACGACAAGCCCTCGAAGATCAGCGCCGGCATTCTTATCGCTCGCAAAACCATGCGCATCGCGCGGCAGAACATCGTGTTCGCGCTAGGTATCAAATTACTGGTGCTCGTACTTGCCGCAGTGGGCATCGCGAACATGTGGATGGCTGTTTTCGCAGATGTCGGCGTTGCCGTTCTGGCCATCCTAAACGCAATGCGCTGCATGAACACGAAGGACGCGGTGCGGTAGGTTTCCGCCCAGGCAGTATCGCGGATTGCCAACCATGGGAAGGTTGAGCCGAACTGCGACGCTTTGGATAAGTTGAGCGAGCCTCAAAACACAAAGAAGCATTATCCAAGCGGAGTCGTGAGGCGAACGCCTTCCCATGGTTGGCAATTCGACTGCGAACACAACGAGGGGCTGGCGGCAAAAGGGTCGAAAACACCCTTCGCTACCAGCCCCTTCTTCAATAGGGTTAAAAAGACCCCGTCACTTTTTCACGCTTCCCCACCTTAGCAGGTCATGAACTTCGTCCAAGGCTCGGTAAGCGAAACAATCATGGTGTCGGTCGATTCGCCGCCGCTGTGGCATACGCGCTTTTCCTCGGGCGGAAGCTCCATATAATCGGCGCCGTACATCTCGGTGAGAACGCGGTCGTAATCCTTGGGAGCCTTTGCCATGACATCTTCGAACGGAATCTCAATAGTCTCGGCAAAAGGCGCTGCCGTGATTTGACCCGGGCTTGCAGAGAAGCACGTATCGTGCTCGTAGCCCTGGCCCATTAGGAATTTATGCTCAAAGGCCGCCCATTCCTTCATATGCGCTTCATCGGAACCACGGGACATAAACTTGCAGTACAGTCTGCGCAAACCGCCCTTGAGCTGGGCTTCTTTCTTGTAATAGTAGCGGCTTGCCAGCTGATCCATGCGCTTTTCTGCCGCACGGAACTTCTTGGATTCCGCCTCGTTCTCGCATGCGGGAGCCGGCGCCAACGGGAAAATATCAATGCAAATGCCCCACATACCAGGCACATCACAATAATCGCGCGGCAACGACGTGGTGTTCTTCAGCCCGATACGCTGCCAATAAATCAAATCATGCACGTTATCAGCATGGCACTGGAAGTAATACTCATCACCCAATGCGCCTTGATGGCACACTTCGCGAAACTTCAAATAGTCGTCAACGGGCATGCACACGTCAATATCATCATCCCAAGGGATAAATCCCTTATGACGCACCGCGCCCAAAAGCGTGCCCCAACCAATGCACCAGTTCAAGCCATACTCTTCGCATACGCGCATAAATTCCTTGAAAATCTTTAGCTCTACCAGCTGATATTTACGCAGTGCTGTTAATTCTTCTGCCATTGCTTATCCTTTTCCGTACCAGTACCCCATATCAAACAGCCGCAGCCACGCCGTACTTTGTGCTGCGGCCGAAATCACGCTTACTCCGAATGTTCCGCGCCATCAACCCACCAGAAACCTTGCGCGTGAGTAGGCACGCGCTCTTCTTCAGGCGGGAGCTGCAGGTAATCGCCGTAATAGCCGCGCAAGAACGTGTCGTAATCCTTGGGCGCGGGAGACATGCGCCCCTCAAACGGTAAGCGCACAGTAGCTGCATCCTTGCCCATACGATACCGCGTAGGATCGCTATCGGGGACGGTCCACACATCGCATTCAAGTGCATCGGGGAACGTATTGCGCAGCTCGTTGAACGTACGCAACCAATACTTGTACCCCGCCTCACGGGCGGGAAGATAGCCGAACAGGCGCTTCACCAGGCGTTTCTTCCCTTCCGTTTTAATCGCGGCAAAGAAGTCCTCGCTGGCGTAGCGCAGATTCGCATACATGCGATCCAACTCGCGCAACTTGGCATCCTCATCTGGCGCGCCCGTCAAACCCACCACGGGGAAGATATCCACGAACACGCACTCTACGAAGCCTTCGCGGTCGTATGCCAAAATACCTTTGCTGGCGCACGTACGCGTGTCGTAGAGCTTCGCGAACGTCTGGTGATACGGGATTGCAGGCGGCACGGCATCGTCGGCTACGCGTATGTTGCGTGCTGCGAAGAATTCCTGGCCTTCGGGGGAAGCCGCCAGCTCCAAAAAACGCTTATAGCTTGCAAGCGGCATAGCCAAATCCAGGTCGTCATCCCACGGGATGAAACCCTGGTGGCGCACCGCCCCAATAAGCGATCCATACGCCAACCAATACGTCAAATCATGCGCTTCGCAGAACTCATCCATGACATCAAGCATGCGAAGTTGACACTGTTTTACCTGTTCATCGGTAAGATATTCTTTTTCAGAAGCCATATCCATTCCTTCTATCGCCCCTCTTTTTATCCCGCGCCGCGCTTGCCGCTAAACAGCCCTGCGCCGCAAAATGTTGACAAAAGGTGGGGTAATTTGTCATCATTTGCGCTTCAGTTTGGACAGAATGCGGTCGAAAATGCCGCGGCATTCGTCCCATTCGCGCGTCTTGCGGTACAAAAGCATCCACAGCGCTGCGGAAACCACCACGCCAAACGCACCTTTCACGAAAAAGCCCAGCAATCCGCCCAACGGCACCAGCTCGCACAGGAACAACAGCACTGCCATGGTCACTGTGTTGAGCAGCAGATACTTCGTAAATAGGAACAAATACTCGCGCAGCGGGCGCTCCAGGCCGAACTTATACACCGCCCAGCCTTCATAAATCGTGGAGATACCCAGCGACGAAATGGCGCAGCCAATCAGCACGCCGTTCAGGCCAAACGGGAACGCAAGTGCCAACGAAAGCAGAGGCAAGAACACCGCCTCCAGCACGGCCTTCCACTTCGTCTTCCAGAACAGGCCATACGCGCTGGTAAACGAAAGGGCGGCATCGCGCATGCCCTTCACGTAGAACAGAAACACCACCAAAAACACCGTTACGGGCTCCAAGCGCCACTCAGGACCCGCCAGGAAGTCAATAAAGGGGTCCACCGCGCACACAAAACCGCAGGAGATGATCATGTAGAGCATGCCATTGACAAAAAACGTGGTACGGAATACCTCGTTTTGGCGCTCTTTTGATTCCGTTACGCCCAAGTTTCCCACGCTGGCGATGAGCGAATCGAATACCTTCGTAAGCACTTGCGTAAGCGCATTTACAATCATCAAGTAATTGCCATACAGCGAGGTCACACCAATACCAACCACGTTCGTGATAATCAAGTTGCTGGCCGGCGTAGAGCATGCACCGGCAATCTTATGCATGAACAGACCCACAATGTTTTGCTTCACGTCATGCAGCACGGCCTTATCGATGGGCTTGACGTCCTTTTCCTTGAGGTACGGGTAACGCTTGCCCGACACGTACGCAATCACAATATTTTGCAGCAACGTGCTGCTGACCATGCAAATCAGGAAGTACAGGTACTCTTGCGTGAGCAGCAACACGCAAATCTGCGCCACGCACATGACAATCTGGAACGCATACGTGATCAGGTACACCACGTAGCTTTTCTGGTCGGCCATAAGCAGCGAGCCGCGATACGAGAAGAAATACGACACGCCCGTGTTCAGCACGAAGCAGAAGAAGTACGCCTGAATCATAGGGATGTCGGGGCAATCGGGGCCCAGCAGCATGCGGATGTTGGGCGTAAGGGCTGCGCCTAAAATGATAATGACAATGCCAATGGTGATATACACGCGCTTGAACAGGCGCATGAGTGATTTGACCGATTCTTTGTCGCCTTTTGCCAGCGGTTCATACAGCGCGAACACAATAGCGCTGCCAAAACCCAGGTCAGCTAATGAAAGAATCGTCAAAATGCTGGAGAACAAGCTTTCCAAGCCAACAAACACTTGCGCCAGCTGCGAAATAAGCACGGCACGCACGGCAAACGACCCAATGGCATAAATCGCCTGACCGCCCCACGCCGCAAACACGTTTTTCAACGTGTTGCTGGTACGACTCGATTCGCCCATTATGCCTCGCCGCCCTTCGGCTTCGCGTTTGCGGTTGCGGGTTCTGCGCTTGTTGCAGCAGGGCACAAGGCATCGATGAGCGCCGTCCACTGAGGATACACCGCGTCTTCTCCAAAGCGCTGAGCTGCGCGTTTGGAAGACGACGAGAAGTCACGACGCAACTGCACGTCGTCCATAAGCTGCCCCAAGCGCGCGGCGTACTGGTCGTAATCGAACGAATCAACCAGAAAACCGTTGACGCCGGGCATAATCAAATCGCGCGGGCCGGTATCCACATCAAACGAGAGCAGCGGTAAGCCATACGCCATTGCCTCCAGCAGGAACACCGGCAGGCCTTCGCGATACGAAGTAAGCGTGGCAATGGCATAGTTCGGGAACACATCTTGCGTGCGCTCGTAACGGCCCTGCAAACAAATCTGCTCGGAAAGCCCTGCCTCTTTCAGCTGTTTTTCCAGGTCAAAGCCGCCTTCTTCATCAAGGACGGCCGCACCCCATACATCCCACACCCAATCGGGATGCGCCGGCATCACGCGACGCGCAATTTCGAACAAGTGATCAACGCCTTTCTCGTGGTCAAGGCGTCCCGCCCATAAAACGCGCTTTTCCTCTACCGCGCACAAGGGCGCCTCGCGCAGCAGTTCATTTGACACCCAGTTCGGGATAACTTCAAGCTTGCGCGCGGGAATATGCAAAAGACGCTGGTAATCTTGCGCGGATTGACTGGTCAGAACCACTGCTTTATCGCAGAAATGCGCACATACGTTGCGCAAAAGCGTTGTTGTCTTGTCGTCAAGCTGATTGATAAGCGCACCGTGGTCGCAAAACACGAGCTTTGTTTTTGCCGCTTTGCACGGAATCAGCGCCATAGCGCTTTCCTCCACGCAAATACCCATCAGCACGTCAACATGATTCTCTTTCAAAGCGCAGGTCAGCGGCTTGCGCACCTGCTTGAATTGCTCACGGAAACGCTGTGCCGTGCCGCCAAGCGAGACCACGCTCACGCGCTCGTCCAGGGGAAACGCAATAGATTCGTGGGTAATGCGCTCGATAATGACAACACGGTATTCATTGCATAAACGGTTAGCCAGCGAGATAGCAACGCGCTGAGCGCCGCCCATATCCTGCACCGACGAAAGGAAGAATCCGATCGTTCGCTGCGTACCGTTTGCGTTTCTGCCAGCTGCCTGTTGGGACTTCACACTCCCCACCTGGCGTAACGGCAACGCCGCACCCGAAAGGCGCGATGCTTCTTCCTGCTGGGAAGTATTTGCTTGCGCCCGTATCATTCCGGTGCACCAGCTTTTTCGGTGCTTGCAGCTGCGACTTCGCCTTTCGAAGCATCGGCCGCAGGAATTGCATTCGCCGGAACAGCACCTTGGACTGCTTCCTTCGCGCCTGCTTCGTTGTATTTCACCGTGCTGTTCTGGGCAAACACCAATTTCTCGTATAGCTTCTCGGAAAGGCACAGCGCACGCAACGCAATCTTGCGCTTCGCATTCACTTCCGGATGCTTCAAAATGCCCTTCTTGTGCTGTTTCAGCCACGCAATGATGTCCTGTTTGCGCTTTTTATCAGGGCTGTTGCTCAAAATCATGCCATCGAGCACATCGAAATGCGCCCAATAGCAACGAAACATCACGTCATCGATGATTTGCGGGAAATGCTTCTCAATCACGTGACGGTTGTGCTCCCATGCATCAATCAGATCCTGGCGAGCACGCGTTGCGGGATTCGACGTAATGGTTCCTTCCGCATGCCAATAGAAGTATCGCGGCGTGGTATCAACCGCCACTTTGTTCACCTTCGTGAAGAAATCAACAACGGTCCAGGAATCTTCGTGCGTCATACCCACCGGCTGCGGCACCTTGTGAAGCAGCCACGCGGGATATAAGCGCGGCGGCACGCATACCGTGAGCGTCTTGTTCAGAAGCATGTCCGAAAGCACTTCTTGGCTGGTCATGGTCGTACGGATGATTTCGTTCGGGTTTTCCGTGTGGTCGAAATACACGTCGGCAATGCCGCAGATAGACACATCAGCACCTGCCTCAATCAAATGCGCATACAATGACTCGTACATATCGGGTGCCACATAGTCATCGCTATCAACGAAACCGATATAATCGCCGTGAGCAGCCAAAACACCCGCGTTGCGAGCGTCGCTCAAACCGCCATTGGGCTTGTGGATAACCACAATGCGCTCATCGCGTTTGCCCCATTCATCGCAAAGAGCAGGGCATGAATCGGGTGAGCCATCGTCAACCAGAATGATTTCCAGGTTTTGGTACGTTTGCGCAAGCAACGATTCAACGCAGCGATCCAGGTAGTTCTCAACTTTGTAGACCGGCACAACAACCGAGATCAAAGGTGCGTTTGCGCCGTTTGTCACATCGGCCGCACCTGCGCAACCGGCAATTGCGTCGGTCGCGTTTGCGCACACGGCAGTCCCGTCCACACTCGCGCCCGTGCTCGTCGCACCCGCATCCTCGTGCTTGTTTTCTTCTGTTTCCAGCATGGTTTCTCTATTCGACTCCGTTTTATCGATCGGTCACCGTCTCGCCGCCGCCAAAGTGGTACGCGCCGCTCTGCAAACGGATCACGTCGCCTGCAACAAAGCGTTCCACCAGGTCAGTTACGGCAAGAACATCCTCTTTCAACTGCATAGGCAAGTACGCATCGGGGCCGCCATGAATGCGACGCATGAACTCAAACGCCTCGTAGCGATGCCCCTCGCCCGCGCATTCGAAATAATACTTCTTCGTGTCGCGCAAATCTTCGCCGCGAATCTCAAAGTAATCCGTCTTCCACCACGGCGCCGGCACATACACATATCCCAACGTGCCCGTAATGATCATATCGCCTTCGGTTTTAATGCCGCGACCCGCCATAAGCGTGGCGCTTGCCGCGGGATACAGCAGCTCGCACTTTGTCCACAGACAGAAGTCATCCTCAAAAGAGCAGATCAAACGCGCGTCACTGGGATTATTGCCCAAAAAAGTCGTAGCGGGAAGCATGATATACGAAGCCAGATCGTAGAAGCTGCCCTGATATTTGTCGCTTTTATCCAGCCACGACGGCGATTGCGTAAACGATGCGCGGATATCCTTGATTTCGCCCACGGCGCCGCTCTCCAACAGCCAGCGCAAGCGCTCAAACGCAGGCAGATACAGCGTTTTATCCGCTTCCATGAGCACCAGGCCCTTCTCTTCCGCCAACGCGTAGAGCTCTTCACCTTCCGCGCGCGAGAAGAACATGGGGCCTTCGCATAGCACATGACAGCCTTCGTTCAGCGCGCAGCGAATAAGCTCGGCACGCTTATCGGGGCTCGCGCTAAGGTACACGCCCTGCACGCGCTGGCACAGCTCCTGCACCGTTGACGCTATGAACAGGTCTTTCTTTCCAGCATCCTTGCAGAACTTCTCGGAATCTTGATCGGGGAAAGCATAAGCACCCACCACGTTGATGTCGGTCACATGGGAACATTCGCACGTGAAGCGGGCGGCAATGTAATCGTTGCCAACAATGCCCAAGTCAAGCTGCGGCGTTGCCTGAGCACGCAGCGCCGTGGACGAAACACCTTCAGTACGCGGCAGATACACCACATCGCAGTAACGCTTCAAGTGATCGAACTTGCCTTCCCAATCAGAGCCAATCGCAAAAATGTCCACGCCGTATTTTCGGATGTCGGCGATTTTTTGTCCCTGATATTCCTCGGCAATAACCAAGTCGGCAATGCCCGTTTGCTCAACAGCATGCATACGCTCGGTAAGCGACTGATGCACGTTCAGCTTGCCACGCACACGATCGAAGTCATCCGAGGTCACGCCAACAATCAGGTAATCTCCCAAAGCCTTCGCGCGGCTCAAAAGAGCCTCGTGCCCGTAATGGAACATATCATACGTGCCATATGTTATAACGATTTTCTTACCGTCTCTCATGGGCTTTCCCTTCGTCACTGTACGCGGTATTGCGTTGCGTTATTGTTTCTGCCGACGCAAAACTACGCCGTGCTTTCACGCTCTTGCACCAAGTCGCGGCGTTGTTTCCATTTCACAGCGCCGCCAGATCGAATTGTTCTTACTTTTTCTTCTTCGAAATCAGGATTGCGCCTGCCACCGGCACATCGGCAATGCGTACGGCTTTGAGCGCCTGATCGATTTGCGCGCCCGAAGCGGCGCCTTCCGCGAACACCAGCGCCACGGCTCCACAAGAAGCAACAGAAGCAAGAGCCGCAGGGGACGAAAGATCATCCACGCAGGTCACCGACTGGGTCATGCTCTCGGAAATCGCCTGAGCCGCCGCAGCTGCGCCATCGGCCGGGCACGCGCCCGCGATTGCCACCGAGCCAACGCCGTTGCGAGTAAGCAGCACGCTCAGCGCCGAAGCCGCACGAGCGTAATCGGCGTCGGTCTTCACGCATGCCAGCACGGAAAGATCCAGCATGCGCTCAATGTCGCGCTCGCAACGAATGCGGCGCGAAAGAATGTCCACACACGCGAACACGAAAATCGCGCCAAACAGGCCTACAAACCCGAAGATGATCAGGCTTTTCACGCTTAAGCTGCTGCTGGTTTCCACGGCGGACTCAATGTTTTCCAGCTCATCGGAACCGCGATCGGAAGCTTTCGTGTTGTCGCCCGCTTTCAGATAAGCAGAATCGGCAACCACAGCATCCTTGATGGGCAGCGTCTCTTCCATTTTCTGCGCCGCCAAAGCTGCAGCGTCGTTTGCTGCCGCCAGGGCAATTTCTTCCGTGGGCGCCGAAACATCAACAAACACGTAATTCGTGTAGAAGCGCGCGTTCTTCTCTTCGTCAAGCCACCAAGGCGATGCAACGGTCACTTCGGATCCGTACGTACGACGAATCTGGCCGGCAACGTTATCGTTGAGCACCGTGCGGCGCGCATCGGAAAGTATGCGGTCGCTTTGCGTGTCAATCAGCGAAGTGTCCATGTCCTCCATGGAGAAATACACCACTGCTTCGGCGGTATATGCCTTTTCGCTGATCTCTTTTGCCTGGCCATCGGTCTTTACATACGAGCTTGCCACGCCAGCACCCAGCGCCAGAACAAAAATCACGATAATCGCGACCACGTGACGTCGGATGCTTTCTACCACTGCCCCCACATTGAACATTTTTTCTACCTTCCTGCTGTAACCCTATTGAAGAATTGCAACGTTATATGCATTCACCGAAGAAGCACCCAGCTCACAGGACCCCGCCTTGCAGGACCCTAAAACATGGATGTTCGGATTGTCCATTTTCCTGATGTCTCCCAGCGGCATGCTGGCAACTTTCGCCGAGCGGGACCCACCTGCTGCAGTCACGCGACCAGCGGAAATGCCGCGGCCTGCCGCCTTTGCACCGTCGCTCGCCGGCACAGTCTGCGCCTTCATGCTAGCACCTGCCGCCCGCGCTGCCGTCACCCGAGCCCTCGCACCCGCGCCAGCTACCGATGCTTTCGGAGCACGACACGCCTTGCTCAAGGTGCGCAACGGACCGCCCGACGCGCTGCTTGCCTTGCCGCCCGCCAGCGCTTTTCTTTCCCGCGCTGCGAGTACGCATTTGTTCAGGAAGTACAAACCCGCAGAAAGCACAATAAGCGCGAAGATAGCCAGCAAGAAGCGCGTGGACCACAGATAGGAAATCCATTCATCGTAGTAGCCGCGCGGCATATGGAAAACACGGGAAGCCGCCGTGAGCGCACACATACCCCAGAACCAGCTGCGTCCCAAGCTGTGCGACAGGGCAAACAGACCACAGCCCAAAATGAAGCTTCCCACCGCAATGCCGGCGTAACCGAAGTCGGCGAACAGCTCAAGGATGTACGACGATCCGTAGCCTTCGCCGCCGAGATAATTGCTGTGTGCGAAAAACGACATGGTGTGCGCATACGACCAGCCTTGCGTGGCCAGCTCGTAGCTGTTCGTGGTAGGCAGTTGCGTAAAGCCGAAAAACGTTTGCCCAATGAAGCCTTGCGTAATAGTGTCAATCAGGCCGCCCATAGAGAAGAAACGGAAGCCCAGCGCCTGGATCTGGTCGTTCACATCGTACGCACGCCCCAAAATGGTAAAGCTCACGCCCTGTTTATACAGCGCGTCAACCAGCAGCTCCGTGAAGCTCAAATCGGTGCCCTGGCCTGCGCGCAGGTAGTCCATAACGCCCATGGCCACAATGCCCAGCGGCGCTGCAATGCAGCAGAAAATGATAAGGTGGCGGGAAATCCACACTTCTTCTTTGTCTGTTACCGCACGGAACACGAAATAGAGCGCGGCAAACAGAAACGCAATCACGAAGTCAGAACGCGAACCAATCATAAGCATGGGGACCGAGGTTGCCACGTAGGCAAGAAGACAGAAGACCGCACCGCGACGGCGCGGCATAGTGGCCAGGTACGCGCACATCATAAAGGGCAGCATGGTCTCAAGCGTGCCAATCGCCCACGGCGTATACGAAGACGTATCGGCCAGGTAGAAATCGGTGTACATGCGTCCGTCCATGTACGCGAGCTTCAGCGACCCCGCGTACAGCGCGCCTAACACGCACACGATATAGCAAATAAACGATGCCACGCGAATGTAGCGGACTTTTTGGGAATACTGCAGCCTTCCCACGGCGGTACCCAGCGTGCGCATGGCACCGCGTGCGGTACGTGCCGCTGACCGCATGCCATCATTCGGCATTTCCCCGCTTGCAACCAGGAGTTTCTTCGGCAATGCTTGCTTCGCGCGCGCTCTGTTCGCAACGTTCATCTCATGGATGGAGCCGCACACCGCAGTCGCGACCAAAAGACATATCATGGAAAGATAGAGCGCATCAAGGGCGAACATCGTGGTTTCGGGCGATGAAAGAAGCCACCAATCGGGATGATTGCATACAACCGAGATAAACGGGCGCGAAAGTAAAAACAGCGCGATGCCCAGGTGCAAGAACAAAAACAGCAGACGATCGCGCAACTGCAAGAACCCGTAAATGACATTGGCCAGGAACAGCACCATAACGCCCCAAAAGGCTACCGCGTAATCGCTCAGCGCGCTTCCCGTAACGAAAAGTACCAGTGAGAACGAAATCAAAACGGTAAACAAGCTATAGGCAACGCAATACAGTTTGCTTGCGCCCCGTAAGTATGTTTTCGCCGCTTGCGCCACGCACGTATCCTGTTCTCATCTGCGTCAATACAACCAGTACAAGCAGATAATTATAAATGAGCTGGTGGCGGGGTAAAATCTTGGCGCGATATAAAGCGCAGGTATTCCACAACAGAACTTGGCGAAGGGACCAGAAGGGAATGTGGGGCGTCGAAGGCCCGATCCGAAAGTGCGTGTAACGGCGCAACAGCGCAGCAGAAGCGCGCAACCGGATAGAAAAGGCGCCGACCTGCGTCAACGCCTTTATCAATCAACCTTGTTTTTTGCGGCAAAACTACTCTTACCTTGGCAAGCACGGTGGCTCGCTTTCGCGCCCCGCTTTTGCTCTTGCGCTTGCGGCGCGGCTTTATGCCTCCAGCTCAAGCAGCGCATCCATGAAGCGATCCATATAGCATGCTTCGCCCGTGGAAACGCGCAGGCAGTCGCCCAACTTGCCCACATTCGGATACGACTTGATCAGAATGCCTTTTTCGGTTTTCATGCGCGCAACAACTTCTTGCGCGTCCGTCTTTGGCTTGATGAACAGGAAGTTTCCTTCGCTGCCGTTATATTCGTAGCCGTGCTGCTCCAGCAAATCCATCAGGTGGTGCTTGCCGTCAAGCTGCTTTTTCACCAGCTCGTCCACCATGCCCGGCTCTTGCAGAATAGCCTTCGCAAAACGCATGGCAAAAGCGTTCACGTTGTGGGGCGTGCACAGCTTCTGCACCATGGCAACGCCTTCCGGCCAACCGGTAACGTAGCCCAAACGGCAGCCTGCCAAGCTAAACAGCTTGGAGAATGTCCTGGTCACAAACACATGTTCACGCGACAGAGCGGTTTTGATGAACGTGCCCGGGTAGAAGTAGTGATACGCTTCGTCCACTAAAACGGTGATTTCGTTTTCATCGGCGGCAGCCAGAATGCGCTCGAACTCTTCTTCGGTGTACGCATTGCCCAAGGGGTTGTTCGGCTGTACCAAAATGAGCAGCTGCGTATCGGGGGTCAGCTGTTCCAGAATGCGTTCGATGGGCATCTTCAGGTCTTCGGTATACGTGACAGGCACAAACGTGCGGCCGTACATCTTCGCGTACACTTCGAACATGGCGTACGTGGGGGTCACGCCCACAATGCGACCGCCGGGAAGCGTAAACGCCTCCATAATCTGACGGATGCCTTCGGATGAGCCATTAACCAGGCAAATGTGCTCGATGTCAGTGCCCAGGTAGTCGGCTAGAATCTGCGTGAATTCCAGCGTTTCAGGGTATTGCGAAATGAATTCGGGACCAATGCCTTCAAGAACCTTGTCAATGAACTCCTGCGGAAGACCACCAGGGTTCTCGTTCAGGTCAAGGCGCAAGTAGCCCTCGCGCTTGTTTTGGTCGAAAATACGATTCAGCGATGCCAAATTCGGATCAAGAACGTACATTTTTACTCCTTTAGACGGGTCGTAAAGAGTTTCAGAATAGTTCACCAAAGCCACTCGCGACAGGCGCAATACGCCCAACGGCACAAAACCCACAGTTTCTTCACCCTTGCTGCAAAGATGGGCAGTTCGATACGCGGCAAAAATGTTGACAAATTACCCCACCTTTTGTCAACATTTTCAGACATAACGCCTGATGGATAGCAAGATACGTGAGTACCGCCCGTACCCAACGCAAATGACAAGCGAAGTTGTGAGGCAAGCCCTTGCCGACAGATACCGCGAATCGCGAAATGTTGACAAAAGGTGGGGTAATTTGTCAACAAGGGATTGCGGGACCGGATGCGAGGACCGGATGCGAGATTAGGGGTGCTCAATGACTTCGGTGTTGTGCCAATTGCGCAGGTCATCGGGCGGAGGCGTCATATAATCCGGGCCAAAAATCTGCGTAAGCACGCCGGGAACGTTATCGGGCGCCATGAAATAGCGGCCCTCGAACTCGATAGGCTGGCCCGTGCCGAAATCAGAACGCGGGAACAGCTCGCGGAAACCAACCGCCGCCATAAGGTTCAGCGAACGCGGATACGCATCGTATTCAAGGCTGCGCAACGCGTTGTCCCACTTCAACAGCACGCGATGGAAATCATCGCCATAGGGACGAATCACGTGAGACAGCGCACGCACCGTTTTCACCATCAAGTTGCCGGCAAAACCGCGATCGCGCTTCGTATCAATCACGTAATCGAACTCGGTCAGTGCATCCATACCCTTCCACCAGGTCAAACGCAAGCGATGACCCAGCGCACGCAAGCCGGGGGCCGGATATCCGTCCAGCGGAATCAGGTCGATCCAAGCATCTTCGTAGCGTACTTCGTCCGACGAGCGGTTCACCACGCGTACCGCATCGGACGTGAGCTTTGCCATGCCCTGACGACATGTCTTATCGCTGTAAATACTCACAACATCAATCTTGCACGTCTCGCCTTCGCGACGCAGCGCCTCGGGATGCTCTTTCGCATACTCCAAGAACTTCTGGTAATCGGGACGCGGAACACCCAGGTCAACGTCATCGTCCCAAGGAATGAAGCCGCCGTGACGAACAGCGCCCAAAAGCGTGCCGCCCAGCAGGTAATAGCGAAGGCCCAGCTCCTTGAAAATCGCGTCAAGGCGCTCCATCAAATCGAGCTCGACCAGCTGCAAAGCGCGCAGCGGCGTGCCTTCAGGGGCACCGCAAGAAGAAACGGGATGCGTTTCATACGGCTCGCGCGCGCGGCCTTCCTTGCAGGCAATCTGCGCAGGAGAGAGCGGCACGGGTGCGTCAGCAGGTGCAGACGCAGCGCTTTCGCACGCAAAATCTTCGCATTCGTTAGAAACAGAAGCATCAAGAGAGGTCATAGCCTACTTCCCCTTCTTTGAAAACAAGCCTTTTATCAGGCCAAACAAGGTACCAAAACCATATGAGATATGAATGCCCGCAAACACAACGGGCAGCGCAATCATGGTGGCGTTGCGCACGTTGGATTGAGAAACCGCATACACAGAAAGTGCGCAGCACAAAAGAGCATAGAGCACAGCGCACGCCGCCAGGGGCAGCCATGAAAACGCCACGCTTACCGCCAGCAGAACCAACGCGCCTGTCACCAGGACAAATGGCGCGAAATGATACGTTTTCAGGCAACCAGGCTGCACGAATACGGTGCGTCCCACCCAGTATCCGTTGCCGTATTTCTGCTTGAGCATGCGCGAAAGCGAACTGCGGATAAACTGCTTTGAATTAATGCGCGGATCAAGCTTGATCTGATAGCCCGCCTGGCGCACCCGATAATGGAAATCGTTGTCCTCGGTGCGCAAAAGATCCTCGTTGAAAAAGCCTACTGCATCAAGCACTTCGCGACGATACGCCGCATGAAACAGCGAATCAACGTAGCGCGACTCGCAGGCACGACGATAATCCGCCACGCTGCTGCCAAACGCAGATTCTTCCGCCAGGTAAAGCGTTTGACGCCAAGGCGTCTCCTGACCAGGCTCAATCATGGTCGGACGCATGCCACCGCACACATCTTCGCCTTCATTGAGCACCGCCACGTTGGCAGAAAGGAAGTCAGACGGAATGGACGCGTGCGCATCCACGCGCACCAGCGCATCACCCGTGAAGTTGCGAATGGCAACGTTCCAACCTGCCGCTTGAATGCGCGCGGGATTGTCAAGCACCTGCACGTTCGCGAAACCATAGCCATCGGCGGCATCCTGGTGCGCGTTCGATGCAGCAAATTCTTCCATGCACGCGCGGGTAGCATCTGTCGAGGCGCTGTTCACCAGCACGACCTCGATGCACTCATGGGGCAGATCCTGCGCACGCACTTGCGCGAGCAGCCCCGGCAGAGCATCTTGCTCGTTGTAGGCAACAATCCCCAGCGAGATAAGCTTGATAGACGGCTTCATTGATGCTTCCCCTGCACGCGCTTAATGCGTGTTCACCGTATGGTGATACGTGGGAACAGCATCTTCCAGAATGGAAATTGCCTGGTCATCGGTCATTTCAATGGAAGCATGCAATTCATCGAGCTTTGCCGCCACCACGTCGTAGCTGATTTCCTGACCCGTGGACACCATGATGGATTTGTTGCTGGTAGGCAACGTGGACTCTTCATCCATCAGCAGCTCTTCATACATTTTCTCGCCGTCACGCAAACCCGTGAATTCGATTTCGATATCCTGCGCGCCCGAAAGACGAATGAGGTTCTTTGCCAGGTCAAGGATCTTCACCGGCTCGCCCATGTCAAGGATGAAGATCTCGCCGCCTTTCGCCATGCCGCCCGCCGTGATAACCAGACGCGACGCCTCGGGGATGGTCATAAAGAAGCGCTCGATGTCCGGATGCGTGACCGTTACCGGGCCACCGCTTGCAATTTGGCGCTTGAACAGGGGAATCACACTGCCGTTGCTACCCAAAACGTTACCGAAACGCACGGCTGCGAACGTTGTTTTCGACGTGCGCGCGTAATACTGCATGACCATTTCGCCCATGCGCTTCGTGGCACCCATAACGCTTGTGGGGTTCACCGCTTTATCGGTGGAGATAAAGATGAAGCGGGAAACGTTGAATTCATCGGCGGCGCGCACCACGTTCAACGTGCCGAACACGTTGTTCTGCACGGCTTCGCGCGGACAGATTTCCATAAGCGGCACGTGCTTATGTGCGGCCGCATGGAACACTACAGACGGATGATACTTCGTGAAAATCTCGTTTACGCGCGCAACATCGCACACATTGCCGATCTCCACAATGACGTCAATGTCGTTGTACTGGCGCAGCAGCTCCTGGCACAGCATGTACGCATCGTTTTCGTACATGTCAAACACCACAATACGGCGCGGCGCAACTTTGGCAATCTGGCGGCACAGTTCGCTGCCGATAGATCCGCCACCGCCGGTGACCAGCACCGTATTGCCAGAGATATAGCTCGAAGCAATACGCGTATCAAGCAGGATTTCGTCACGACCCAACAAATCGGTCACGTCAACATCGCGCAGCGCAACGCCGTCAAGCTCGTCAATGCGCATATCGCGCACATTGGGCAGCGTCTTCAGAATGCAGCTGGTCTGCGTGCAAATGCTATAGATCTCGCGACGCTGATCAGCCGTTGCAGAAGGAATCGCGATAACAATCTGCTCAATGCCGTACTTCTCGCACAGCTCGGGAATGTCCTCGCTGCCACCTTCCACGCGTACGCCGTGAATGTGGTTACCGCGCTTTTCTTTGTCGTCATCGGTGGCAACAATGGGTAAACCCGGCATATTCGGGTCACGCGAAATCATGCGGTTGATGGCCAACGATCCCGTTTCACCTGCGCCAACAACCAACGTACGCGGACGATTCGTGCTGGTGCTGGTAATCTGACGGCCCTTGCTACGGAAAATGCGATACCACAGGCGTATGCCGCCGCAAAACAGTACCAACAATATGAATGCCACAACGTAAACGCGAATAGGCAGACGCGTGTCAATCACCCACAAGAACACTGCGCCCACCAGGGTAGACAGAGCCAGCGAAACCAGAATGCGAATCAATTCGTCAATGCTGGCATATTCCCACAGATTGTTGTACGAGCGGAACATCGCCAAAAACGCAATGTTGAACACCGCCAAAATGCCCACAACGAAGAAGATTTCGTTATCAACGAACACTTCATCGTTCACGCGGGTCAAAAATGAGCCCAGCCAATAAGCAGCGAGCGTTGCCACTACATCAAAAAACAGCAGCGTGGCCGTTCTTTTCGAAAATTTCAGGTCCATGGATCCTCGATTATGAACTCGTGGTCTATCTTACACATGACCGTCTATTGTACCCCTAACCGCAAAAAGTAGATAGCTTTCTGCGCGTTGAAGGGACAAGACAACGAAAAAAGCAGATAGACCGTAGAAAAACGCGAGAGACGCAGCCAAGAAGAAGCGCAGCCCGCAACGGCTAGCGCACAAACAACAAGGTTGGCACGGCGCAACCGGACCAACACGCCGTGCGCTAGTCGGCGCGACAAAGCGAGCTACCGTGTGGCAGTTTCCAGGAACTCCTGTGCGGTGTAGCCGGCAAACGTGGGAATAACGAGCGTGGCTTCAGAAGAAAGCTGCTCCATGGTGCCGGAATCATCGCGGTCATAGCAGCCGGCGCATTTGAAACCAGCGTTCACCAGCGTGCGCACGGCATAAATGGAGTCCTCAAAACCCCAGGTAGAAGCAATATCTGTTCCCATATGGCGCGCTGCATGCTGATAGATAGCCGGTTCGCGCTTCGGGGCACCCACGTCATCGGTGGAAAAAACACCCTTGAAGTAATCGATGATTCCCGCATGACGCAAACCGCCCTGTAAATAGCGCTGGGGGCTAGACGATGCAACCGTCATAGGGACGTCCGCACGCGCCATGCCTTCCAGAAAATCCCCCACGCCGGGGCGCAGCTCAGCTTGCGTTCGATAGAAGTCAACAAGGATCTCGTCTGCCATTTCAACTACATGATCAGGGCTTTTACCCAACCCGTAATTCTCGTGGTAGAAAACGCCCGTCTCATGCAGCGTGAACGTGCCCAAAAGCTTCAGCTCATCAAGCGTAAGTTCGTGACCGCACATGCGCGCGAACTCACGTTCAACGGCGCGCCAGCCGCCCACGGTATCCATGAGCGTACCATCGCAATCGAAAATAACGCCCAAGCTCTTGGGCGCAATAACAGACGTGCTATCAGGCATAATGATGCAGGCCTTCCCTATTTGACAACTCTGATGACCGAAGGCTCGTCCAACTGAACGTCGTCCAGCTTGGCAATTTCAGCCAAAGCGGCACGCAGGGACTTCTCGGCGGCAGTGTGCGTCACAAACGAAAGCGACACTTTGCCCAGCTCGGCAGAAGCATCGGAACCGCGCTGGGAAACGCTGTACAGGCTTACGCCGTGCTTCGCGAAAACGCCCGCCATAGCAGCCATAACACCCGGTCGATCCACAACCGTGAAGCGAATGTAGTAGCGGCAGCACAAATCTTCAATGGGAACAATGGGCAGCTTGTCAACGCACGTGCAGCCAACAAGAGGGCCGCAACCCAGCTGAATGTGGCGCGCGACTTCAATGACGTCGCCCATCACCGCGCTTGCCGCAGCGCCCGCGCCTGCGCCTTCGCCAAAGAACATGGCTTCGCCCACGGCATCGCCTGTAATATAAATCGCGTTGAACACGCCGTTCACGCTGGAAAGCTGGTGGCCGGTGGGCAGCATGGTGGGATGCACGCGTACGCTAATGCCTTCGTCCGTACGGTTCGCAATTGCCAAAAGCTTGACCACATACCCCATTTCGGATGCAGCTTCCAAGTCCATGGGCTTGATGTTGCGAATGCCTTCGGCATGCACGTCGTTGATGGTCACGCGCGAATGGAAAGCGATGGACGCCAGAATGGCGATTTTCGCAGCCGCGTCCAAGCCGTCAACGTCGGCCGTGGGGTCGGCTTCGGCATAACCCAACGCCTGGGCCTGGGCCAATACGTCATCGTAAGCCAGTCCCTCTTGCGACATGCGCGTGAGCATGTAATTCGTGGTGCCGTTCACAATGCCCATAACGGAGCTAATACCGTTCGCCGTGAGCGAATGCTTCAGCGGATCGATGATAGGAATGCCACCGCCCACGCTGGCCTCGAACGCAATTTCCACGTTATTTTGCTCTGCCAGCGACATGACTTCTTCGCCATACGTAGCCATGAGCGCCTTGTTCGCCGTAACAACGTGCTTCTTATTGCGCAGCGCCGTGGTGACCAGCTCGCGCGCCGCAGTGGTACCGCCAATAAGCTCGATGACCACATCAACTTCGGGATCGTTTACCACATCGTGGAAATCGGTGGTGAACAAATGTCCCAGCCCGTGGGCTTCCGCAACTTCTGCCTCACGCGAGCATACACGCACAATTTGCAGGTCAAGGCCATAAAGGCGCTTGAAATCATCGTGGTGGTTCGCCAGGATGTCCAAGCAGCCGCCGCCAACTGTGCCCGTGCCCACCAAACCGATTTTAATTGCCATGGGAAGAGTACCTTTCTGGTAAACACGAAGGGGCTTGCTCTTGGCGCAGTGCCTCTGCGAAGGCAAAGCCCGCCTCGTTGAAATCATTGGGAGCTCATTATAAAGCTAACGGCGCACGCAACGCGGCTCGACACAAAAGTTACGACTGTTTTGAGCGGAATTACAAGGCGAAACGCCATTTGCGGGGCGCATTGCACGAGCAGCGAAGCGCACCGCCCGTCTGTCGCCACCCGCGGGGGGGCGCAACGCACAAGCAGCCGCCGCTCACCCGCGGACGCGAGCTTGCCGCCCGTGGCACCGTCCGTCGCGGTGGCGCCTGCCGGCCCCTACGCCCCTACAGGTCGCGCGCCAACAAGTCGGCGTACGTCTCGCGGCGCGTAACCGTGCGGGCAACGCCGTCCTTCACGAAAACGATGGCCGGTCGGGGCTGTCCGTTATACGTGCTGGCCATAGTGTAGCAATACGCACCTGTGGCGAAAACGCACACGATATCGCCCAGCTCCGCCTTCTGCAACGGCATGTCAACGACTACAGCATCACCACTTTCGCAATGCTTGCCGCACAGCGTGACAATCTCAGTACGCATCTGACCAGCCTTGTTGGCAATGGTCGGCTCGTATTGCGCATGATAGAGCGCCGTGCGAATGTTGTCGGACATACCGCCGTCCACCGCAATGTACTTGCGAATGCCCGGCAGCGTTTTCAAAATGCCCACGGTATACAGCGTCACGCCGGCGTTTGCCACCAGGCTACGACCCGGCTCCACCATAATGCGCGGCTCTTTCAGCTGGTAATGCGCACAGAAGTCGCGCACAGCACTCACGGTGCACTCGGCAAATTCATCGATGCTCGACGGGCGATCATCGGCCGTGTAGGCAATGCCCAAGCCGCCGCCCATGTCCAGCTCCTTCGTCACAAAGCCGTATTTTTCCTTCACGCGCAGCACGAACTCCGTCATGACCTGCACCGCTTCGCGAAACGACGTAAGCGCGAATATCTGAGAGCCAATGTGACAGTGGAAGCCCAACAGGCGCACGTTTTCCGCGGCCAGAACATCGCCTACGCAATTGAACGCGAAGTCGTTTTTCATGGTGAAGCCGAACTTGGAGTCCTCACAGCCCGTACGGATGTATTCGTGCGTATCGGCTTCTACACCAGGCGTAATGCGCATGAGCACGTCCTGCACCTTGCCCAGGCGCGCTGCAATCTCGTTCACGCGCGAAAGCTCAATGCGGCTGTCCAGAACAATGCGCCCAACTCCTGCGGAAATGGCTTCTTCCAGCTCGCGCGGCGTTTTATTGTTGCCGTGCATGACCACGTTTTCCATGGGGAAGCCCACCGCCTGGGCGCACGCCAGCTCGCCGCCACCGGAAACATCCAGGCACAGACCCTCCTGGTTCACAATGCGCAGCACTTCCTTGTTGCAAAAAGCCTTCGAAGCGAACACGATATCGGAGTTCTCATAGCGCGAACGGAAGGCGTGCACGTATTGCTGCATGCGATCGCGCAGGTCAGCCTCGTCGAACACGTAGAGCGCCGTACCTTCTTGCTTCGCCAGCTCCACCATGTCCACGCCACCGATAAACAGGTGGTCATCTTTCACTTCGGCGGTCTTGGGCAACACCGCACCAAGCTCCATAGTGGTACGATAATCAGGCTTTTTATTCAAATCAGATGCAGGCAGCGACATTTTCGTTCCTCCTCTACCGTATCTTTTTGCGTTTCGCCGCGATTGCAGAAGTAATTGCGGAAGCGATTGCAGGGACAATTGAGACTTCCCTTGCACGTTTTTCGGAGTGCCTTGCGAAGTCAATCGCCAAGCCCCACCGAACCAGCAATCGCGCAGCGTAAACGCAGGTATGCAGTATGTTTCTGCGCAGTTTATCATCTCTGGTGGCGCGGCTGTTTTCAAAGCCGTTAAATCATGCGAAACAAAAGGAGACTTGCCAATTTTTATGGAGAAGGCCCGGGGAAGGCGCTGCCAACAGCCAGCCATCTAGCGATTATCCAGCGAATTTGGACGCTCAGGCAACGGAAGCGCTGCCGTTGCGAAAATCATCAACGCACCGGAAATGACCGCACTTGCGAGAAGCGACGTGGGTGGAATCATAGAAGCCGCACCCGGGTCAAACGCATAGGCAAGCCAAATACCTATCATAATCAGGGAAAATCCGGCGAAAGAGCCAATCACCGCCATGAAACGCTTGTATGGACGCGCGAACAGACTCATGACGAGCGCCGCCAAAATCCAGCTTGCCAGCAAAACCCATGTTCCCGCGTTTGTCACAAGCGCCACCATGTTTGCGTTGATATCGGGGGCATCGGCAGAAGCACCCGCACGAGCGCCCGCATCTGCCGACGACGCACCACCTGGCACAGCCGCTTCGCCTGCCACCACGCTTGCATCTAACGCTTCTTCCGCCGAAACGCTTGCTGCCAGGGCAGCATCGCCCGCGAAATTCCAATTATGCGCAATATCCCAGTTCGTCAGGTCCATTGATCCGAACCCCGCACAGGTCAAACACAAAAGCCCGCCGAGCGCTGCCGTGGCAACCGCTTGAGGAATCCTGGTTACATAGCCAGTGAACAGGGCGGATGCTGGGGCCAAGCCAACCGCAGAAAACAGCGAGAAGCTTAAAAGCCCATTGGCAGCCGCGCGGCCCTGCCGTCCCACGAACCACCACGCGCCCGTTGCAGCAAGCAACAAAATGCCCGGCACATATGCGCCGCACGCCAACAGCGCGCCCGACAAAACAATAAAGCTCGCCAATGCGCCCGCATGTGGAATGACCGCGCCCAGCGCCGCACACCCCAGCACAAAAGCCCAGAACAGCGGATTATTAAGCCCCGAAATCTGCGAAATATTCCAAGCACCTAAAGCGGCTATGAACCCCGAACCAACCGCTGCGAAAACGCGCGCAGCAAGCGACTTTTGGAAATCGGAGAAGCCTTCACGCAAGCGAGCAAGGAATGCTCCCGCCGCGTTCGACGCCGCGGCAAAGCCTTCGCTGGCACCTGCACGATCGCCACCCGTGGCGTCGCCTTCCGCGTACTCATCGGCTGCTTCATCGGGGTCTTTGCCTTGCACAAGCGCCGCAAGCTCGCATCGACCCAGGTCGGCATCGCCCAAAAGCGGCATAAGCTCATCGGCGAATTCTGCCACCGACTCGTAGCGGTCCTCTTTTTGCGGATCGAGAGCCTTGAACAAAACGTCATCAACTTCATCGGGTAAATCGCCCCAACAGCGCGACGGCAACGTGAGCTCCGCGCCATCAATGCTGTTCAGCGCCTGATCAAGCGTAGGCGCCAAAAACGGATTCTCGCCCACCAGCATCTCGTAAACAATGCTCGCCAACGCCCATTCATCGGTACGCGCATCAAGCGGCTCCTGCCGCATTTGCTCAAGCGGCATGTAGCCAATAGTGCCCGCCGCTGCGGTCCCTTCGCCTTGCGCATCGCTCAACGTCGCCAGGCCAAAATCGGTCACTTTCACGTTTCCCTGCGCATCGATAAGCACGTTATCAGGCTTTATGTCGAAATGCAGCACGCCGTTTTCATGTGCTACCTCCAGCGCGCGCGACACGCTTTCGAACACGGCCGACACCACATCCAACGTGATTTCATCGTTGTGATCAGCCAAAACTTGCGTGAGCGTGGCGCCCTCCACGTATTCCATGACCAGATACACCACGTTTCCGGCAATCTGGCAATCGTAGATGGCCACAATGGAGGGGTCGGAAAGCGCCGCCGCCATGCGTGCTTCGTCCAGGCCGGGCACGTTCGCCAAATAGCGGCGTTCCAGCGAATCGGCCAGCGAATCTTCTTCGCCCGGCGTAAGCAAATTAATGGTAGTGTGACCTGTTTCGAACGCATTCAGCGCATCTACCTGGGCATCGCGATTCATGTCGTCGCGCACCCAGCGCGCCCGCTGCGCGTCAAGCTCGGTGAGTTCGATTTTCTTGATGGCCACCAGGCGCTGCATCAGCATGTCTTTGCAGACAAAGACCGTGCCGAAACCGCCTGAGCCGATTTCTTTGAGGGGCAGGTATTTATTCAGGATGAGTCGCGAATTGTTCATGCGTGCCCCTTTCGGCTCCTTTCAGCCCCGTGCGTTTTCGGTTTCCTGCGATTTTTCGCGTTTCGGGTCAGCGCGCGTCAGGAAGGCGCGCCGGAAACATTTTTTCGACCCTCCATGATACCAGCTCGCACGCGCAGCAGCGGCATTACGGAGCAGTTGGAAGCAGAATGTCACCGTATTCGCGTATCAGCCGCTCCACCGGCAGGCCAATCACCGTGTCCATGCTGCCGTGAACGCGTTCGACCAAGCGAGCGCCGGCGCCTTGGATAGCGTAAGCACCCGCCTTATCGAACGATTCGCCTTCCGCCAGGTATTCAGCAATGTCTTTGCTGGTCAGGTCTTTAAACGTAACAATGCTCGTGTCCACGAACGACCGGAACCCCAGCGACAGATCTTGATCGGCGGGCGCCATGACCATCCACAAGGAAACCGACGTCATGACCTCGTGCGAGCGCCCCGCCAAACGGGATAGCATGCGCGTTGCATCGGCTTCATCTGCGGGTTTGCCGAAGATTTCGCCATCACACACCACCATAGTGTCAGAACCCAGCACCACAAACGAGCCCGTATAATCGGGGTCGGAAAGAACTTGCTGCACTACCGCCTGCGCTTTACGTTCAGCCAGCTTGCGGCACGCTTGGTCGGGCTGGGCCAGGTCATCGGGCTCAAGCGACTCGTCAACGTCGGCGCTCAAGACCGTGAAAGCCACGCCCGCCTGCTCAAGCAGCTGTTTGCGACGCGGGCTGGAGCTGGCAAGAATCACGTCGAAAACAGGTAACGCGGATTCACACGTGCCCCCGCTCACGCAATCCTTCGAACGAGTCCCTTCGTCATGCAAATTACGCTCTTCC
This sequence comes from uncultured Eggerthellaceae bacterium, assembly GCA_934670115.1. Taxonomy (GTDB): domain Bacteria; phylum Actinomycetota; class Coriobacteriia; order Coriobacteriales; family Eggerthellaceae; genus CAKUOV01. The sequence goes on from CAKUOV010000003.1 coordinate 91,030, forward strand.
ACTGCCTTGTACCTTGTTCTTTCCTACGTTTTACCTGATAGATCCGCTAAATCAAAACGCAGCTCGAATATGCGATGGTCTGCTTGCCGTGGTTGTACGGAATGCCCGCCTGCGTGCACACGTCGCTTACCACCAGACCGGCTGCCTCCATGGACACCATAGCGCGATCGGGGAAGCGGCACGGCTCATCGGGATATGCGCACGGCTTGCACAGCGTACAGGTGCCCGATGACAAAACGCGCGCCGCGGGGAAGCTCTCGCTGAGCAGTTTATGCAGCTCAAGCACACGTTCCTTTTGCTGCTGCTCGGCTTCCATCATGGTTTCAATATCGAAGTCGTCTTCCAGCTCGCCCACCGTTTGCACCACGTAGCACGTCTTCTTTTCATGGATGAACTTGTCGAAATAATCCAGGTCGCCGCAGTTCGGGGGGCATGCCCACGAATGGCCGTAAATCTGGCAGCGGCCAGCGGCGCACATGTCGCGCACTTCTTCGCGCACTTGCAGGCCGTCGGTCGGGCACGAACCAACGCAGTCAAACCCAACGCTTTCGATAACCTCTTCGATTTCCATGCTAAGCCCTTTCTCTTTGCTTTACGCTTTTCGCTCTTGCGGGCGCATTGCATTTTGCTTCGTGCTTCGTGTTTCCGAGCGCTCCCTCTTGCGCTTCGCACGTATCATTTCGCTTGCGCCGTGCACTTGCTTCTTGTGCTTTTCGCTTATCCCCTTTTCCGACGAGCACGAAACGCGCTCATCGGCTCAAGGCGAACACCTTGCTTATTCGCGCTCACCGCTAAGTCACCCTGAATGTTTGTGACGTATCCGCTCATGGGTTTTCCCTGGTCATACGCTTGACAAACCGCTTGGACCGATGCTGTTTCCACGCGTTCGTCGAATCCGAGCATGTCTTGCAGCACGCGCATCACAACACGACGCTGCATCACGGGCGCCTCTTGCCCCAGCGAAGGGGACAAAACACAACCTGCATCGTATTCCGGGTCGCGCCCCGGCAGAGCGCTCAACCAGGCAACATGCTCTTCATACAGTGTATCAGCGCACTGGGACAGGTAGTCATCTTCATCTGCGATAAGATTCATTGTGCGGCACAAGGTAACGAGCAGCTTGGGGTTCTTCTCCACCGCGCGCGGCACGATTTCCTGACGCACATAGTTGCGGAAGTAGTCCAGGCACTCATTCGTTTCGTCTTCGCGCCACAAATTACCGCATTCATCAGCGCAAACGGACTGACCGCTATCGCAACGCACCATAAGATAATCGCGCAGATTCTGGCGGCTCTCATCAAGAAGAGGCCGGCAGATGCATCCGTTTCGGTACGTCATGGAACGAAAGCCCCCGGGGCCTGTGCCCACAATGGAACGCATGTAGAACGTTTCCACGCGATCATCTTGCGTGTGCGCCGTGAAAACGCGGCCTTGCGACAAAGGCGCACCCACATGGGCGCACAAGCTCTGCAGCGCATCGGCGGCAAGCGCGTAGCGCTCACGGCGCGCGATGGCCTCCGTGTTGCCAGCTTCTTCCTGAACAAGTCGCGCGACGTCAACCTGCGCTGCGAACAGGGGAATTTCAAGCAGTTGCGCAAGGTTCGCCACGAATTCAGCATCGGCATCGGAGTTTTCGCCGCGCAGCATATGGTTCACGTGAAGCATGGCCAAAGGACCAATTGCCTGCTGTTTGCGCAGCTCATAGGCAATATAAGCAAGAGCAGTCGAATCCGACCCGCCCGACACCATCAAAAGCACCGGCGTTTCGAGCGTAGCAAGGCCTCGCTGAGTTATGGTGTCTTTCACCTGGTCAATGATGTTCACGCAGTCATCCTTCTCTTTCGTTTTCGCTTGCATCGCTCGCGATGACGGTGCGCCCCAGGTCACACGCCTGCGGTCTTGCCGCCGCGCTCCGGGTGGCCTCGCAACGCTGGACCCTTCGCTTCACGCCGCGCCCCGGGTGGCCTCACGATGCCGAGCCTCATCGAAACGCTTCGCCCCAGCCCGTCGCGCAACGCCGGACGCTTCGCTGTGCGCCCCGCGCTTTCGCGCCAGCACGTGGAACAAACCTCCGTCCCCTGTTCCAGGCGGCTCGTCGCACAGCACCGGACCCTTCGCCACACTGCACCACTACGGCGCGAAATGTGCCCGATTTATGCCCAAAATGTGTCGCAATTGTGTCATAACGCTTGTTTGCGCGGTATTTTACCCGCTTGCAAAGTTTACGGCAGAATGAGTGGCAGAATGTTTACAGTAGGGAAAAAACTAACTTGACGACGCCGCCGCACATCTGAACGCAACACATGCGAAACGCTGCACGCTCTTGCGCAAACACGGGACACCGCCGAGAGACGAAAAGCGAGCTTGAAATTAATCGAATCATGAAAAACCATTATGAACGCCTTATATGCCTCTGCTGTTTTTTGATCTTTTTCGTGAACGTGGGGCTTCCGAGTACGTCGTTTAACGTTTTCCAACCATATCTAGCTGCCGAGCCTGCCGTGGGAAACACTGGCGGCTCGCTTGTTTTAGCGGCACGCACGCTTGTTTCGTTCTCGTGCATGTTCTTCGTTGATCGCTACGTGAACGCCTTGGGCGCGCGCCGCGGAGCCGCTCTTGCAACGGTGTTCACGAGCGTGGGATTTTTCCTGTTTTCCCTGGCCAACACTATGACGGAATATTTCGCGGGCGCATTTTTTGCTGGCATTGGCTACGGACTGGGCGGCATGGTAGTGGTCACGCTTATCACGCGCCGCTGGTTTGCCACAGGCGTGGGAACCGCCGTGGGCATTGCAACCATGGGAAGCGGCCTGTCATCGCTTTTGCTTTCTCCTATTGTGGCACGCATTATCGAGAACATTTCGTTGAGCTGGGGTTTCAGGTTCGAAGCGCTGGTTGCCCTTGCGTTGGGCGCCGTGATTTTCGCACTGCTGCGCGACGATCCCGCCGAAATGGGACTTGCACCCTACCACAAGGAAGGAGCCGCTGGTGCCGCAAAAGCATCGGAGCATAACCCGCGAAAAGAGCCGCTGCCTAAGCCGGCCATGGCCATTCTGATTGTGGGATGCGCACTTCTGGGCGCTGTTGCCATCGATGCGTCAAACTACTTCTCCATTTTGCTTACGTCGGAAGGCATCAGCACGCTGAATGCTGCAACAATCATTGCGCTTATGGGTCTGGCGCTGACCGTTGGCAAGTTTGCCAGCGGTTTTCTGTTTGACCTTATCGGAACGATTCGCGGCACCATCATCTTGTTCGCCGTTATGTTCGCAGGCCTTGTTTTTGCGTGCCTGAGCAGCCTGAATCCCGTTTTTCCGTTCTTGGCGGCCGTGCTTTTCGGTTCCGGCGTAACGCTGGGTTCAGTGGGTATTTCGCTGTGGTCCATTGAGCTTTCCACGCCCGATCGCTTGACGTCAACGGTGAAGAACCTGCAGATTGCCTACGTTATGGGCGGCTTTCTGTTTAGCATGGTGCCAGGACCGCTTATGGACCTGTGCCATTCATACGTGATTTCGTACGAGATCCTGACAGCTGCGGCTGCCGTGTGCGCTTTGATTGTTGTGGGCACGTACCTGCGCTACGCTCCGCGCTCGAAGGCACGCGAAGGCATGCGCGTTGGTGCAAGTGCGGGCGCAAAGACGCACGGGAACGCGCGTGTAGGCGAAGGCACGTACGCCACCACGCAGGCGCGCAGCGGCGTACGGAGCGGACGCGTTGATCAGAACGTATGCACTTCTTCGGGAGCCGTGAAGCTGCAGAAGCGAGCGGTAGCGTCTTTCAGATAAAACACCACGCAATTGCCGTCGCCCGGCGCATACATGGCGCGCAGGTTCGGATACTCGCTGAGCACGGCTTCGCTTGCTTCATCGCGATCGTCAATCACGGCCGTAGCATCGATGCGCAGCCATGCACCCGCCTCGGGGTCCCAGCCGCAAATGTTGATTTTGGGGTTCGCCTCGATTTGCTTGAACACGTTCTTCGAACGGCCTGTTTGAATGTAAAGCTTGTCTTCGAACTTGGCGATAGTTCCAAACGGACGCGATTCGGGCTGATCGCCGTCGCACGTCGCCAAGAAATACGTAGGGTTCTTCTTCAAAAATTCCAGCACTTTATCCATGAGCGTTCCTTTCAAAAAGATGAACTACCATAAGTGCTTTTCATAGTAGCACGCTACGGAAAAGGCAGTATGGGAACGTTTGCAAATTGGCAGATACGTCAATCGGCTGATAACTTTGCGCGTCCCTTTTTCCCACGCCTCCCGCCGCACCCCCGCCGCGCCGGTACATCTGCGCGACTATATTCCATTCAAAAAAGCCCTGAAATGTCGAAAGCCGCCTGGGACGGCGGCTTTCGACAAGACATAAAGTAAAGAGGAGAGAGAAGAAGGAAAGAGGGGGGTCTTTCCTCTTGACACATATAATATTCGTTTATTATTTTTAGTCAAGAATAATTCTCGGAAATGTATAGCTTTTTCCAGCAAAAACCGTTCAATGTTGAATTACTACCAGTTAACCCCGAATCGACTCACTTCTCCCAGCAGCCATCGAATCGCGTGGAGGGTGTCCAGCTTCAACGTGATGCCTGGACGATTCCCCCAGCAAACATCGAATCGAGGGCAACTTGTCAGAAAACGGGCGTAAAAACGCTCAGATTAACGGTACGGGGCATATCTCAGACGCAGATAAGGCATCTTGAGACACTTCGATCCCATCACACTCAGCAAAAGCCCAGGTCGCAAGGATCCTTTGACGACTTCAAGCACATCGAGCCCCTTTCCACCTGCCCCGTACCGTCGATTTGTGCGTTTTAGAGCGATTTTTTCGACAAGGTGGACTTGGAATGCCTTGAGGGAACGGGAGAGCACCTTTGCAAACTGTGCAACCCCTCAAAAGCGACAGAAGAGACGCGGCACGCGAATCGCACCACCCCGTCAAACTTCTAGACAAAAATTCAGGAAGAAACTCTCAAGAATCGTCGATTTTTAGTCAAGCCGAAGGCAATTTCGTACGAAAAACCAGTCACTTCTCATCCTTCACAAACCACGACCTGGGAAAATGCAAATGGCGCACCCGGAATGTCTCAATCCGAGTGCGCCATTTGACTAAAAATCGAAAGAAATTGAGAGTTTATACCGATTTTTTCTTCTAAGCCCGGTACCCTACGATACCCTACCCACGCAGGGCTATGTATTGAATAGCAAACGAATCGTTCGCGTCAATTTTCCCGTCGCCCGTAACGTCTGCACGCTGGCAAAGGTCTGCATACTCTGGAGCGCTTTCGCCAATAGCGCGCATGGCAATGTCGTAAGCAATCTGCGCGTCAACGGCATTCACCACGCCGTTACCATTGACGTCTCCCACTGGATATGGCGAAGACGAAGGGCACGTAAACGAAACCGGCTCGGACTCCGTAGACGCATTCGGATCATCGCTGGAAAGAGCGTCGTTCACCGCCGCAACAATCACCGTGTAACGCTTGCCGGGAATCAAAAGCCAGTCGGTGGTAAGGCGCTTCTCCAAGATCGGAATAAATGCTTGCGTATAAATAGGCGACAAGTCTCCGCTCTTATCGCCGCGATACAAGTACAGCGTGTAGGTACGCTGATCTTTGCTGGGATCCGAGCTAATAAGCGGCGATTCCGTCCATGAGATCGTAACGCTTCCATCGCTGTTGGGAACGTAGCGAACAACGGGAGCTTTGGGCTTTTGCGAACGTCCGAAAACATCGTAGAAAGCCTGCGAAGGGACCGGCGCGCTCAACGCGGAACCCGCGGCAGAATCAGCGGACACAGCTAGCGAGGAAAACTGCATGCTCGACGAAGAATCAGCAGCGGCATAAGCGGGTGAAGTCAACGACCCCGCGCCCAGTAGCAGACAAACGGCAGCAAAGACACCAGCCACGCAAAACGTGACCTTCCGATGGCCCAGCCGGCATTTCTGCTGGTAAACCACACGAGATGACTTCTGACCGAACGATTTACGAGTAGTAAGCATGGTTGTTATCCTTCTGCGCTCTATTGACTGCGGATTGTTTACGTAGGAACAGTTTCGGAAGTATACGCATTTTCAAGCGGGATAACCCTTACGATGCGAAAAAAAATGGCACACCCGGAATGTCTCAATCCGAGCGCGCCATTTGACTAAAAATCGAAAGAAATTGAGAGTTGCGTCGATTTTTTCTTCTAAGTGCCAACGAATCAGCACAAATCAATAGTCCCTTGGTTTAACAGCCAACCATTCCTTGAACCCTTGCCAAGCCAAAGCACGATTTCAAAACCAGAGCCACTCCAACGTCAGGAACCAAAAACAAAAGCCACGCTAGAAACGCAGGAAGTTGCAGCGCATAAAAAGAAAACCGCTACTTTCCCCAGCGCTCCTGGCGAGCCAGCGCTGCGGCAGCAAGCTCTGGATCGGCAAGTTCCGCATCTCGCATGGCGGTATCCTTCGCCAGAGCCTGCTTCTTGAATAGCAGGCTGAGCAGGATATACATTCCCATGGTCAGGGGAGCCACCACTAGAACGGGCACGCTTACGATGCCGTTGAAGTACACGAAGCACCCCACAACCGCAGAAATCGCGATCGTGACTATGCCGCGCCAGTTCACCGCGGGGATGTATTTCAGGGAAACGATGCCTTTCGAGCCGATATGCATGCGCCCGCGCACGATATAGTAGTCGGTGATTAACAGGAATCCCCAGCTCATCGTCAAAATCGAACCCATCGACATGAAGGAATTCACCTTATCCAAAATATTGCCGAAGATAAAGATCAAGCCGATGGCGTTTGTCAGGACAACGGCCACGGGCCATTTCAGCGTAATGCCGAACAGGCTGTTGAACAGGTTGGACATGGCATTCGACGAGCTGATGGAGTTCGATGTTTCCACCTTGAGCTGCGACAGGCAGATGATGATCATGCCCGCCATGCCAAGAGACAACACAAATGTGATACCGGGGTTAGTAATGGCCGCGCGCGATGCGGAGGCGGGATCGAGCCCCTGTGCCAGGAAGTACTGGTAGGACACATCGTATCCGTAGTAGGCCAAAATCGCGCCGAACACGTACGTCAACACCGCGAAAAGGCTGCCCACAACGGCAATAACGTTTATGTCGCCCTCCTTCTTCACAAAGCGCGTGAAATCAGACGAGAAAAGCGCCATGAGACCCGATGTCATAATGGAGTAGTTGACGGCATAGGCGAAGCCATCGAGCGCAGAGGTCTCGGGCACCATAACACCGTGAGTCAGCGCATCCGCCAGATGGCCGTCCATGGCGACCTGCACCGTCACAATAGCAAGCGCCGCGAACAGAAGGCCAACGAACAGCGTGTTGAAGCGCGCGATGAACTTCATACCAAAAAGGGCCATGAGCACCCAACACGCGGAGATGGCGATGAACAGCAGGTGCTTTTGCAGCTCGCCCTCCCAACCAAAAAAGTAGATGATAGCGTTGCCCAGCTGCACCGTGCCGATAGCAAGCGTGCCTACCAAAAGAAAAATCCAGATGCAAGAATCAAGCGCCGAGCCCTTCGTGCCGAACACGTACAGGCGCGAGGTCACGTTGCTGGGCAGACCCTCGCGAAACGAAATGCGCCCGATGAGCGAAGTCAGAACGACGCTGAGCACGAACATGATGGCCGCGGCGCCCAAACCGGCATAGCAGCCAGCGTAGAAAGCCACAATGCCGCCACCCATGAGCTTCGTCAGGCTGGAGACGACGCCCGATAGGATGGAGGCGATTCCGCCCCACCCAAGCTTCTTCTCTTCGGGCACCTTTTCGAACAGGGAGACCTGTTCGGTCAAGCTGCCCTTCTGTTCCTCCGACATGGTAAAACTCTCCCCTTTTGATCAAAACGAAACAGCAATCCGCTATGGAAAGGGCCTCGCGCCGCCGCACGAGGCCCTTCGCTAAAAACCAAGGTTTAGGCGATTCCGATATTCGCCAGGACGATCATGACAATCAAAGAGCACAAGCCTGCGCCAATGGAGATAGCGGCAATGTGCTTGTAAGAGTTGCCGTGGTTCAGACCCATGGCGGCCATCATGCCGAACATAGCGCCGGAGTTCGGCAGCGCGCCGCCGATAGTCGCGGAGGTCGCGATGATCTTGGCCAACGCCGCGGGATCAACGCCCGTAGCCAGATACGGATCCAAGAAGTTGCCAGCGATAATGCCAACAGCACCCGAGCCAGAACCCATGATGCCGCCCAGAGCAGCAGCCATCGTAGCGGCGGAAACATACGTGCCACCAGGCATGTTGAAGATTGCCTCGTAGATAACGGTGAAGCCAACGGAGGCAGCTGCAACCGTACCAACGCCAACGGCGGCAGAGGTGAACACTGCGGGACCCAGTGCATTCACAGCGCCCTTACCCAGCGTGTCGCGCACGGAGGGCAGATACTTGAAGAAGCAAGCGATGCACAGCACAACAGATACGACCATGCCGATGTACACGACGTTCTTCACGCCGAACTGGGAGCCGATGATGATGATTGCAATCAGGGCGATAAGCGGCAGCAAGGAAAGACCCAGAGAAGGAATCTTCTTGTCCTCTTCGACTGCGGCTTCAACATTGTCCTCGCCACCGGTGGGCAGGTAGCCTTCACCCTTGGCCTCGCAGCGCTTCAGGGCGAACTTCATGTAGCAGCAGGAAACGACGATCGCAATGATGGAGCCCACGATGCCCAGAATGGGAGCAGCCGTCATGGAAACGCCGCAGCCGTTAGCGGCATTGATCCATGCAACAGCGGGAACGCCCGGAATCATGGCCATGGTAAAGGAGCAGGCACCCAGCGACCATGCAGCGCAGAACAGATGCCACGGCGTGTTAGATTCCTTGAACAGCGGACGCGCCAACGGAATAAGCGCGAACATAGCAACGAACATGGAGACGCCCGCGTAGGTCAGAATGGCACCCACCAGGGCAATGCCCAGAAGGATGAAGAAGGGACCCTTCTTACCCAGCGAGCCCATGATCGCATTCGCGATGGACTTTGCAGCACCGGACTTATCCATGAACTCGCCGATGATAGCGCCGCCCATGAACACCAGCAAGTTCTTCTGAACGAAGCCGGCCATGCCCGTAACATACGATTTGTCGCCGCCGACCATCGCGGATGCAAGATCCATGCCATTGGTCAGTGCGATGATTGCAGCCGTGATAAGGGAGGTGATCAGAACATTCCAACCCTTCATGGATGCAATGACGAAAATAACGAGACCGACAACAATGCCGATAACGCCTATAACTTCCATCAAATTCCCCTTTCAAAGGTAAACCCGATAAGGCAACCCGGACCCCCAGAAATCGCGTTCGCGATTATACCTGGAGCGCAGACGCCTTATCCTCTATTTTTATCTCCCTTCCGAAACGTGCAGAATCTCGCATGCTTTGGAAGGGAATCCCCAGGGAGCCAACCGGCGGGAAGGCTCCCCTTGAGAACAAGAACAAAGCTCGCAAACGGCAAGCGCGATTACGCCATGTCGTTGCGCGTTGCGCGCATGAGCTCGGCATTCGACTCGTGCTTCATGCGCAGCTCGTCGCGGTAGATCGTGCCCTGGTCAAACGAGGTCAAATCACTCGGGCTCTCGAACATGGTGCCCATGTCGCCGCGCTGTTGGTTCAAGGCAATGGCCTCATTCACATCGTACGGAAGAAGCGGTGTCTTCTCGCGCGGATTCCAGATCAGAGTCGCCGGCTTGGTGACCGACGGATCAGGCATGCCCAGGCAGTAGCGAACGTCGCCGTACTTGGCAATAAGCTCGTCCAGCGGACCGAAGTCCATGGCGCGCAGCGGGCAGCTCAGCGTGCAAACAGGAGCCAGGCCATCAGACAGGCGGTCAACGCACATGGTGCATTTGCTCATCTTGGTGCCCAGCTCGTCGCTTGCGAACTTGGGAGAACCATAAGGGCACGCATCGTAGCATTTGCGGCAGCCCGTGCATTTATCCTGGTCAACCAATACAGCGCCGAACTCCTCGTCCTTGTAGATGGCGCCGTTTTCGCAAGCTGCCATGCAGGAGGGATTCTCGCAATGGCCGCAGGAGAACGCCAAGGCGTGCAGGCGGGTCAGAGGAAACGTTCCCTCTTCCCATTCGTAGACGGTCATCCACTTCTCTGCGCCGGGCTCAATGCCATTCCAGTCCTTGCAGGCAATGCTGCACGCCTGGCAGGCGTAGCAGCGATTCATGTCAAAGAAAAAACCATACTGCGTCATGACTTACATCTCCTTCTCGCCCAGAGCCTGGCGAACCTTCAGGGCAACGCGCGCGCCGCGCATGCCGCCACGCTGAGCCTCGGAACCGAAGCCTTCGACATCGCCATCAGCGACTTTCTCAACGTTGACCAGGCCGGCAATAATCAAAGCACCCAAGATGTGCGGCAGGTGCGCGTCATCGAGCAGAATGTTGGGCGTGCCACGCATGTCCTGGCCGAACTGGTTCATCTCGGCCTGCTCGCCGTTAGTCTGGAACCATGCGCCGTGATGGATGGCCGCGGTGCCGGGCATCATGCGGCTGGTCACGTAAGCCGCCATCATCGCCTCGCCGCGATCGCTGTACACGCGGCACAAATCGCCGTCTTTGATGCCGCGCGCCTGAGCGTCAACGGCGGAAATCCACACGCCGTGGCGATAGCAGTCCTCGCGCATGAGCGGGTTGTTGTCGTTGCTGGAGTGCTGGCGGTAGACGGAGACGGGAGAAACCAAAGACAGCGGATACTTGTCCACCTTCGGGTTGTAGAAGCCGTCGTTGGACGCATGGCCGATGTCGCTTTCCAGGTAGCTGGGATGCCACACGGGCATGGGATCGAACTGTCCACGCCAACGAGTCTTGGTCATGTCGTTGTTCTTCACAAAGTTGGAAACGAACTCTACCTTGCCCGAGGGGGTGTGGAAGGGGCTCACGCCCGCGTCCATCTGCTTCTTGAAGGCGTGGTAGGGGGCAACGGTATCGATGCGCACCACGGGATGCTCGCACATATACTCATAGGTCACCGGCTCAGTGAAGCCCAGATACTGCATGTAGCGCTCGTTGGCGGCCCACTGCTCAATGGCCTCTTTGTAGACGGCCTCTTGAGCGTCCACCCAGTGCTCGGCGTCAACGTCAAGCATGCGCGGGTTGTACTGCTCGGCCACGCCCAAGCGCTTTGCGATTTCGGTCCACACCCATTCCTTGGAGCGAACCTCGCCCGGGAAATCGGCGCCGCGACCGCAGAACGTGAAGTAGTTGCGCATGCCGTTGGGACCGGAGACGAAGCGCTGGTGGCCGTACATGTACTCGTCCATGCCCTCGAACTGCCATACGGGAGCAGGCAGGATGATGTCGCACAGCTCGGCGGTGGGCTGGTTGATGTGCCACTGGAAGCCCCAGTTGAACTCGGTGGAAGCCATGCCGCCAAAACGCTTGTTCACGTTGGAGTGGTTGTTGGCGTAGTTGTTCTCGAAGATGATCATCTGGACGTTGGGCAGCGGCGCCTCGTCATCGGGCGAGCCGATCTGATGACGGAACGTGTCTTCAGAAATCTTGCCGTCCCAGAAGTCCTTCTGCGTGGCCAGGATCTCGGTCAGGCAGTTGTTGTTGAAGAGCACGGGTACCTTGTAATCGCCCGGATTGCGCTGCCAATCAGCATGCGGGGTCATGATGCGGCCCGGAGTGGGCAGGCAGGCACCGGTCTGGCAGCCGCCAGCAATGGCGATGTTACCGGTCATGGCCTGCAAAAGCATCGCAGCCGCAGCGGAGTAGTCGCCCAGGTGGCGCTTGGCGCAAGAGTAGAAATACTGCAGGTGAACGGGCTTGGTGGTGCCGTACAGGCGGGCGAACTCGCGGATGGTCTCGGCGGGAACAGCGCAGATGGGAGCGGCCCACTCAGGCGTCTTCTTGATGCCGTCGTCACCCTCGCCCATGCAGTAGGCGCGCCACTGCTCGAAGCCGTCCTTTTCGACCCACTGGTCAACGAATTCGTGGTCGTAGAGGTCCTCTTCGTAGAGCACCTGGGCCACGGCCAGCATCATGGCAAGGTCGGTACCGGGACGAATGGGGATCCACTGGTCGGCAAGAAGCTCAGCGGATTGCGTGTAGCGCGGATCGATGACGATCGTCTTGCAGCCGTATTCGTGGGCAAGCTGCATGTAGTAGGAGGTCTGGCCATACCAAGCAACAACGGGATCCATGCCCCACATAACCAGCAACTTGGAGTTGAACAGGTCGGATGCTTCGAAACCGGGCAGGTTGTCGTCGATGCCCTTGGCGCACATGGGCATGTTCACGCCAATATGGAACATCTCGCCCGCCGCATGGCCGGAGCAGGAATGCTCGCCCCATGCGCCGAAGCCGGCGTTCCACCACGGAGCCAGCGGGAAGCCGTTCTTCTCAAAGCTCGGGTACTGGGAATGGAAGATGCCGTAGGGGCCGTACTTTTCCTTGATCTCCTTCATCTTGTCGGCGATGGTGTCCAGCGCCTCTTCCCAGCTAATCTGCACGAAATAGCCTTTGCCAGCACCTTTTTCACCCACGCGCTTCATGGGATGAAGAAGGCGCGTCTCGGCATAGAGCTCTTTTTTCCAGGAGTGGCCCATGGCGCACGGACGAGCCTGCACCTGGCCCTTCCAGATGTTCTCCCAGCCACAATCCTCGCGGCTGCTGTTCTTGTTGACGGAATCGTCGGGCTCGATTGCAATGATTTTGCCGTCTTTCACGTGGCAACGCAAAACGCACGCAGAGTCCCAGCAACCATTTGCGGGGCACGACGTGTAGAAGATGCGATCGCTATCGTGACGCTTGCGGCTTTCTTCAATCAGCTCTTGCTTATCCATCAGTTCACCTCTCTCTCCGATTGCCTGGCGCGGTGCGAATGCGCAAGTTCGCACGTTTGCCAAGATTTAGTTTGCCATCCACGGCGATAATCCTCGTCCCTAGAGAGGCACCGTGGTTTGTCGCATATAAATTACGCCGCAGGACCCGACGTGAAAACGGTTCAAGGCCGTTTGGGCGCAGTGATTGGCTTCCGCGGCTGAAACGATTTTTTACATGGAAAGTTAACTTTGCAGCGGCAGTAAAGGTTGCTTTACAGCAAAAGAAGGATTCGATGAAGATTGCGGCGTTTTCAGCGCAACTGCCGCTTGCAGCCGATTCGGTACCGTCTGTATGCGAAAAGCAGCCGTTTACCGCGAACGACTGCTTTAGCACGCCTTGAGAGAGCCGTTTCGAAAGACAAAAAATTGCAAGCGGGGACAAAAAGAGGATGCGCCGCGAAGAGAGGGGGAGGAGGGGAAGCGGCGCATCCTAGAAGGAAGAATATGTAAGAATCGAAGATTGTTCGCTTTGCACGGACGGGCTGCGCATTCCACCCGTGCAAAGCGAACCGAGCTGTCTGCAGGGGGTTTGCGGCGCTCGTTCTTGCTGGATAAAACAATAGTCGCATTAAGAGCGCCGGAGAAGAGTCTTCATAGAAATGGCTGTCAGAATTAGCTTATGCAGCTGATAAGTTTTTCTACCTGAACAGAACACCGCCCCTATCTGCAAGAAAAAGCTGCACCCCCGAAGGGATGCAGCGAAGCAGCACACTATTGAGGCACGAAGCAAACGTTCAGACCAACAAGCAATTACCTCACTATCATTTAAAATAGCCCGACGGAAGATTCTCCCGCACAAAATCTTTGAACTCCAACGCCAAGGGAGAAATCACATGGTCGGTATGCCACGAAACGTCAACAGGATACAGCATAGGATCGGTATCAACCTCGAACCACAACAGCCCGGCATCGTGCTTGTAGCGCTCCATAATGCATTCAGGAACCGTCCCCCAGCCAAGACCTGCGCGCACGCCATTGATCATTGCCTCATGGGTATCGAAGCGCGCAACCATGTTGTGATCGGACAGCGAAATGCCGTAGCGCTCACGAAAATGCCTGTTCCCCACCATATGGCGCCCCGAATTCCATTCGTAAATGATCATGGGCCACTGCAAAAGCTTGCTTATGGGCACAGGCTGCGGCGTGCAATCATAAGGCGCTTTCATGGGTGCAACAAAGCAAAGCTTTTTGTACCCCAAGGTTTCACGCGATATTTCGTCCTCGATGGGCTGATTCTCCAATAGGGCAAAATCGAGCTTTCCGCTTTTCAGTTTCGAAATAAGCTCGGGCTCATAGCCCGCGTCCAAATGAACCATCGCTTCAGGGTGAATATCGTGGAACTTCTTCACCAAACGGGGCAAAAGCTCAACGCCGTCGTTCAAGCTCATGCCAACTTCGATAGTCGAATCAAAATGCTCGTCCACCGCAGCAAGCTCCGACGCCATGGCATTTTCAAATTTTTGGATCTTCTTCGCAAACTTTATAACGATAGCGCCCGCCGTGGTGGGAGAAACACCCGACGACGTGCGATTAAACAATTGCGTTCCGTATCGCTGCTCAACATTAGTCAAGCGCTGCGAAAGCCCTGGGCGCGACATATACAAACGCTCAGCCGCCTGCGATAAACTGCGCGTCTCGGCAACAGTCAAAATCACTTCGATATCATCAAGCTGCATGACGTCTCCCCTTCTGTCTGCGTCTTTAGATTTCTCCCGACTGCATTGTACCCCGTATTAGCGATAGATGGACGCCACTAAATTCCCCCAGACGAAAATTCAAGGGAAAAACTCTCAAGAATCGTCGATTTTTAGTCATGTCGAAGGCGCTTCTGGGTAAAAACCAGCCACTTCCCCTCCCCTGAAAATCGCGCCCCTGGGAAATACAAACGGCGCACCCAAACCGAGCGCGCCATTTGACTAAAAATCGAAAGAAGTTGAGAGTTTATGCCGCACCCGCAGGTGCAGCCCCCGGGAACGCAGCGAAATCGGCAGGCAGCTGGTCAACGGGCTCTCCCGCCGCAACGGCATCATCGCGCCACCTACGGACCTTGCGCACCTCGTGCACCATAAAGAACACGGTCACGCAAATGCTCGCGAAGTCCGCCGTGGGCAAGCACGCCATAATACTCTCCAGGCCCGTAAAGCCAAGCAGTTGCATATACACCGGCGGCAGGAATAAGTACATGGGAATCAGGAACAGGATCTGGCGCGTCATCTCCAAAACGGCACTCTTGATAGGCTGACCGCTGCTTTGGAAGTAGCTGGAGCCCATAATCTGGAAGCCCACGGGGCCCAGGAAAATGCACATAACGCCCAGCGCCTGAACCGCAATGTCGAAGCCTTCGTTCTTCACGCCGAAAATGCTCACAATAGGACCCGGGATAAGGAACGCGCACGCCGTGAAGATGAAGCCGACAATCATGCAAGCGATAATAGACCACTTCAGCGTTGCAAGAACGCGATTCCACAGCTTCGCGCCGAAATTGAAGCCGATGATGGGCTGCGCGGCAATCATGATGCCCAGCATGGGCGTGAACGCAAACGACGTGGCTTTCATGGCAATGCCCAACGCCGCCAGTGCGGTATCAACCGACACGCCATCCACCAGGGCATATTCAGCAACAACCATGTTAAAGACCAAGCTCACGCACATCGAACCCACTTGCGTGATAAACGATGCAATGCCCATAACCAGAATGCGGCCGATCAGGCGAATCTCCGGCGCCAGGTTCTTAAGACGCAAACGGAACGCCGCCGTCTTTACGAAAATGAAGTATGCCATGGTCGGAACCATGCCGCACGCCTGGCCCAACACCGTTGCCCAAGCACTGCCAACAACGCCCCAACCCCACACCATAACAAACAGGTAGTTCAAAACAATGCAGGCCAGCGTGCCCACGCCTTGCGTAATCATTGCAAGGTTCGGACGACCCGCCGTGCGTAGGAAGTTGCCCACGCCCATGCCCAGCGCTTGGAACACGAAGCCGCAGCAAATGATCTGGAGGAAGGCCTGCGTTGATTCGCGCAGGTCAGCAGGGGTCGATATGACTCCCAAAATGAAATCAATACCGAAGACGGAAGTAATCGCAACAAGAACGGCAATCGCCAACAGCAGGAAAACGGTGTTGCCCAACGTCTTCTCTACGCGATCCATCTTGCCTTCGCCCATTTGAATTGCCGCCAGCGCATTACCGCCCTGACCAGCCAAAAGAGCAAGTCCCAAAAGCAGCGTCATAACGGGAAACGCCAACGTTGCCACCGCAGCGCCCGCATCGCCCACCGAATGCTGCAAAAATGCGGTGTCAATAATGTTGTACAGCGTATTGAACGCCATGCCAATAACAGCAGGAATGGCGAACTCCACAAGCAGCTTGCCAATTCTTTCACGGCCCAAACGCGTAGGGTCGTTTTTCTGCATCATCTTCTCTTCTGTCATCGTCCCGTTCTTCCAAACTCTCTCATACGCGCGCACGCTCGCGAAGCTTTACGCCACGCGCACGGCACTCCCAACCTGCGCGCCGCCGCCCGTTTTTCGCGCCGGGCATGCGGATGTCGCAGGGTTTCCACTTCCCGCCGCGCGTCCTATGCGCGCTCATGCAGGGCGGCAACCACTTTTTTCGCCGCCTGCGTTATGGACGTCTTTTCCACATCGACCGTGATTTCGGCCCACTTTTCATACAAAGGAAGACGCTCCTCATAAAGGTCAGCCAAGCTCATACCCATGCCGCCCTTCATGACAACACCGCGTTCCTGCAGATCACCCAAACGATTCGCAAGCTCTTTGTAGGAAATTTGCAAATACACCACCGTTCCAATGCTTCGCAGATGCTCCATTGCCTGATCGGAGTAAACGGCACTGCCGCCCGTGGCAATAATCGTTCGATGCGCATTGATTTCCTGCAAATCCTGATTTTCCACGTCAAGAAAGCCCTGCGGACCATGCTCGTTGATAAGCGTCTGTAGCGTTTTCCCGTGCTTGTTTTGAATGACCAGGTCGGCATCAAGAAAGTCGTAGTTCAAGATTTTCGCCAAAACAACTCCCAGCGTCGATTTCCCCGCGCCCGGCATGCCAATAAGCACAATGTTATCAGCCGCGCTGCAAGACTCATCCCCGCCGCAGGCCGCCTGAGCGTCCGAATCGCATGCGCCGCAAAGCGTGTCGGCAGGGGCTTTGGGAGCGCCGTTGCAGAGCGCAACATTGACACCCGCATCGGAAGCTGCGAGTTCGCCGGGATTTTCTTCAACCACGTGCCATTTCCTTCCTTGTTTTGTCAATCTGTATACATAGCATGCGAACAGGGCGCAGGCAACAAGAAACAGGCAAAGGCATACTATCCGTTGATAAGGGGAACGACAAAAGCGAGCAAATCCACCGAACGAACAAATCCTTCGTTCGAATACGCTTGCAAGGAAGTTGGCATGAACCCGCCGAAGGCGCCAAGCAAACGCGCCGCAAGCCGCGAGAAAAGGGCAAGATGGTAGCGATCAGCTCGCGAAAAGGTTCGGAAATCCCTCCTTCAGCTTCCGAAATTTGCACTATTTTTCAAAATCGCAAAAATTGTCTTTGAATCTGACGATTGGTTTGCTAAAATTGCGGATACGCATGGTCATGGAGAGCTGTCCGAGAGGCCGAAGGAGCACGCCTGCTAAGCGTGTATACCCCATAAGGGTATCTGGGGTTCAAATCCCCAGCTCTCCGCCACGCGTCTTTTTTATTTTAGGCGGCTTTTTCAAACGGCTTTCAAAGCAAAGAAATCAGGTGCGCTATGTTCCTCATTCGCCTGACACGCATTGTTCCCTTTGTGATTTTCCTTGCTATTCTTGCCGTTATTATCTACCTTATCGCGCGATTCCGCTTTCCTTCTGCTCGCGCGAAGCAAATCGTCATCGACTTTTTCACCGTTATCTGCGTTGTGCTCTGCATAGGGCTGGCGCTTATCACACTGCTTACCGTGCTTGACAAAAACACGTTTGCCGTTGAGATTTTCGGAAGCTTTTTAGCCGCAGCAGTGCTCGGGCTCATTGTTGTTCGCATTTGCAACTGGAGTTTCCTGAAGAAGTATCCGCAGTACAAACATCGCCCCGACGAGGCATTTGTCTATACCACGTGGCGCAAAATCAAGGATTTCCTGCGCAACCTTAAGAACAACCAGCCGCCCATTCGTTAGGCGGCTGGTTTTTTCTCTGGCGTGCGGAGAGACACGAAACGCGCTGCTGCTGGACTTATCATCAATCAAAGATGCGAAGGGGCGTATCCCCCCCCCTCTCTCTCCGGCGCGCGCCGAGAGGGAGGGATACGGAGCCTTCCCGAGCGAGCGGCGAAGCACAAATCGTACCGCTACTTGAAACCAAACACGAAACTCGAAAGCTACTTGCTCACCGCGGCGCGAATGTTCGCGAAGAACGTGGATGTTGCCCACCAACCCCGCGCCTGTGCGGCGGCTGTGACCTTCAAGGCGGCGGCAGAATCAGCGCAAATAGCAAACGTGCACGATCCGCTTCCCGTGAGCATGGCGCTTACAACGCCGGGTTGAGACTGCGCCCATGCACGAATGTCCGCCAGCGTGGCATCCAGCCGACCGGCCACGTTTTCCAATCCGTTGAACAGCGGCACTTCTTCTGCCGTTTGCGCAGTTGAAACCGCACTTTTGAGTACTTCGCTCGGAAGCGTTGCATTTTCGTCGAACGCTTGATACACCGCAGCCGTCGAAAGACCACCTTCCGGCTTGATCAAAACAACGGGGTCCTTTCGCGTGGTTAAGCTGCGCACGTAATTTTCGCCCACGCCGTTATACAGGGCGCAGCCGCCGCGCAGAAAAAACGCAACATCGGCGCCGAGCGTTTTCGCCACAGCCTCGATGCGCGGATCGGCCGGGTCGATTCCCCACAGTTTCGTCGCGCCTACAAGCGCGGCAGCAGCATCGGACGAACCGCCGCCCAGCCCCGCCTGATGCGGAAGATGCTTTTCCAGGTGAATATCCATGACTTCATCTTCATTCCTGCTAATGGCCTGGGCAAATGCACGCACCGCCTTATAGACGATGTTCTTGCTGGCAGGAATTTCGGGCGGCACAATCGCACCTGTGCCCGAGCAAGTCAAGTGAATTTTCAGATTCGAATCGCGCTGGGATTCGCTTTTCTCTGTGTTGGTGAAGGCAATTCCCGTCTCATACGCAAACGCCTGCGCAGACAAGCAGCGCATATACAGCACGTCGTGGGCAAGCAGCGTGTGCATGACGTTTTCCACGGGATGATAGCCATTCTCTTGCTTTTCACCCACGCCCAGATAGAGGTTCACCTTTGCCGGCGCCACCAGCTTCGTGTACCCCGCGCCACCCGCGCGCAGCTGCACGCCCTCGGCACGTGCATTTCGGTACGCTTCGCCAATAAGATCTACTTGATTGTTTTCGGAAGTCATTTACGCACCCCGCGTTTCGTTCCTGCTATTCTTGCTGTGCCGCTTGTTTCCGTTTGGCAGCTTTGCGCTTGCTTGCAAAATAATCCGTGAGCAGCCGTGCGCATTCATCCCCCAAAACACCCGCTTGAACAGGATAATTATGGTTCAGGCGCTCATCGGCGTTCATGGCATAAAGCGTGCCAAGCGCGCCCGCTTTCTGATCCGAAGTACCGTAAACGCACCGATCGATGCGTGCTTGATGCATAAGCCCAGCGCACATAATGCACGGCTCCAGCGTCACATACACGGTGCATCCCGTCAAACGCCACACGCCCAACTCCTTCGCGGCAGCCTTCAGAGCCAAAAATTCCGCATGCCCCGCCGGATCCTGCGTTGTCTCGCGCAGGTTGCACGCGCGCGCAATGACGCGCGGCTCGGGAAGCAGCGGCCGACGCGTTCCCTTGTCGATGGGGTTATACACCACCACCGCACCAATGGGCACCTCGTCCAGGCTGGCTGCCCGCCGAGCTTCCTCAATTGCAAGCTGCATGTAATCTTCATCATTCATAGCGGCAATTATATGGTATCCTTGTACCCGCTTCGATTGGCGCGCGTGCCGCACCATCGAAAACATAGATGGAGGAATGGCCGAGTGGCTTAAGGCGGCAGTCTTGAAAACTGTTGAGCTGA
>CAKUOV010000004.1 GCA_934670115.1 uncultured Eggerthellaceae bacterium
CATCGTTGTCAGCGACTGGGGACAGCGGTTAGATTCCTGCCTGTCATTCTTTTAGTTTTCGGTATTGCAATCAATCATGCATGATCTTAATCACGGGACGATTCGTGGCTGTTGGTTTGACTCAACGCGACGTGTAGGAATCTAACTTTCAGGATGCCTTTTGGTTATTTCTCTAACAGCTTGCGAGCTGTGTTGATATCTATCTCCGTGAACTTTGCGCAATCTTTGTCTTCCATAAAGTATCTTGTGGCGGCTTCCATATCAAAGAACGATTTTGCGAATTCATTTGCTATGTAGTCTACTGTTTCAGTGGCCAGCCTGGGACTGTTCTCTTTCCTCTTGGCGTTTTCGACCATTTTTACGAACTGAGCTCGTCCATTGTTGTCGATGGGCTGAATCTCTATAATTTCAAATTTTGATAGAGGCTCGGCAGAAAGGGGGAAGTCTGCTTCGGTGATGTCTTCCGTAGTGGTGATTGCGGTGCTTAGGCCAAGACGGTTTCGTTCTTCGATAAGCAGTTTTAAAAGGTGGTCGCCCTTATCAACCTTTTTCAGCCCTGCAATATCGTCTATGATGAGCGAAGGTGTTTCTCCGAGTCGCTCAAAGAAAGAATCATCAGCTTCTTGGGCAAGTGCCATAGCTATATCAAAGCCAGAGCATGTAAACAGCATCATTTCAGCGCCGTTTCTTATGGCGTCTTCTCCTACACCGCGAACAAGCGCGCTTTTACCCGAATAGTGAGGACCTTTGATGATGACTTTAATGGGGGTAGCGCTGGCGCCATTCAGTTTGTCGATGGCTGCACAGGCGTTTTCGTTTTGTGGAGTGCGAATGTAGTAACTTAATGAATCAATCATTTTGTCCCCTTTCGACAATGACTTGCATTTCGTGGACTTATGCTAATGCGAAAGGGGCGGGTTTTTTGAAACCAGCAGTATTCATCAAAGCATCTCTGGTATTACTTATGGTTGTTCGCCAAATCGATTTTTGCCGCCTTTCTTCTGAGTTCTTCCAGGTTGCCGTCCATGACCATGGTTATAAGGTCTTGTTGTTTATGAATATCGAGTTTTTTGTAGATGGTGAACATCTGCTTTTTCACGGCTCCCTCAGAAAGATAGAGCCTCTGTGCTATGTACCTCGCGTTCCTTCCACGTGAAAGCGCTTCGAATATTTCGACCTGTCGAGACGTCAGTCCGTTGATCTTTGCCGTGAGATGCGCTTTTTCTTGCCATTCATCGGCAGTCTCTTTGGGGCTTTCTTCGTCAAAAAAGAGCATTTTATGTGGCTTGCGCTCGGGTCCCTCTGCGCTTAATAGTTCGTCTTTTTGAGGCGAAGAATGATCTGTATCCGTTGAATCAGCCGCGCCGTTTTTTATTGATTCGTTTGCCTCCGATGGGGAATCGAGTTGATCCGGGGAAATGCTTTGCTCAGGTGCGCTGTCGCATTTTGCATTTGTATTCTTATCGTTGTTTTCTGCGCAACGTTTGGGAGATCGATCTTTTTCGAATATACCAAGGGAAAACAAAATCGCCGTAATGCTGAAGAGGCTGGCGATAATCATTAAACAGAGGCCGACAAGTTGCAGATTTGGCGAATTTGAGAGCATTGAGAAAGAGGCGACAAGGCCAAAAATCATTCCCAGGGGATTGGTAAATATGCGGAAAGCGGATAGGTATACATCGCATAAATCGCTGTCTTTTTGAACAAAGCTATGTCTGAGGGTGTTGTTGATGATTAAGAAAAAAGTAGCAAAAAGAATAAGGCATGAACTTAAAACGCAAAGCAGCTTATGTTGAGATCCCATAATAATAGCAAGGAACAGGCCGATGACCAGCAAGAGGAAGGCTCCTCGCAGGTTTTGTTTGCGAAGATGCGTATTGGTGAATAGGAGGATTGCAGACAAGATTCCGACTAGTATCCAAATTGAGCCAACCAAAAGGAAATCGACGTGCTCTTGCGTGCACAGCATAATTACGCCAAGGGCAATGCCAGTTAGGACGTTTGCGGCAGTTGGCAGCATGATGCGGCCGATGTTTTTCTTTCTGCCAAGAAGCGCCGCACGGGGAACAACGACCCAATCTGTGCATGTGTTCACAATGGCTAAAGCAAAGAATCCGTTCGATAGGATAATCAGAAGGGTCGGCAAAATAGTTAATGCCGAGGTTACAAGAAATATGCTCGATAAAACAAAAAGACCCGTGAATACGGATGCAAACGCAATCGCGTACGCGTTCATGTCCTTATTGAGGATATGAATTTTCCAGAGGAATCGCGACAGTGCATACGAGATTCCAAGCGATAAAAGCACAAGATACTTAGAGATGGAGAACAAAGTGAAAACGGCTAAGAGCAGAGAAGCCAGGTAGCAGAAGAGAATATGCTTTCTATTTAAAAAGTGATCCGAAAACGCTGTTAGAAAGGCACCTGTAATTGAAGCGGTAAGCAAGAAGAGCAGCGCGGGGATGAGGATATAGAAACCCTGAACAAGATAATTTGAGGAAAGAGCCAGTTCCGGAAAGGGTGTAGAGGAGAAAATGCTGCTCAGTAAGACGATAGGTACAACCGCTGAAATTGCTCCATAGCCAAGAGCTGATCCAATGGTGGAGACCTGTATGTCGAAGGGTAAGTTCAGGAACTCAGAGAAGCCGTGCTTCTCAAATTTTGGCAAATTATTCATGATATCCTCCCTCGTTATTTAGAAGCATAAGTATTGCTAGTGCCTTCTGTCAAGCAAGGTGGTATGAGCGTGCGATTGATTTTTGCGGCTGAAGGAAACGAAAAGAGCTAGACGCCTTTATGACGTCTAGCTCTTTTCACAGGGCAAAGAAATAAGCTTCAAGGATGGATGTGAGCGCGCATTCAACGACGAATTGGAGTTTCGGTTTCGTGCTATTTCTGCTGGATGCGGTCTGGAACACCTGGTGGAGCGGGGTAGTCCATTCCGCACATGGAACATACTTTTGTTTCAGGGGGATTTTCGGCTCCGCAGTACTGGCAGGTCCCCATTTTGATAACAGGCTGACCGCAAAGTCCACAGCCTATGCAGGGATAGCACATGGTTTGTCCCTTTCTTAAATCTGGGTTGGAGTTATTCTGGCTTGAAGAATTGAGCGAACTTCTCCATGACGCCTTCGGCGTAGTCTTCGCCAACGCAATAGTCTTTGATTTCTCCGTTGACAAACACGATGCTGGTAGGGAACCATTTTGCGTTGTAATAGCGAGCTGGTTCGGGATTCTTCCAGGAATCTATTTTGCCGATGATGACTTTATCCTGAATGACGGCCAGCTCCTCTAAGACGGCATCAAATTGCCATTGAGCATCTTCTTCAGTTGAGTAGAAACAAACCATGACGGGTCGATCGGCTTCCTGGATGAACTGTTCGATGGTCTTTGTGGTGAGTTCGGTTGCGTTTGACATTAGCAAATCTCCTTCCTTGTTTGGACTGTTCTGCTTGTTCAATTTTTCCCGATTCTTTTCGAGCCAGAATGGGGCTGGCCGACAAGAGTTCTTGATGAAGCTATTTAAGCATCCGCGCCAAGAACCAGGTGTATTCTTCTTTGCTTATGTTTTTGCACAGCGGTGATACTCAGAGTATTCTTTTCGCTTTCTACCTGGCGCGATGCTTGGAAATCAAAACGATAATCGTATGCCTGCTATGATTGACTTTTTTGATACGTCAATTCAAAAAGGCCATTTTTCTGATGCTGCTCGCTGTTTTTCTTGGTTTTCTTTCTGATTCTTCTAAAAAGAGTCGTTTTTGATTGCTTCGTTGGCCCCTGGAATTCGACGAAAACTCTTTTCAAATGAAAATGAATACCCATGGTGTCATGGCGAATCCTTCCAAGGCGATAGATTTCTATATGTCAAAGGGACGGGTTCGGGAAAACGAATCGGGAAGCAAATCGAATGAGTCGCTTTTCGAGTGTTTTTACTTGGATTCTTCTGTTGGCTTGGTAAGTAATTAAAAGAAAGAGAGAAAGGAGAGGATATGGCTGATTACAAAGAGTTCCTCGACAGCATCAACCGCGAAGCTTACCACGCGGGTGAATATCAGTGGGAAGAGGATGGTTACACGGTAACGCGTACCTATCACTATTCGCCTCCCGGCTGTCATAGCTCCTGCGGACTTTTGTATTACGTGAAGGACAATAAGGTTGAGTTTGTGGAGGGCGACCCCTTGGATCCTTGCGCAAATGGTCGTTTGTGCATGCGCTGCCTGAATCGTGTTGAGGCAATTAATCACCCCGATCGCTTGAAATATCCTATGAAGCGTGCAGGTGAGCGTGGAGAGAATAAATGGGAGCGTATCACCTGGGATGAAGCCTACGATATCGTTGAGCGCGAGACGCGCAAGGTTTGGGAAGAGTACGGTCCCGAGTCTATTTTGTGCACCAAGGGTACCGCTCGCGGCACTGTTTGGCAGCTGCATTATTTCTTCCAGGCTGCGTTCCGCACGGCAAATGTTGCGCATATTGGCTTCACCGGCTATGCTTGCTACCTGCCTCGTACCTGCGGCACGATTGCTCCCATGGGCGATTTCCCCATCGTTGACGCTTCTCAGGGTCATCCTGATCGCTACATTGCTGAAGAATTCCGTCCGCCCGAGGTTTTGGTGGTTTGGGGTAATGAACCTTTGGCGTCCAATGCTGACGGATATATTGGCCACTGGTTGGTTCAATGCGTTCAGATGGGATCCAAGATCATCTCCATCGATCCTCGTTTGACTTGGTGGGGTTCCCATGCTGAGTACTGGCTGCCTGTTCGTCCTGGTACCGATGCGGCTTTGGCTTGTGCTTGGCTGAATATCATTATCAATGAAGACCTGTACGACCACGAATTCGTTGAGAAGTGGTGCTCTGGATTCAACGTAATTAAGGAGCATGTCCAGGAATGGACCGCCGAACGCGCCGCTGAGATTTGCGACTTGCCCTTGGAGGACATCATCGGCTCCGCTCGTTTGTTCGCTTCTGGTAATAGCTCGGCAATTCAATGGGGCTTGGCTTTCGACCAGAACATGTCCGCCATGGCATTGAACCTGGCTGCTGTTGATCTGATGGCGATTTGCGGCAATATCGATACCCCCGGTGGTTGGTTGCTGGTTCACAATGCATTCAATGTGTCTCGCGGTTCCGACAATGGCGTCAAATGGGTTGATCCCGAGGCGGCAAAAAAGAAGGCAACCATGCATTACGTCTTCAACACTGATGGTGAAGACTTCATTCATCAGGCTGCCTCCGAGGCTGTTCTCCATTGCATGGAGACCGGCGAGCCTTATCCCATTAAGATGTGGTATGCGCAGTCCACAAACGAACTTGCCTGCGCCGCAATGGACGCCCCCCGTTTGTATAAGGCCCTGAAGGATGTTCCGTTCATCGCTTACGCCGATCCGTTCCTGACTCCTACCGCTGTTGCGCTCGCCGATGTTGTTATGCCTGTTGCGATGAGCTGCGAGCGTGATTCTGCTCGTTCTTGGTGGACCCCTGTACGTTCTTTGTCCAAGGTTACCCAATATTATGAAGCGAAGTCGGACGAAGAGATTATCGTTGAGCTTGGTCGTCGTTTGAATCCTGACGCATTCCCCTGGGAGACGGCCGAGGACTTTGTCAACTGGTTCCTTACCCCCGCTGCCGGTCTGGCGTCTTTCGGTACTAAGGCTTCAGCTAATAACCAGCTTGACCAAGAGCGCTGGATGGGCGAAGAATTTCCCTATGCCGGCAATCTTCGTGCCTTGCAAAAGGCTGGCGGTCATGCGTACGACAAGTTCAATGCCACCTACTACAAGTACGAAAAAGGCATGCTCCGTCCCGACGGCAAGCCTGGCTTCTCCACGCCTTCTGGCCGTCTTGAGCTGTCTCCGTTTACCTTCAAGGTGTGGGGTCTTACCCCGTGGCCGTTCTTCAAGGAGCCTCCGACCGGTCCGGTGACTTCTCCGGGCATGATGAAGGAATATCCTTTGATTCTTACCTGCGGCGGCCGATCCTTCGAGTTCTTCCATTCCGAGGATCGCCAGGAGCAGACTATGCGCGAATTCCATAGGTGGCCTTTGCTTACCATCCATCCCAATGACGCTGAAAAATATGGCATTACTGATGGTCAATGGACATGGGTTGAGTCCGACCGCGGCCGTTTCCGTCAGGTTGCGTATGTCTGCGAGAAGGTTAAGGAAGGCGTTGTTCATGCGGAGCATGCTTGGTGGTATCCCGAGCAGAGGCCTGAAGCTCCTTACTTCTTCGGAACGTTTGACTCTAACGTCAACAACCTTACTCGTGCTTATGAAGCTGGCGAAGGCGGTGTAGGCTCTGCAATCAAATGCGGCATTTGCAAGATTTATCCTTACAAGGATGGCGATGAAATGCCTTATCAGGTAGTTGCCGAGCGCGATAGCTGGAACGAGATCGTCCCCGGTTCTGACCCCTACGAAGTTTACTAATGCGCCCTTGAAAGGAGGAAAGAAATGAAAGGTATTCTCGTTAACTACGAATACTGCACTGGCTGCCATAGCTGTGAAGTTGCCTGCAAGAAGATCCTGAATCTTCCCGAAGGGGAGTTTGGCATCAAGCTGACAGAGATTCTTCCCCATGCCTACGAGGGCAAAACTGGCACTGAGAAGTGGGAATGGACGTATATGCCCGTTCTGACCAAGGCTTGCGATATGTGTGAAGATCGCGTTGCTAAGGGAAAGTTCCCCATGTGTGTTCAGCATTGCCAGGCGTGGTGCATGTATCACGGTGAAGTAGAGGATTTGGTTAAGAAGATGGATGGCAAGACCCGCTGGGCTTTGCTCACCACCAAGAAATAACCTACCAGTTGGTTTCAATTTCTAGTATCCGGGCTGGCGGCAGTGAATAAAGGCTGCCGGTCCGGATTGAATGCGATGTAAGGAGACATCATGTGTTTCAGACCTGCTAATTTGGTTCTCAACAAGACTTGTCCCGAGTGCGGCAATGTTCAAGATGCTTCGATTGAGGAATGTGAGAAATGCGGCTATGACATGATCGAAGTCGAGATGGATATGCCCGATCCAAATGCGGTCGGCGTTCCCGGTGGCCAAGTGATTGACCCATCTGACATTGGCAAGCCGTCTGCCCCCAAAGCTCCTGGTGCGCCCGCTGCGCCTGCGGTCCCGGCTCCGCCTAGGCCTTAGTCGCTTTGGATTCGCATTTGTTCCGAGATTGAAACTGCTGGATGAGTTAATGGGCTATGCGATTTCTATGCGCGAATCGAAGTGCTTCGTTTTACAAAAGGGGGTGCTTCGAGGAGCAAAAAGGAGGTACTTGTGCTTACTAAGAATTCTTCCTCGGGCTTCGATGAAGCCCATAAGGCGACGTCGACTCAGATGATGGCGGCAGTTGGTTGCGTCGTTATTTTTGGCTTGAATGTTTCGTATCAAGTTGTTATGACGTCGTTTCCCTATATTATGGAGAGCATGAATATTACTAAAGTAGAGGCATCGTTGCTTCCTACTGTGGTGTCTCTCGGCACTATTGTAATGGCACTTATTGGCACTAAGCTTATTGATAAAATTACACCGCGCTGGTCTATGCTTGTTGGTACTATCTGTGTTTCTCTGTTCCTTGCCCTGAATGCTATTGGTCTTCCTTATTCATTATGGGTTGCTAGTGGTTTTTTGGCTGGCTTTGGATCAGCTTTGGGCGCCACTGCCTCTGTCGCTGCAATTATGCGTCAGTATTGGGGGATGTCTTCTGGCAGTAAATTCGCGGTTGTTACAGGTATTCAGACCGTTATCGTTTCTGGTTACACTGCGCTTATGGCCTGGTTATGGTCTTTCCTATCATTCCAGGGTGCGTTCTGGGTGATTGCTGCTGTTACTTTCGTCGGTGGAGTTGGCGCCAACCTTATCTGTTTTTCGAGAAAGCCTGACCAGTGGGTTGTCGATGAGATTGCTGCCTCCAAGCAGGCAGCTCTCGATAAAGAAGAGGCTGATGCAAGGAAGGTGGAGACAAGCGCAGGATGGTCGTTCGCTGAGTCTTTTAAGCATTCTCCCATCTACATGTTTACCGTTGGTTTTTTGGCAATCGCCATCATCAACGGTGGATTGACTTCATTTTTGACAACATTACTTGTCGAGACCGGCATGACGAAAGGCGACGCAGCTTTGGTTCAAAGCTATTTCATTCTAATCGCAGGCGCGCATATTCTTTACTCTGGCTTCTTTCAAAAGCGCTTTGGTAATAAGGCGTTTTTCGTTTGGTTCTTCGGATTGTGCGCTGTAGGTTTTGTGCTGCTTGCATTCTGGTCAAGCATTTCCCTTGGTGGAATGATCTGGCTTCTTGTTATTGCGCTTATTTTTGTTGGATGCATGAAGCCTATTTTGTCTACAGCGGGTATTGTTTCTACCGACCTATTTGGCAACAAGGATTATGCAGCTTATAACGCGTATAGCCAGGCAATCACTAACGTTGGTCGTTGTGCCTCGTCGGCGTCAACTGCGGTTATTATGCAAGCATTTGGTGTCGCCGCCCTTTGCTATTTCTTTGCTGCTTTGGGCGTTGTTTCTGCAATCGGTTTTTGCATCGCCGACGCTTGTTCGCCTTTTGCTCGCAAGGCAAATGAATCTCGCAAGGCTGCGTGTGCTGCTGAAAAGGCCGAATGAGTTAATTGTGCTCCTGTATTTGGCGGGGGCACGTATTGTATATAAGCAACATAGGGGGGGACATGAATGGTAAGGGTGCGCCTTGCGTGAAGATAGCGGGGAGGAGGATGCATTACGCTTGGATCATTCTTGTAGGCTGTTGCTTTGTTCAAGCTGGAGGTACCGGCGCGATTCTTCTAAGTGCCGGTGTGTTTTACGTGCCTATTTGCGAGGATCTTGGCTTTGCGAGGTATGAAATATCTCTTTGGATGACCGCTTATTTTATAGCTACGATTCCAGCCACTCCATTGGCGAGTAGGATTCTTGAGCGATTTGATGTGAGCATTCCCATGGGTATATCGATTTGCGTCATTACCTGCGCGATTGCCCTTATGGGGACGTATACTCAAATATGGCAATGGATCATTTCAGGCATTGTTATCGGCGCATTTGGTTCTTGCGTGCTTATGATTCCTTCTGCGGCAATGATTGGTAACTGGTTTGCTAAAAAAGCAGGCCTCGCTATGGGGATATCCGCCTGCTCTTCGGCTCTTTCTGGAGTGATTCTTTCCCCTCTTTTCAATTCCGTTATCATGACCTATGGCTGGCGTGCGTGTTACTACCTTGAGGCCGCTATCGTTTTTATTCTGTGCATGCCCTGGGCTCTTTTGGTTTTTAGGTTGGAGCCATGTCGTGTTGGCATGTGTCCATACGGACTTGAGTCTCAGTTTGACAAAGATGCATTGGGTGATACGCCTGAAATTCTGAGTTTTTCTGGTGTTGATATCCCTTACCATCGCGCCCTTCGCTCATCTTCGTTCATCGCAATGTTTGTGTTCGCCGGAGCTGCGGCGATTCTTGGCTCAGGATACGACGGACATCTGCCTGGTGTTGCTATATCTTACGGACTTGATCCGACTGTTGGAGCCTTGCTTCTCTCTGCTCTTCAGCTTGGAAGTTTTGCCGACAAACTGCTAATGGGATTTCTCAATGACAGGATTGGCGTTCAGAAAACGCTTTACATCGAATTGGCGGTCGTCTCCATCGGCGCGTTGGGTTTGATGGTCTCATCATCTCCTGTTCTGCTTATGGTTTCAGCGTTTCTTTTTGGCGTTCAGGACTCCCTTGTTGCTGTAAGCTTGCCTCTTTTGGTGAGACAGGTTTTTGGTGTAAAGAACTATGTAAAGCTATATGCATTGCTTCGTGTATCAGTTGGAGCGTGCGGATCGTTTGCGTCAGTGCTCGTCGGTCTTACATACGATATAACCGGTGCATTCACATTGGCGTTTGGAATCGCTCTCATTTTGGCTTTGCTTGGGTTCATTACTATTACGCTCTCTTATGTATGGCGCTCTGCTCTTGTTAGGGATATCGCTTACGAGAAAGGATAGGTAAATGACTGAAAAGGTGAATGTGTCTCGCGTGTTCAGTGAGATAATCGAAAAGACAACTTACGAAGATTTGGATAGTGCTCTTCTTGAACGCATGAAGATTCGCTTTGCGGATGGTATTGGTGCTATGCTAGAAGGCAGGCATGGTTTGGGTAATGATTTGCTGTTGAAACTTATGCGCCAGTACGGTGGAGCTCCAGAGGCTACTGTCGCGAACTACGGTGATAAAATACCCGCCTTGAATGCTGCTATGGTCAATAGTATGCAGATGCGTTCGAATGATTTTGAGCCTTGCCATGCTGGCAATAAAACTGGTGAGGGCACTCCGTCCCATATCGCTAGTTGCTTGAACCCTGCAGCATTCGCCGTTGCTGAACGGGAGCGGTCTACTGGTAAAGAAATTATGACTGCCGTTGCCGTCGCCGATGATCTTGGGTCTCGATTAAATGAGTCTATGGGATTTCTCTCTTCCAATGTTTTTGATGGTACTGGTACTGTCAACGGTATGGCTGCTGCGGCTGCTGCAGCAAAGTTGAACAAGATGTCCGCTGAGCAAATCCACAATACTTTCGGGATTTGTGTTAATTGCATCAATGGCACCATGGCTTCTACTTTGGAGCGTTCCTTGCTGTTCAAGTTTCCGACTGCAAACGCTGCTCGAAATGGTATTTTTGCAGCAGACCTAGGTCGTCTTGGCTACGAGGGCCTAGAGGATCCCATTAATGGCCTCCGCGGATTTTATGACATGTTTGGTAATAACCCCGACGTTGATAAGATGCTTGCAGATGCTGGAGATATTTTCTACGGGGAAATACTAATCAAGCCTTATGCTGGATGTTGCGCTACTCATCAAAACATTCATGCTGTTCTTGATGCTACGGGTGGTAAAGCTTATGGGCCGGAAGAGGTAAGGGAAATTCGTTCCCATATGCTTAAGAATAAAACCCATATTGTCGGAGGAATTCTTGATCCCGAAACCATTAATCAGCCCGACGCGCCTTTTACTATCATGGCTACTACGTGCAATGCTGTTCTTCACGGTGGGGTTTGGCCGGAATACGAGACTCTAGACGCTCTTCATAGTGATGATTTTAGGGCTATGCTTGGAAAATATACTCAGTTGGCGGATATCGATCCCATAACGGATGACTATTGGGCATTCGTTGAAATCGAGCTCACGGATGGCACGGTTCTCTCCGCAAAATATGGCAAGATTCGTCCTGGAATGATGACGGGCTCAGAACCTTTGAGCATGGATTATATTAAGGACAAGTTCTTGCGCAATGCTAAGTTTGGCGGAGTTGTAAGCGAAAAAGCAGCAGAGGAAATCTGGGAAATGTGTCTTAATTTTGAACAGCTTGACAGTATAGATGCTCTAATGAAGCTTGTGGTTCCAGTTAAGTAGCTATTACTATCTATGAATTTTGGCGCATAGAGCGGAGAACAAAAATGCTTGCAACGGAATTATCGGAAGGCCAGCTGCGAGATATTAAGGATACGCTTAATCTTTATAAGCAGACTGGCGATGAAGAGTATGCTAGCCAACTTGCTGTCTATATGTTCTATTTCAAGGACTACGACGGGGATAACGAAATTATTTTAGACATGATTCACACCCTGGGAGAATAGATGCTACCTATTTTATTCGAGGCCAGGGCGCATCATGCTATCGCAGGTTTGAAAACCGCTTGTATTTGGATGCGATTAATATAAAGCATCCTGTTATAGGGAGATGCTATGGACGAGAAAACGAATAGTTGCTCTTCTGAACATGAAAATAAAACTAAGCCACGCAGCGAAAATGGCTACATGGGAAATTTTGTTCGTCAACCCAAAGGAGGACGTGTCTCTGTGTTTGGAGAAGGCTACATTCGTCCAAATATAATCAATATGCCCGAAGAGGAGACACGGTGAAGAGCGATGTACGATTCGAAGATACGGGAGTGTCGGATAAAGCGCTAATTGTTGTGTCGGGATGGCCCGATCCCAATGGATTGGTAAGTAGTGTTTCGAATCTGGCGGATCGACATTCGTTTGCGAAGTGCGATTTCGTTTTTACGATTGATCCCCTTTCTTGCTCTGGTCCCGTTGTTGGAGATAGCGTTATGAAATACGCCGAGAGCTACGCAGAAAAAATAAAAGAATTAGCTAACGGGTTTTTTATTGACGTCTTGTCGTGGCAGGTTGTTTATGGGAAGAGCTCGAAGTCGACGATTGACTCCATTGCGGAGAACCGCAATTGCGGGTGCATCGTGCTTGATAGGGGTCTTGTTAAGAAGAGTAAGCGCTTTATTGGTGCCTTCACGAAAAAGCTTTTTAGATTTCTTGGCTGCGAGAAGAACGAAAATCGACCCATTTATATCCTTTCCGAATAGTAGGTGAGGGGAGAGAGCCGGGGTCTGTTTCCAAAGAATCGATTATATCCACTCATATGTTGTTGCCGGCTGGTGCACTTGTTCCCAGTCGGCAATTCCTTTTTGAGCTGGAAGGGGATGGAGGTTCGTTCCAACTCACCCGCCAAACGCCCCCTTTCTTTCCGCAAAGCAACTCTGGGTCGACCTGCTCTTGGGGCCGTTTCGTTTTTGTTGACAAATTACCCCACCTTTTGTCAACAAAGGGCTAGCAATCGTAAGATTGGAATAGTTTTATTTAAGCGTAGAAATCCATGTGATCGAAACGATGCAGAGGGTCTTCTCTTGTGTCGCTTAGAAAGAGAAAACGCATCGATCGGGCGGTATCATCGATTGTGAGATAAATTACTTTGTAAGAGCTTGGTACGTAATACCACTTGCACTCTGCCGGGGGAATTGCTGCTTCATAAGGCGGATTGTAATCGCGCAACAGGTCTGGATTGTCAAGTAATATATCAATGGAGTGTTCAATTTTGTTGTATACGGGCTCAGGCAGTTCCATAAGCTGTTCATGGAACTGCCTGGCGTACAATGCTTGGTACACCGTCATGCAATCACTGCTTGATTTGCTATACGTGCTTGGCGAGATTCTTCTCGTGTTACATAGTTCCCTTCATCAAATTGGTGCAATCCTCTTGCGATTCCTTCGGCAACGGTACTGTCGTATGTTCTTCCTGCACGCTCGCGCGCACTGTCTGCGGAAAGGGTGAACGGAATGGCACGCTCGCGCACTACGGTTTTTGCGAAGATGGCAAAGGCCGTTGAAGGTTGCAATCCAATTTCTTTGCAAACGTTCGAGAAGTCTTTCTTCAGGTCATCGTCAATGCTTATTGTCATGGGCATATTGAACCTCGCATGTTGTAGAAATAAGTACTTACAACGTATTATACACGCATAATTAAGTAGTACATACGTATAGAATACTTTCAAAATTGAAAATGCTCCGCTTCGATGCAATTCGAGGCACCCGCCGGCAAGGGCTCGCCTCACGACTCCGCTTGGATAATGCTTCTTCCTGCTTGGGGCCCGCTCAACTTATCCAAAGCGTCGCAGTTCGGCTCGACCCTTGCCGGCGGGTGCCTCTGCATCTTCTTATTCCACGCTTACCAGGGTGTCGCCTTCGTACGTAAGGGTCATGGAAACATCTGCATCGCCCGCCATGAGCTTGCGCAGGAAATGCCGATCGCCTTTCCACAGGGGAAGGTCAAGCACGTCGGCTTCGTTGATCCAGGCAAGTGTTCCTTCGGCGCATTCGGGCAAGGGAAGTCCATCGTGCAAGGGCGTGGTGGGCGGAAAAGCGAAATTCGTTGCCGTGAATACGTACATGTCCTCGTTTTCCCAGGTGTCGGAAACAAAACGAACCATGCCGCGGTTTTTGCAATCCAAAAGCAGGAAGCCCGTCTCTTCTTCAACTTCGCGCAGTACGCACTCTTCGGGTGTTTCGCCTGGCAGCGATTTGCCACCCATGCCAATCCATTTTCCCTGGTTGGGGTCATTTTCCTTCTTGTTGCGATAGAGCATAAGATACTTATCGCCTTGCTGGATGTAGCACATGGTAGTGTCCATGGGCGCTCCTTTTTTCCAGGCGGACTTGACGTTGCCGCGCGCCTTGAGCTGTTCCGCGCCGCTTCGCATTGAGCCCTGTTCATAGTTTCCCGTATTGTAAACGATGCCCTTGCCGCAAAAAAGAGCAAGCCTGCTTCGTGCACGGCGCCCCGCATGCTCCGAAAAATGCAATCGTTCAATCTCAAAAAAGTACATGACCGATTTTGCGGAAAAATTGACGTATTTTGTCAACTCCCTGCAAAACGATAGGGTACTAAGCGTAACGTTTATAGAGCAATTTACGTGTTGTGCTCAAGAATGTGCTATTTTTCAAATGCGAGAAAAGACAAGAAAGTTATATTTCGCGAAATCGGTCAGGCAGGTTTTCGACAATGGAAAAGTTTTGCCTGATGGTTTTACGAATTGAGTGCAGCGGTTGGATGGGGCATTCCTGCAGCCCAAGTGCGCTTTCGCAAAGAGAGAAGTAGATAAGAATAAGAGGATTATGGCAAATTCATTTTACGACGAGGAACGTGCGGCAAGTGTTGTCTCGGCGTTTAGCGTGACAAGCGGTTTGGGTGTTACGCTCTTCAATCCGTCGGAGCAGTTTGGCGTTGAAGTGCGTTTCGCGCGCTGCTCCTGCAAAAAGCTTTGCCCGCATGCTCAGGCAATCACCAACGGCAAGAACTGGCCCGAAGGGTGCGAACGCGTGCATCGTTTGGCGTCTATCTTTGCCGACAACGCCAACGGCAGCTACCTGTACATTTGCCCCGAGGATAACCTGTTCTTCTGCGCACCTGTTGTGGTAGACAGCCGTCTGGTGGCTGCTGCGACCATCGGTCCCGTTCGCATTGAGACGTCTGCCGATACCAGCGTTGCGCCCGACGCCTTCCGTGAAGTGGACGAAGACGACGGCATTCCCCTGCGTACCGGCGAATACCTACAAAAGCTCGCGCTTGTGTTCTCAACCGCCATGTTCGGCTTTAGCTCTTCGGAGGGCATAACGTCGCTTTCATCGCCTCACGCGCAGCGTCCGTATGGCGCCGATGCACCGCTTTTGGGCCTAAAATCTGTCCACCTGAAGGAGTATCCGGTTGAGTTCGAGCGCAAGCTTATTGATGCCGTCCGTCAGGCTGACAAGGCCGAAGCGCGCCATGCCCTCAACGAGCTTTTGGGGTTCTTGCTTTCATCGAGCCTGGTAGATTCGCGGTATCGTCTACGCGAGCGCATTGACGAGCTGGTTTCTGTCATTTCCCATTCCGCGCTACGTGCAGGCGTGTCCGCAGAGGTTCTGTTCCCCGCGAACGAGCGCTGCCGCGGCGAAATGCGCTTCATGAACTCGGAGGATCAGATGTGCAGCCGCGTACACCACTTCACCGAGCAGGTTATCGGCATGGTTCAAAACCTTTACGATGTGGAGTTCGACGACTTCAAGTATCGCGCGGTTTCGTTTATCCACGAGAATTATCGTCGTCATGTTTCGCTTGAAGAAGCGGCCGACGCGCTAGGATTTTCGCCCTCGTACTTCTCGCGCACGTTCAAAGAGCACATGGGCTGCACGTTTGTGACGTACGTGAATGAAGTGCGCATCCAAGCGGCGAAAAGCGAACTCATTTCCACCGACAAGGATATTGCGGAAATTGCCGATTCGGTGGGCTTTGATTCCGTGAGCTATTTCATTCGCGTGTTCAAGCGCGAAACGTCTATGACGCCGGGAAATTATCGCTCGCGCCGCGGTCGCCTTTTGGGATGCACGTTCGTTGACATAAACGATGTCTCCGATATTTCGGAGATGGCAGGTCTCAACGACGCTGCTGTTTGGTAAATAGTGATAACTTGTCAAGAAAGTACAAAAATTAGCAAGAATGAGCAATTTTTAGGCAAAAAAAACCTCTATCATGCTCAGTGTTGCTTAGGAAGAGTAACGCAAATTAAAAAGAAAGGGGACACGATATGTCTACGCTTGAAGAGCTCAAAGAAATGGTCATCAAGGGCAAGAAGAAGAAGGCTGTGCCGCTGGTTGAGCAGTGCCTGGAAGAGGGTATCGCTCCTCAGCAGATCCTGGACGACGGTCTGATTGCTGCTCTGGACTACGTTGGCGAGAAGTTCTCTGCTGGCGAACTGTTCGTTCCTGAAATGCTGGTTGCTGCTCGTACCATGGCTGCTTGCACCGAGGTTCTGAAGCCGCATCTGTCTGCTGCTGGTTCCGAGCCTGCTGGCTACGGCATGATTGCTACGGTTGCTGGCGACATGCATGACATTGGCAAGAACCTGGTTCGCATGATGCTCGAGGGCAAGGGCTTTGAAATGGCCGACCTGGGCGTTGACGTTTCCAACGAAGCTATCTGCGACTACCTGCGCGAGCATCCTGAGTGCAAGCTCGTTTGCCTGTCTGCTCTGCTGACCGTTACCATGCCTGCTCTGGCTGATGCTGTTAAGGCTATCAAGGACGCTGGCCTGTACGAAGGCCGCACCATCTTCGTTGGTGGCGCTCCTGTTACCCAGGCATTCTGCGACGAAATCGGTGCTGACTACTACACCGTTGACGCAGGTGCTTGCGCTGCTAAGGCTGCCGAGGTTATGCTGGGTTAATTCCAGGTTAAACCTTTCGCGACTTAATTGGCACGAAACGCCCACCGACATACTCGGTGGGCGTTTTTTTGTTGCACAATAAGGGCAATGGAAATCTCGAACGCGAGCGACAACAACGGGCGAGTGAATCTAAAAATCCTAGCGCGGAAGTCGGCTTGCTGTTAGCGAGAGTGGCCAGCGATGCAAGGAGATGCTATGGTTCAAAATCGTTTTCGAGAGGCATTTGAGTCAGGCTCATTCGTAGTAAGCGTCGAAGCTGTTCCCGGTAGGGGAGCGGTGGAGCCAGCCCAGATGAAAACGCTTGAAGAGGCGGTTGAGATTTGGAACACAGGGCTGGTTGACGCTATCTCTATCACCGATTCTCCCAGCGGTACGCCCGCTCTTCTTGCGGACTCTTTTGCAGCCGATCTGCTTTCCCGGGGAATTGCCCCCCTGGTTCACATGACCTGCAAAGACCGCAATCGCAATCAGATTGAATCGCAGCTCTATGGCATGCAACGTGTGGGAATCGAAAACCTGCTGTGCATGACGGGCGATGCCCCCACTGGCGGCTGGATGGGCCAGGCGCGCCCGGTGTTCGACCTTGATCCCGTTACCATGACGCAGCTTGTCTGCGATATGAACGAAGGCATGGCATATCCGCGTGGCAAAAAGCTTGTGCGCACGCAGCCGTCCAATTTCTTCCCGGGTGCCGTGGTTTCTCCCTTCAAATGGACCGAAGGGGAAGTGTTCACGCAGTTCTATAAGCTGAAGAAGAAAGTTGCTGCCGGCGCGCGTTTCATTGTGAGCCAAGTGGGCTACGATGCGCGCAAGATGCAGGAAATGCTCATGCTTGTACGTGATGCCGGTATTGACGTCCCCTTGGTTGCAAACATTTTCGTGCTAAATGCGGGTACGGCGGCGTTCATGCATCGCGGTGGCGTTCCCGGCTGCGATGTGTCCGACGAGCTGCTGGAAGTAGTGCGCACGGAAAAAGAACTGCCTGATGGCGGCGTTCAAGCGAATCTTGATTGTGCGGCGAAGCTTATTGCTGCGGCGCGCGGCATGGGTTATGCAGGTGCTCATATCGGCGGCGCTCACGTGACAGCGGAAACGGTGAAATACCTGCTTGAAAAGGCGCAGGAGTACGCAAGCGACTGGCAGGCGGCGGCGCGCGATGTGATGTTTGCGCCCAAGACAAGCTTCTGGGTGTACAAGCAAGATCCCGAAACGCTTCTGAACTCCAACGAACGCAATTCCCCGGAAGGCGATCTTTTCGGCGACAAGGAGATTCGTGGAAACTATCGCATGTCGCGCGTCTTCCATAAGCTGGTGTTCGTGCCGGGAAGTCCCATTAACGCGGCGTTCAAGTCGGTCGTTGGCGGCAAAGACCGTAAGCGCGGGCAGCTGCGTCCCCATGGCATAGAGCATTTGAGTAAAGTTGCGCTGTATCACTGCATTGATTGCGGCGACTGCGGCTTATACGCGTGCGGCTATACGTGCCCCATGTCGCAGTGTCCCAAGTGCCAGCGTAATGGACCGTGCGGCGGCTCGCGCGATGGCTGGTGCGAGGTATTCCCTGGTGAGCGCTACTGCATTTGGTATAAGGCGTACCATCGCACGAAGCATTATGGGAAGGCCGAGAGCCTGGCGGACTACATTGTGCCGCCGAACCAGTGGGCCAACTGGCAGACCAGCCCGTGGGGCAACATGGTGGAAGGGCGCGA
Source organism: uncultured Eggerthellaceae bacterium (assembly GCA_934670115.1). Classification (GTDB taxonomy): domain Bacteria; phylum Actinomycetota; class Coriobacteriia; order Coriobacteriales; family Eggerthellaceae; genus CAKUOV01. The sequence goes on from CAKUOV010000004.1 coordinate 18,240, forward strand.
CGGTTACGCGCGCCGTGAGTGGATGCCGGGCGTTTCCCCTGATCGTGAGTTTTTGGAAGGCCCCCAGGCGGCTCCCGACGCGCCGAAGCGTTACCCCGCCGACGCAAGCGAGCCCGAGGCGTAACATCAAGGTTCACCTTACAAGCCAGCGTACCGTGCGTACGCTGGCTTTTTGATGGTGCTCTCTTGGCTCTGTGCCTCGCCCTCCCGTCTCAGCGTGCCGCGCGTGCGCTGGCTTTTTCTTCCCTGACATGCCCTTCTTTACATTTGCTTTCCTTTTAGGGGTGGAATGTCAAAATAATGCAACGGAGGCAAAAATATTCTATCTTTCGGTATAGAATAGCTACAAGAAGTTTTGCGCCTGCGACAAGAGTCGCCGGGGTGAAAACTAAGAAGATCGTGCAAACGAGCACACGAAAGGGAGGATTCCTATGATCGGTGAAGATTCTGATCGTCCGGTTTACATCATCGCTGAGAAAATCAATGGCTTCGTACCCCGTACGGGTAAGGCTGTTGAAGAGGGCGATGCAGAGTACATCAAGGAAATCGCTATTGCTCAGACCGAAGCTGGCGCAGACTACCTGGACTGCAGCCCTGCTACCACCAACGGCTTTGGTGACAACCTGGAGACCATGACCTGGCTGGTTAACCTGATCCAGGAAGTCGTTGACACCCCCATTACGCTGGACAGCCCCAACGTTGACGTGCTGCTGGAAGCCATGAAGCTCTGCAAGGTTCCTGGTATGATCAACTCCGCTTCTCTGTGCGAAGGCAAGGTTGACAAGGTATTCCCCGTTATCGCTGGTACCGACTGGAAGTGCGTTATCATGCTCGACGACGATGAGCGCGGTATTCCTTCCGACGCTGCTGGTCGTATTGACAACTTCCGCAAGGTCATGAAGAAGGCCGAAGAGTACGGCGTAGATGCTGATCAGCTGTTCTTCGATCCGCTGGTAGAGACGCTGGGCACCAACGACCAGTCCTTCATCTGCTTCGCTGAAGTTTGCCGTGCTATCACGGAAGAGGCTCCCGAGGCTCACATCACCTCTGGTCTGTCCAACATCTCCTTCAACATGCCTTCTCGTAAGCATATCAACATCCCGTTCATGATTCTCTCCATGTTCAACGGTATGGACTCCGCTATTGTTGACCCGCTGAACCGCGACATGATGGGCTGCATCTACGGTGCAAGCGCTCTGATGGGCAACGATGAATTCTGCATGGAGTACATCGACGCTTACCGCGAAGATCGTTTCGGCGTTCAGAAGAAGTAGTTTCGGTTTCTCGAAATACTGATAGTTGCGAGGAGGCAGTCTCGAAAGAGGCTGCCTCCTCTGTGTTTGGCGTAAGCCATACCGTCCAACTTGCGCCGTTCCCAAGGGCCAGCTATTCGAGGCTGACCCTTTTTTTGCATTTGGGCGAGGGTTTTACTCCTGCGTTTTAAGGGCAAGGGCGAGCGGTACGTTCTTGATGCGACGGGCGTGGAAGTACGCCACAAGTGCGTAGCAGGCAATACCAAGGACCACTTCCAGGGCAAGGCGCTCAATGGGAAGCGCCATGACGAAATTGCCGTTGTAGCGTATGAATACCACCTTCAGCAAAAGCGTGAGCGCTTCGATGATAAGCGGGATAACGGCAATAAGCGATACGACAACAACCTCGGTGATTGAACGCAGATACAGTTGGTTGATTTCTTTATTGGTGCAACCGAACACTTTCATGTAAGAAATGGCGCGGGCACTGCGCTCTATGATTGTCTTTGTGAGCAGATACATCAATACAATGAAGATGGCAACGGATACTCCCACTAAAAGCTGCATCATGCCTCCCATGGAGTCTTCCATTTGCGCGCCTATTTTATCCATTTGCTCGGGGGTTATGTCGTTGGCAAGATACCGCGCGTCGAAGTCAAGGGGCATATCGGATAGATATCCGCTGAAATAATCGGCGTCGTTTCCCATAAGGGTGTTTACCGTATCGAACGGCGCATATACGTCCATGGTGCCGCTGTTGCCCCATGTCGAGCCAATAGTGAACGTATAAGTCTTGTTTTCGTACTTGTCGTAAAGATCAACGGTATCGCCCACGGAAAGATCGAACTTCATCATAAAGCCCCGACCAGCAGCAACGGTGTTGTTGTCAAGCTGCAAATCGGTATAGTAGCGGGAGTTCGGTTGTATACCGTACAAGTTCACGCTTTCCCAGCCAGCATCGTTTCCGCGATTGTATTCCAGTGCGGAAACAACAAATTTCTCTGCTTGGGCAATTGCCGCAGCACTGTTTTCAACGCTGTTTACTATGTTGGCATCTTCATCGATTTCGGAAGCATCTTTTAGCAGCGAGAAGAATTCGTTTTTGGAAAGGCCGCCCAGGTCAACGCCGTTCAACCCAAGGTCGGAAAGGCTGATGTCACTGAAGTCGATCGCGTCAAAATCAAGATTGTCGGCGTTGACGCTGTCTGCATTGAACGTTGTCAAATCAACCACGCCAAGTCCGCACGACGTTAAATCTACGCGCGTCGATTGCGCGAGCATGCTCTCTTTTATGCGCTCTTCAATGCGGTTTTCAAGTACGTCGGCAAGCTTGTCTTCCACCTCGTCTTCATCGATTTCAGATAGGTCAACTGCATCCGCGAGCTTCAAGGCAGCGGCGTATTGCGTACGCTCATCGTCCGTTCCTTCCAGTTCAACAGGGGTTTTCAAGGTATATGTATGCTCTGATACCAAGCTTGTGGCAAGCGATGATGCATAGCTGTTAACGGTGGGCAGCATGCAGAAGCCGAAGAGCAGCAGAAGGGAGGCGAACATGATGCCCAAAAATAGCGTTGCGAAATGCGAAATGTTGCGGCCGAACACGCGCAAGCGGAAGCGGCGCACGAAGCTCAGCTTTTCGGGAAGACGGCTGCCGCCCTTGCGCGCACGTTTTGACGTTTCGCGCCGCAGGAATTGCAGGGGAGTGCAGCGCAGCTTTCTTGCAATGCCGATAAGCGTTACAACAACAAGAACCGCCAAGGGAAGCAGCGTGGATTGCGCGAAAACGCCCCAGTCCCATATGGTGTGGTAAGGCGGCAGGCTGTAGCTGTTGTAATACAAATCCGACATCTTCTTGATAAGGAACGCATACCCTAGCATATTGCCAATAACGGCGCCTGCAACGCCTGAGAAAAGCGGCAACGCAAGGTAGTGCATGAGAATCTCGCGCTTGCGGTATCCCGATGCAAGTAGCGTGCCAATAACGGCGCTTTCTTCGTCGATGGTGGATGACGTGAGCACAACGAATACGAACGACAGAATGGCGATAAGCAGGTACATGAGCGTCATCCACATAACGCTGTCGCCTTCGATATCGTCTTCGGCGTATCCAATTCCGTTGTTGGCATCGCGATCAAGAAATTCAGAGAGCGCCACGCTGTTGTCTTCAAGGACGTCAAGCATGTCTTGTTCGAAATCGGAACGTTGCGCGTCGGTCAGGCTGCGATCATTTATGATGAAAGAATAGGTATATGCGCAGTTGGGGCTCTTAAGTGATGCGAATCCTTCGGAGGAAACTTGCGCTACGCTGAACGTTTGCGCGTTGAACACGAAATCGGTGTTTTTCTCGAACATTGCTTGATAGTCGGACAGCGACATAATGCCCGACACGGTGAAGGCGCGCCCCTCAACTTGAACGGTGTTACCTACCTGGATGCTGTTATTGTTGCAAAACACGCGATCAAGCGCTATCTCGTTATCCGCTTGAGGGGCCGTTCCTTCGAAATAAGCGGGAAGATCAATCTGCTCGCGATTGGTGTACACGCGCGCAGTCATATCGGCGTCGGACGATTCGATTTTCAGCGAGGTGTCATAGCTGAAATTCGGATAGATGGTTACACCCAGATTTTCGATTTCATTGAGAATGGAGTTGCTAACGGGGAAATTTGCGGTGAAGCGGCCATCTTCGATATGGTAATCGTCATCTACGGTGCTCAAGATGCGCTTCATAGACGAGCTGGCCATAAGAAAGCCCGCCACCAGGGAAATCGACAAAACAAGAAGCAAAATGATACCCATCCATTTGCCAGGGTTGTGCCGAAATTCGCGCGGCAGGCGTTTATTCAAAGGAGACATTGCCACGCCTCCTACCAGGACAAATCGCACGCAGCGACGGGGGAGTTATTGATCTCGTTTTCAATGATTTGCCCATCACGCAGGCGAAGGATGCGGTGGGCCATGTTCTTAATGGCATCGTTGTGCGTGACAATAACAACAGTGCAGCCGTATTGTTTGTTTACGCTTTCAATAAGTGCCAAGATTTCCTTTGAAGTCTTGTAATCCAACGCACCGGTGGGCTCATCGCAGAGCAGAAGGCCGGGGTTTTTAACCAGAGCACGACCAATCGCACAGCGCTGCTGCTGACCACCTGAAATCTGTGAAGGGAATTTATTGCGATGCTCCCACAGGCCCAGCGATTTGAGCAGGTCATCCAAATCAAGGGGGTTTGACGAGATGTGCTTGCAGACTTCAATATTTTCACGCACGGTCAAATCGCCCACCAAGTTGTAAAACTGGAAAACAAATCCCAGTTCACGACGGCGATATTCGCCCAATTGGCGATCGTTTAAGCGGACAAGGTCGACGCCGGCAATGCGAACCGAACCGCCATCGGCGCTCTCAAGACCGCCGACGATGTTCAGGAACGTTGATTTTCCCGAACCAGAAGGACCTAAAAGTACACAGATTTCGCCTTTATCGATGGATACGTTTATACCTTTGAGCACTTCAAGACGCGCATCGCCTTCGCCATAGTGTTTGCGAAGGCCTTCGATGCGCATATATGGTTGGTCGGCTTCTCGTGTTTTTGTCATAGGTACTCCTTGTTTTTGTTCGAGCAACAAATCAATGTTTCGAATAAGAAACTTTTTTATGTTGTTTATTAGCTCTAGCTATCTTTTTCCCGCATTTTAATCATTTTTCGATAAAATGTTAGATGTTGTTAACAAAAGAGCAATAAAGCTCAAAAAAGAGAAAGGGGTCGGTTATGCATCCGGCAATTCTGGTAGGCGCAGGTTTTCTGGCAGGTACGGCAGGCGTTAAGGCGGTTACGTCCAAAACGGCGCGTAAGATTTATGTGAAAGGCCTGGTTCAGAGCCTGAAGGCAAAGGAGAACTGCGAGTCCCTGGTTGAAGAAGCCAAAGCCCAGTTCGATGATCTCATGGCAGAAGCGGAGTATCAGGCAAAAGGTGCCGAAGAAGGCGCTGAAGAAGCTGCCGCTCCGTGTGAATGTGCGCAGGACAAGGCGGAGTAGGCGAGCTGGATTATGCGCTATTCCGTAATAAGCAGCATACCAGGGCGTGTTCGCCTGGATCTGCACGGAAAAATACCCGAAGCACATGCTGTTGCCATTGAGGAGCTTCTTGGCAAACAGTGCTTCGTGACGAAATGCGTGGTGTATCCGCGCATCGGGGCGGTTGCCGTGTGCTATCGGGCGACAAAAGATATGTCGCTCGATGAATCGCGGCAAGCGCTTTTGCGCGAAGTGAGCCAGATGCAGCGGGGTCAAATCGAGCGGTGGAAGCCTGAAGATTCGCTTGCTTTGGCGCCGCGACCCAGGCATTTGTTCTCTGTTCTGGCAAATATGACGTTGTGGCATTTCTGCCGGAGCATGTTTTTGCCGCAACCGGTAAAAATGGTGCTGCGTGCCATTCATGCTGTGCCGTTTTTCCGCGCCGCATGGGCATCGCTGCGTGCGCGTCGTCTTGACGTTCCCGTGCTGGATGCTGCTGCAATTGCCATGGGCTTCATGCAGGGCAACGGTGCGAGTGCTGGTCGTTCCATGTACTTGCTGCATGTTGCCGATGCTCTGGAGGATTACACGCAGCGTCGTTCCGAGTGCAGTTTGGCGCAAAGCCTTATGGCTATTCCAACGGCGGCGCGCAAGCTTGATGGCGATTTGGAGATTGAAGTCCCGCTTGACCAGCTTAATCAGGGCGATGTGGTAGTTGCGCGTTTGGGAGATTCCATTCCCGTTGATGGCAAAGTCATAAGCGGTCAGGCGGCAGTGAACCAAAGCTCGCTTACCGGCGAGCCGCTTGCTATCATGCGCACGCAGGGCGATACCGTGTATGCCGGTACGGCGGTGGAAGATGGCGAGATTTGCATTCTTGTCACGGGTGACCCCAAGGCAAGCAAGATTCGATCCATTGTCGCGCTTATGGAGCAATCGGAAGCTATGAAGTCGGCAACGCAGAAACGCATTGAAAGCATGGCTGACAAGCTTGTTCCGTGGAATTTCCTGTTGGCGGGCGTGGTGGCGCTTACCACGCGCAATCTTTCGAAAACGGCTGCGGCGCTTATGGTTGATTACTCCTGCGCGCTGAAGCTCTCGGGCTCTATTGCCGTTATGGCGGCGCAGCGTGAAAGCGCCAAGCACGGCTTTATCGTCAAGGGATCGCGTTACTTTGAGGCAATGGCTGAAGCCGACGTCATTGTGTTCGATAAGACGGGAACGCTTACCGCAGCAGAGCCAAGCGTATGCCGTGTTGAGTCCTATTGCGAAGAAACGACTGATGAGATTCTTCGTTTGGCAGCATGTTTTGAAGAGCATTTCCCGCATCCTGTGGCGCGTGCTGTGGTCAATGCGGCGTTGGAAAAGGGCTTGGAGCATCGTGAGCGCCATGCAGAAGTGGAATACATCATTGCGCACGGTATCGCGTCAAGCATTGATGGAAAACGCGCTGTTATTGGTAGCGAGCATTTTGTTCTGGAAGATGAGCACATTGCTATCTCTGATGAGATTCTTGAGAAGATTCACGTCACAGCAAATGGCGCTTCTCCCTTGTTGATGGCGATTGACGGTGTTTTAGCGGGTGTTATCTACATTGAGGATCCGTTGAAGCCAGGCACAAAAGAAGTGGTGGATCAGCTGCGTGCTGAAGGCTTCAAGCGCATTATCATGCTTACGGGTGATAATGCGAGTGCTGCTCAAAAGGCTGCAGAAGCAGCGGGCGTGGACGAATTCCGGGCGAATCTTCTTCCCGAGGACAAGCACGCTCTGGTAAGTAAGCTACAAGAAGAAGGTTATAAGGTTGCCATGATTGGCGACGGTGTGAACGATGCGCCCGCTTTGGCGGCAGCGCACGTGAGCATTGCGATGAGCGGTGGCAGTGCTGTGGCACGCGAAGCAGCCGATATTTCGCTTGTTTCCGACAACTTAGGCGCGCTGGTGGAGCTGCGTAAGCTGTGCCGTGCTTTGCAGGCGCGTATGGCAGCAGGGTATCGATTCACCATTGGTTTTAACTCACTGCTTTTGGCGTTAGGTATTGGCGGCGTGATTTCGCCGCAGGCTTCGTCGGCTGCCCACAATGGCTCGACGATTGCGCTTTCCGCGCTGAATGCGCGACCGTATTTACCTGCAGAAACGTCGGAACGTGCTGATTAAGAGTGCACTGCGATTTTATCGAAAGGCAAACGCAGGTAAAATCAAGAAGACGTAGAAAGGCAGCCTAGGGAGGGCATTCACCTCACGACTCCGCCTGGATAATGCTTCATTGAGCTTGTGAATCGCTCAACTTATCCAGGCGTCGCAGTTCGGTTCAACCCTCCTTAGGTTGCCTTCTTGTTGCTTGTGCGGCGACGCACGATGTTCTCCGCTGGTAAAACGAGCGCGTGTGACATTTAAGGACTTTTTAAAAGGCGGTTGTTGGAAAAGCGGGTGCAAATTCGGGCAAATCGACGATTGGGTGCGGTTAGGAAAGTCGATTATGAACCGTTCTCAGGAACCATAGCGCGCGAGGAAAAAGTGATTCTGCAAAACCCCAGTTCAGATAAGTGTCAATCTGAATCAGGTCAGGTTTTCGAACGATATGCCGAAGCTGAACTACTCCCAATCGTCGATTTGCCCGAAATGAAGGGCCTTTTGGCAACAAGCACTGCGCAAAGCAGATCTATCGAGCAAAACACTCTACTTGTTGCCGATTTTCTGCGCATAGAGCTTGAACAGGTGCGCCACGATCTTCTCCTCGTCGCCTTGGAAGCCGACGCCGTAGGCGGCCTCGACCGCGGCATCGAGCGCATGGTGCGCCGCAAGCAGGTCGGCGGGCATCTTATCGGGGTCGTAGAGGTCGGCGAGCGACTTGCCCGGATGGGCATCGCGGGCATCCAGGACCGCCTGTGCGCGTGCCTCGATCTCGGCACGCTGGGCCTCCGTCGGATCGGGCCACACGAAGTTGTTGTAGACGACCCCGGCGGAATACCGGTAACGACTCTCGAGGCGCCCGCACACCGTTCGCATCCACGCGTTGTGGAACTGGGACTGCAGGACGCCGTAGTGGTAAAGCGTCGCATCCGGTATCAGCCTGACAAGATTGCTGCACAACGTCGTCGGCTGCACGAACCCCATGGGAATATAGCGGCGGCGCTCGCTCGAAACCTCGGGCACGAGAACCGACGTCCCATCGGGCATGTTCTCCACATGGTAGTTCCGGGGTCTCTCGGCGAGCCTGCGCGTCGGAGCGCTGCTGCTCGAGAGCCGGAACCGCCTTACCGCCTCGATCCTCTCCCTGCACATCGGCAGCTCCACGAGCTCGTCTTCGGTGGCGTCCGCAAGGTAGAGTATGTATCTGGGATTGCCGTTGATGAATTCCTGGGACCCCAGGAACGGATGCATGAACTTCGCAGCGCCCGGCTCCTTTGCCAGGAAGTCGTCTCGCTCATCTGCCTTGAATATGTAGCTGCCGCCATCGATGGGCTTGTTTCCGATTCCCATGGCCGGAACGTCGCAGATCGGCCTGCTCCTGTTCCACACCAAGACGCTCGGCGCGTCGAACAGGTAGGGGTTGATGTTGGATACCTCTGCGACCGAGGCATCCGCGTCCGGCGAGGGATGGTGGAACAGCCTCTTCGGGACATCCTGCTTGGAGAACCCCACGATCACGACGAACACGTGGGCCTGGTCGCTCGCCTCGCTTCTCCAGCGGAACGTGTCGTGGGCGAAGTCGATGTGCACGCCGAGGTCGGCGATGGGCTTCCAGATGTTGGCGACCTGCTCCCCTTGGCAGATGGAGTTGGTGGAGACGAACGCGCAGCGGATCGGATGGTCGCCCATGTACTCCGCCGCCTTCATGTACCAGCCCGAGACGTAATCGACGGTTCCGCAGTTCCTCGCCCCACGGAATGCATCATGGAGCTCCGCCCGCTGCTCCGCGCTCTGCATCTTCGCGCCCAAAAACGGCGGGTTCCCGATGATGTAGCTGCACCTCTCCGCCGGCAGGACATCGTTCCAGTCCATGCGCAGGGCGTTTCCGCACACGCTGTTCGCGATGCTCTTCAGCGGCAGGAAGTCGAACTCCCGATAAGGCAGAAGCTCCTGGGTGCGCTCCATCATCTGCTGCTCGGCGATCCACAGCGCGGTCTTGCCGACCGATACCGCGAAATCGTTTATCTCGATGGCGTAGAATTGGCCGATGTTGACCATGATGGCGTCGTCCAGGGCGCTCGACTGGTCGCCCTGCAGGTCCTCGATGACGCGCAGCTCCAGCTTGCGCAGGCTGATGTAGGTCTCGGTAAGGAAGTTGTGGCTGCCGGCCGCCGGGTCGAGAAACGTCAGCCCGGAGAGCTTCTTCTGGAAGATGCGGAGCTTGGTCTTCCTGGTCTTTTCCACCTTCTCGCCCTCGATGGAGGCGAGCTCGGCCTTCAAGTCGTCCAGGAACAGCGGGTCGATGGCCTTGTGTATGTTCTCCACGCTGGTGTAGTGCATGCCCCCCGACCTGCGGGCATCCGGGTTCAGCGTGCTCTCGAAAGCGGCGCCGAAGATGGTGGGGCTGATGTCCTTCCAGTCGAACCCGGCCGACGCCTCGGTCAGCAGGTCCTCCCTGATCCGATCGGTGAACTGCGGGATGACGATGTCCTCGTCGGCGAACAGCCCGCCGTTGACGTACGGGAAGTCGAGCAGCTCGGGGTCCTCGTAGGGGTCACGCAAGTCGTAGGGCGTGTCCAGGATGCGGAAAAGATCCTTGAGCGCCTTGCGCATCTGGGCCGTGTTCGTCTTCTCCATGTAATGGAGGAACGCCTGGTGCTTTTGAAGCAGGCCGGCGTCCTCGGCGAACAGGAGGAACACGAGCCTGACCAGCAGCACGTTCAGCGAACGCTGCTCATGCTCGTCGGTATCGATGTTGGCATACTGCGCGGCGAAGGATTTATACAGCCCGCCCACGATCTCGCCCGCCTGGACGGACAGCTCCTTCTCCCTCACGTAGCGCGATTCGCTCTTGTCGGCGATGAAAGCGAGCATGAACAGCTTTTCAGGCAACTCTTCCAGAGAAAGCGAAATATAATCCTTCTCCGGGTTCGGGCTTTCCTGATCGTAGACGCGTATCTCGCCGAAGTTGCACACGATGATGCGCCGCGGGCGAATGGAATACGGCAGGTTGTCGGCGTACCACTTCCCCTGCTGGTAGGGGGTCACCAGGCGCGCATCACCGCCCTCGTCCCTGCCGCGCTCGTACTGCTTGTCCAGGTCCAGCCCCGGGGCCTTCTGCTCGACCAGCACGCCCCTGTCCTCGTAGAACACGTCGATGCGGCGGCCCTTCACCTTGCGCTCGAACTCAACCCCCTGAAGCGTCGCCGGGAGCCTGAAGACGTTCACCAAAAGGTCCATCCAGTACTTCTGGCAGCCCTCGAGCTCCGTGCCGTTGAAGTCCTTCCAGCGCTCGACGAATTCTTTCGCGGCTTTCTTTTGTTCAATCTGGTTCATTGCGCCCCCGCAGCTCAGGAAAAATGTTTCTGCAATTATATCGCCAAAGCGCTTGCTTCCATTTCGCCTCTTCTTGTTTAAATCACATACCCGATAGACAGGGCGCGGATGATGATTTCACTGATGACAACCATGTCTTCTGAGCTGAAAAACGCTGTTACGTTATTCGAGAACAGGATTTGAGATTGCGCGGGGAACTCATCATCGCCTTCCCAGAAAAGGAACTGAATGAAGACGTTGGGCAGGAATTCGAATTGGCAGGCGGCGTCGGCTTTGCTATCGATTTCCTGCGCGCCTAGAGCTGTGCAGGCTTCGGTGAGCTGGTCGGCTTCGTCGAACTGCTTTGCCAAGCGCAGCGTGCAACGTCGGTTGAAGGCGGGCAAGTAAGCAGCACCTTTGGGAAGCTCCTGGTAAGCCAAAAAGCGCGTTGGTTCGGGCAGGGGAGTGCCCTCCAAAACGATTCTCAAGAGCAATATTTCCAGCTCAGGGGAAATGTCGGGCACCTCAAGCGTAGCGTGGTTAAATGCGGCGTTTGCGGCCTGTGCACGGCGCGCAATAACGCTGGGAGTCGCTTTTGCATCGCAGGTGGCGTCGGGTGCGTCTCCTTCGCTGTTTGCAGGTGCCATAAAGATGGGAGTGGTTAAGAACTCTCCTTCAGGCCAGCGAATGAAGAAGGGGCGTCCCATGACCATGATCGTGAACTTTTTAGCGTCGCTGTTGTAGCTGGCAATACCTTTCGCGCCAAGCGCTTCGGGATCTGCTTGGGCAAAAAGCTCACGGTAATGGGCAAGGGGACGTTCGGTTTTGTTGTTGACGACTTCCATGGGGTACCTTATTTCTTTTGGGCTGTTGCGAATGCTGCGGTTTGTTTTGCGGCAGCTGCGAAACAATCGCGCCGTCTCTTGTGCTGCGAGTACAGGTGCTTCGCGGGCTTGCGATGTGCTGTAATGTGGCGTTCGGCAGAAAAAAGCAAGGGACAACGATAACTCATTGTCCCTTGCTCACAAACGTGACGTTACGCGAAAAGCGAGGCGTCGGTGTGGGGGATGAAGCACGCAGCTACAAATTCGTCCATGTAGCCCGGCTCAACGGAAAGCTCCAGGTAGGTCATGCACTGACCCAGCTCGAATACTTTCTCTGTCGCTTCATCGGATACCAGCATGGCGCAAGCGCCGGTAAGGGAGCTGTTACCAATGTAGTGGTATTTCTCCAGGGGCATCTTCGGCAGCATGCCGATTTCCATGGCGTTTGCCATGTTGATGCCGCTACCAATGCCGCCTGCGATAATAACCTGGCTCAAATCATCGGGCGTGGCGCCAACCGAGTTCAGCATAGTGCGGAACGCGCTGAAAATTGCACCTTTTGCACGGATGAAGTTGTCAAGGTCGGTCTCGTTGATGGTCACATCGTGCTTCGCGCCGTTTTCGCCCTCGAAAGCCAAAACATACTCGCAACCACCGCCATCAAGCGGACGGATGCGCTTGCCTTCGCGGGAGAACTTGCCGCGCGCGCTGATGATGCCCGTGCGGAACAACTCAGCCACGGTATCGATGATGCCCGAACCGCACAGACCAACAGGCGCAACGTCGCCTACCACGTCATAGGTGGGGTCCATGGTCTCGTCGTCAATGGTGAGCTTCTGGATGGCACCCTTCGTGGCGCGCATGCCGCATGAAATGTCGCCGCCTTCGAATGCGGGGCCGGCAGAGCAGGCGCAGGTCAACATGAAGTCACCGTTGCCGTAGACCATTTCACCGTTCGTGCCCAGGTCAATGAAGAACGACATTTCTTCGCTGTTCCACAGAAGCGTGGCAAGCGTGCCGGCGGTAATGTCGCCGCCCACGTAGCTGCCCACGTTGGGAGCGAAGATTACCGGTGCATCAGGTGCAATGGGCAGACCCGTGCTTGCACCTGTATCGCCGTGGCGCTCCAAGAACTCGGGTTCATAAGGCTCCAGGCGAATGCTGTCGCCGTTTGCGCCCAAGAACAAGTGCTCCATGGTAGTGTTGCCGGCAATGACGCAGCGGTTGATCTGCGTGCCTTCGATGCCCGCCTGCGAGCACAAATCGCCCAGCAGGGGAATAATCGTGTTCTCGCGAATCGCTTCACGCAGGGCATCTACGCCACCCGGCTTCGACTGGCTGATAATGCGGTTGATAACATCGGCACCGTAGCGAATCTGGTCGTTGCCAGCGCTTGCTTTGCCGTGGATTTCACCTGTTGCCAAGTCGAGCAGCGCAGCGGTTACCGTGGTGGTGCCAATGTCGATGGCAACGCCGTAGCCGGCCTCCTGCACGCCGCGCGCAATGCCAGCGGCAAAGATGTTGCTTACTTCGTGGTTGTAGCGGTCAAGCTCTACCTGCGTAGAAAGGTCAGCCGTCTGAATGTCGTGAGCGAAGCTTGCGGCCTCTGCAGGCACCATGAAATGCGCATCGGCGCAAACGGTGCTCTGGCAGGCCAAACGCCAGCCTTCCTCGTATTCTTGCGGCTTGCGATGGTTCCTGCCGCCTTCGACTTCGCCTTCCAGCAGCTTTACGCGGCATTTGCCGCAGGTGCCAGCACCGCCGCAGGGAGCGTCAATGGATATACCCGCCTCGCGGGCTACTTCAAGGATATTAGCGCCGAAGGCGGCAGCGACCTTGTGGTCGTCGCCGCCTTCGATCGAAAACGTGATGGTATACATCAGGCGTTTTGTCCTTTCCGGGAAAGGGTTTTACATAATGGGATCCATGCTCAGTGCCGGATGTCCCTTCTCGGTCAAGAAGGCCAGGAGCTCTTCAGGATCGGTAGCGATAGTTTCGTCGCCAATCATGTCGGTGAAGTTCTCGATGCCCGTCATTTCAAATACGGTCTTGTTCAGGCGATCAGCAACGTCGTCCTTGAGTTCCTTCGGCATCCAAACAATGCGCTCAGGACCGCCTTCGGCAGCGATGAACTTTTTGGAAGAAATGAAGGAACGGCCGTGACCCATGAAGCCCGGGGTCTGAACGCCGCCGCCGGTCATGGATGCCAGTTCGCCGAACGTCATGCCCGTGGGGGTCATGCCCACGTATTCACGGTTGCAGATAACAACGCCGTTGGACAAAGGCTCAATGCCGCAGATGCATTCGAAGCAACCGCAGGAAGTCATGGGGTCTTCAATCAGCGAGTACAGCGTAACGTTCTCAACAGCGCCGTGCGTTGCTTCCTTGATGACTTCGTTGACCGTGGTGTAGCGGCCGGTGCGCTCATCAATGCAGCCTTCCTTGGGGATGGGCTGAGAAGGACCAGCATCGTTCAGCTGCTTTGCTGCCTTAGCGTCAAGCCAGGAAACAGCACCGCACAGACCCAAGCGCTCGGGGGTAACCACGCAGCAGTGGGCAGGTGCGAAGCTCTGGCACAGCGTGCAGGTGTAGAACGTGTCAACGGCTTCGTCGGTAAGAGAAGCAATGCGGTTGTCGCGCTCCTGGTAAGTAGGCATAGCCTTCTCGGCGATGAATGCCTCGGCCTTGGCTTTGTCGGTGATGAACGTGACTTCAACCTTGTCAACAACTTCGCCGAAGTCCTGCTTGATCATGCTTACCAGAACATCGCCGAAATGCTTCAGGCGCAGGCCGCGCTCGAACGCGTCCTTGCTAATGCGGATGCGGAACAGGTTGCGCTGACCGGTGTGCATAACGCCTTCAATGTAGTTGAACCAGGTGTGGATGTTACGCTCAATAACAGACTCGAAGTCAGGCTGCATCTTCTCGCCGTACACCTTGATGTTCGTAATCAAAGGAAGGCGGATAAGCTCGGTGGCGTTCTCATCTACATCGGGACCGTCGATGGTCACCTTGCCGTCTTCAACGGCGTCGGCGTCGGCCATTTCCAGCAACTCAGCGGTGGGGTTGTGGTCGGAGTCGAATTCAACGTAGCAGTCCTTCTTGCGTACGATTTCGCCTTCGAAAGCAGCAGCGAAGGAAACGGGCAGTTCAACGGCCTTAGCCTTAACCTTGATGTTGCGCATCTGCAGGGACTTTGCAACGGTGTTGCCATGATCCTCTTCGGATTCAAGCGCACCGGGAACCTGCAGGTCGCCCAAGGGGGTGTCCACAATAACGGGGAAGCCCAAAGCAATAGCGCCTGCACCAGCGGAAACAACAACGTTGTCGATAGCGCCGAACGTGTTGACGAAGGCAGGAACGCGCTCTTTGGTGTACTCAAGCAGTGCAGCCAGGTTGCCCGGCTCAACAGCGCCGAAGATCAGAGCGGCACGAATAGCAACGGTCACAACATGGGTAACAGCCGTTACATCGTGGCCCAAAGGCACAATGCGGTACTCAACGCCCATCTTCACGCCTTCAGCGATAGCCTGGTCAATGACTTCGCCAACCAAGAAGGTCATCAGGCCCTTGTCTTGGTAATCGCGGATGATGGCGGCAACGCTTGCGGCATCATCGGCCTTGCCCAAAACAACGGCGACACCCGGAATGTCGCCGGTAACCAGCGGCACGCCCAAGGAACGAATGACCGGGTCGGGAACAAAGCCAATGCCAGCTTCGTTTTCGTACGGAGTAGGATTGTTGACCCACTTCAGGGCCTCAATGATTTCAGCGCCAACAGCCGTTGCCAGGCCAGCGTTCAAAGCTGCGCCCAGGTCGGCTGCATGCGTGTCCAGGCTCTTCATAACGTCAATGCAGGCACCCAGATCGCTCAGCTTCTGCACCTTTACGCCAGTAGCAGCATAAATGGTGGGCAGGAAGTATGCGGTGTCGGGGAAGGCGATGGCGGCATCTTCGCCATGTGCTTCGATTGCTGCGGCAACAGCGTCTTCGGTCAGACCGATTACGGCATCGGAACCGCCGTAAATCATGTCCATCAGCGCATTGCCCGTGCCCTCGGCAGCTTCTTTTTCAGCTGCAGGTTCTGCTTCTACGGCCGCCTCTTCGGCGGCGGGAGCAACCTCTTGCTTTGCTTCGTCCTTGTCTTTCTTCATGAAGTCAAAAAGTCCCATTTTTAATCCCCTTTGGTCTATTTTTTTGACATTTCCTATACACTCCAATGCGCCTGCCGCCGAAAACTGCGTTGAAACGTGCGTTTTCGGCGCGCGCGGCGCATCGTGAAGCTTATGTTATTTGGCGAATAACGCCTGTACCGAGATTAAATCTCCAGGTAGGAGTCAGCGTACAGAGTGTTGTTCTTGATGATGTCGGCGGACTTGATGGTCTCCATCAGGCGCAAGTCGTTCGGGTTGACGATAGCGGAGGTCAGACCCTGCATCATAGCCATGGCAACCATAACGGAGTCCATGATCGGACGGATGTGCTTCGGCATACCGTTGGAGTTGTTGGACAGACCACCAGTAGACTTCATACCCATATCAGAAATCATCTTGATGAATTCCAGAATGTCCATCTGCTTGTCCTGCATGCCCTTGGTAACCAGGAACAGCGGGTCGAACCACATGTCTTCGGCAACGTCCATGCCAGCTTCCATGCCGCGCTCCATCAGCGTCTGCATGTAGCCCATGCGCTCGTCGTTGTCAGAAGCAATGCCGTTGCCGTTGCACAGTGCGATAACGATAGCATCGTTTGCAGCAGCCAGGTCAACGTAATCAAGGCGGCCAGCAGCGTCAGCGGAGTTGACGATCGGCTTACCCTTAGCGCGGTTGTAAACGGAGATACCAGCTTCGATAGCGGCCTTGTTGGCGGTGTCCAGAGCCAAAGGAACGTTGTCGAATTCACCCTGAAGCAGCTGAACAGCCCACTTCATCAGATCTTCGCCGTCTTTTTCGGCAGGGCCGATGTTAACGTCGATGTAGGTTGCGCCAGCTTCCAGCTGCTGACGGCAGCGAGAAACAACCGGCTCGGGATCGCGCGCTTCGAAAGCGGCGCGAATTGAGGGCGCGGTTACGGAAATGCGCTCACCAATAACTACGAACTTACCCATGGATTTAGTCCCCTTTCTATAAAGATGGGCGGC
Organism: uncultured Eggerthellaceae bacterium; assembly: GCA_934670115.1. Lineage (GTDB taxonomy): Bacteria > Actinomycetota > Coriobacteriia > Coriobacteriales > Eggerthellaceae > CAKUOV01. The sequence goes on from CAKUOV010000004.1 coordinate 34,911, forward strand.
GGGCATCTTACCCGTCGCCCATGGTTACCGTGTATAGTCTATCACTTACTGAGCGAACAATCGTGATTGCTATAAGTTCTTTACGGTTTTGAAAGACTTGTAAATACTACTGAAGTTCCTTCATGAACTTAACCAGTTCAACAGCCTCGTTCGGAGCGGTGATGATTTCCCACTCAGGCAGACGCTCTTCCAGTTCGCCCTTCAAAACGGCAACCTTGCCCGGGATGATGAGCTTGCGGCAAGAGATTGCATCTTCAATGCCGTTTTCCTGGATGAACTTCGTGATGGAGCCAGCAGAGAACTTACCAGCAGCCCAAGAAGTCAGAACGGAGTAGCCACCAGCGTCGGTGATCATCAGGTTAACCGGTACACCGGAGCGCTCGAGTTCGGCGGAAACCAGGAAGTAGGTCAGCGCGAAGTCAACGGTTGCAACAACAGGAGAAGTTGCGTCTGCGCCGTTCAGCGGGTAAACCTTAGGCTCAACGGTCATCGGCTTCTGCGGGTCGGTGTACACGTTCTGGCGCATGCCGTACAGCGGCAGGGCCTCAGCGTAGCTCATGCCATCCATAACGATGATGGAGCCGTACTTGATGGTGAACAGAGAAGCCAAAGCCTCCTGCATGTGCATGTCGCCCGGGGCGATAGCGGCAACGTTCACGATGGAAGGATAACCGAAGGTGCGGTCGTTGCCCTTGATGGCAGCGCGGCGAATCAGAACAGCTTCCATGTAAGCTTCCTTGGCAGAAGCAGTGGAAACGTTGAGCACCAGGTTCTTGTTGCCCTTGCCTTCAAGCGCAGCAACGGTGTCGTACAGGCTGTCCAGGTCGTCGCCGAATACACCCAGAACCACGCCGAACTCGGTGGCCAAAGCGTTCATGTCGTCCAGGTTGTCAGCCTTAGCGCCGTTCAGGACGGGCTTGCCAGCTGCGCAAACTTCCAAAGCAGCGCGAGCGGCATCGGGGCAGCAGCAGTTCAGGATCAGAGTGCGGCCGGTCTCGGCAGCCTTCTTCACCAGTTCTACGTAAGCATCCTTGTCGCCTTCGAACTGAAGGGTCAGGGTCTCAACGTACATACGCTCGGAAATACGATCGTAGTCAACGTCTTTGATGGCAGCCCACTTCTCGTCGAAGTTAGCAGCGGTCATGGCAACGGAGAACAGGTTGCGAGAAACGAACGTCTTCTCGTGACGATACAGAACGGTTTCGCCGCCCATGCTGTGTTCTTCAGCACCAGCACCAATTTTGATGGTTTTCATGGGAGGAGCAGTTGCCTCGGAGAGCTGAGCCAGAGCTTCAGCAGACATATGGGGGCATTTGTCCAGGCTAACAGCACCCTGGGCAACCTTCATAGCGAACGCCATGCAAGTGGGGTTGCCGCATTCCTTGCAGTTAGTCTTAGGAGTCAATTTGAAGATATCAAGACCTTTGAGAGCCATGGTATACCTCCTACATCATAGCTGCAACGAAGCTGGAGATCGTTGCAACGGAATCGGGATGGCCAAGGATAACGGCATCGGAGCCTGCGCCCAAAACAGCGGCTGCAGTGCAGATTTCCATCTGGATGCCACGCTCTTCGCGAGCGCCCCACTCGGGAGCTTCGGACTCTTCGGTCAGAGCCTCTTTAACGCCCCAGCAGTCAGCAGCGCAAGGAGTGATGATAGGCACCTGCAGCTGAGCGTCGCTCTGGCCCAAAGCAGCAGCGCGAACGCGGTCGATGGTGGACAGCAGGTACTCAAAGCCGTAACCTACAGCAGCGGTACCCAGGTTCATCATGTAGCCGTTGGGCTGGATGCCCATCTGGCCGATCAAAACGTTGAGCTGCTTAGCCAGGTTGATGTCAACGGCAGACTCAGCGCCGAACTTCTGGTTGTAAGCCATGCCAGCGGAAGCGGCAACGGTCTTGTAGTTTTCCTCACGAGCGGAAAGCAGTAAGATGTTGCGACCTTCCAGAGCTGCGGAAACAGCTTCGAAAATCTTAGCGTCCTTGTCGAAGTTCTTGCAACCTTCGAAGCACAGGGGAGCGTCGGTTGCTGCAGCAACTTCCTTAGCCATGGCAACGCAGTCCTCAACAGACATGTCGTCGCCGTTGGGGTCGGCGCTTTCGAAGTGGATTGCAATGAAATCAACACCGGGGATCTGTGCTGCGTGAGCAGCCTGAGCGGCAACGGTGTCGCAGCCAGCAAATTCTGCTGCCAACTTCGGCAACGTGGTGTCGATTCCCTTATCGGTGATTTCGAAACCGACTAAGGGCTTGTGCTCGATAGGAGCATCAAAGCTGCACAGTGCATCAACGTTGTTACCGCCAACGGTGACTGCCTTGTCGCCGGTGCCAAGCGTAACCGTGTTGATAGACGCGGAATACGTTTGAGCCGTCTTCTTGAATGGCATAGCCATTACCTCCTTTTACAGTTCTCTTCCTAGAATTGTTACTGCCTATTACATAAAAAGCAAAGGTTTATTTCGCCTGAGCTTCTTTTGCCTCTTTGAACAGCTCGTCCAACAGGGGATAAAGAGCTGATTTCGCTGCTGCCGTATCGGGAAGCGTTGCGGTGGGCTGGCCCGCGCAATCCGCTTCGTAAATGGCGGCGTCGTGGGGAAGGACACCTAAAAGATCCAACCCCTGGTTTTTGATCTCTTCTTCAATGCCGGGATCCAACTTGCCTTCGGGCGCGCGATTGACGATGAGCTTCATGATGCTCGGGTTCAAGTTCAGCGTGCGTACCATTTCGGCAATGCGGCCAACTGCTTGAATGCCGCGGCGGCTGCAGTCGGAAACCAGAATGACCATGTCAACAGCGGGCAAAATGCCGCGGCTGATGTGCTCCATGCCGGCTTCGTTATCCACCACAATGTAATCGTAGTTGCCGGAAATCTTGCGCAGCTGAGCGGTAAGCAGGTCGTTTACAAAGCAGTAGCAGCCTTTGCCCTGCGTGCGGCCCATAACCAGAAGATCGTAGTTGTCCTCTTCGGTCAGGGCGTTGGAAAGCTTGTACTGCAGGAATTCCTGCTTGGTCATGCTGCTGGGAATGGGATTTTCAAGCTGGTCTTCGGCGCGTGCAACCACTTCGCGAATGTCGCCGAGCGTGGCTTCAATGTCAACGCCCAACACTTCGTTGAGGTTTTCGTTGGCATCGGCGTCAACGGCCAAAATGGGACCCTTGCTCTTTTCCGACAAGTACTCAATGAGCATGCCGGTGATGGTGGTTTTTCCCGTACCACCTTTTCCGGCCATAGCAATGGTATACGTCATAGTTTTCGCAATCCTTCTTTGTCGCTTCGTTGTGTTGCTTGTTCGCGTTGCCTGGTGCGGTTTACATGGGCTGGAAGCTAATGCGCTGGCGAAGTCCATCGGTGTTCAGGTCGAAGATGATGGTGCCATCGGGTTTCTCATAACGCTCTTCAGTGATGTGCTTGCCCACGCGATACGTATTCATGAAGACGTTGACATCATCGATGTCCACTTCTTCAACGTAGATGTCGCGCATTTGGTTTCCGCTGCACTGATTGAAGATTTCGCGAAGCACTTCGTATTTCGCCATGATTCAACCTCGCTTCCGCAACTGCTTTTACACCGCTACGTAAATGCGGCTTTTCACGAAGTCAACTTTGTTCACCGCGCCTTTTACGGTGTAGTTTTCGCCCAAAAGGTCGGTGAAGGTAATGGTGTCGCCGTCAACTTGGAAATTGCTTACGTTTGCGCACATTTCCTGGGCGTCTTCGGGATTGTCCTGATAGGTGAAAACGGTTGAAAGGCACATGCTTATTCGCCCGCCTTCAGAATCTTCAAAGCAGCTTCGAGTTTAGCATTGGACTGTTCGAAGAGCGTGACTGCCTCGTGGATAAGATCCGACGCTTCGCCTTCGGTCTGATGACCCAACTCGTGCAATTCTTCAGCGTGATGCTGGTTGTGCTCGAGCATGTACGTCAGAATTGCATTGCGCTGCTCGGGCGTGTTCGAGCCCGTGCCATGCTGATGTTCGTGAGCATGTTGATGCATAGTTATCCCCTAACTCTGATTCTTGCTTCGTGAGCATCGTACTAGCATATTTTGTGCAATTCAAGGCAAATCTGTACTATTGCGGGTGTTTTTCACCTAATAATTACGCATCGAATCAAGAAGTAACGATTGTTTTGCTTGCAATGAGCGTATGATGTCGGTTGATTACGCCCTGGCTTTTGAAAACCGGGGGAAAGCCTGCTTTTGTGATATATCCGAGGTTCGTTTTTGACTGCGTTGCAAGTGCGATGATGCCGGCGCAGTTCGCGCAGCTATGAGCAAAGGGCGCTTTGGACGCCGGTGAAGGCACAGGGCTCGTCGGTTGCAATGACAAGGTAGTTGTCGGCTCCCGAAAATTCCAGGTCAATGCAGGGTATTTCGTACACGAAGGCGAAATGTTCCGAGAGTGCGCGCATGGCGGCATCCACGATGTTGCTGTTTGCGCGTCGGCTTTCTTCGTGTTCCAGCGTGCTTTCAGTGCCGGTGTTGCCGGCCTTCTCGCACTCATCGAGCTCCTCGTGCTCTTCGCACTCGTCATCGACCACGGCGTTAAGCAGATAGAGACCGCCCGGTGTCAGGCAGCGCTTTGCTTGGCGGATGCTTTCGGGCGTAAGAAGCAGCCCCGTGGGGTTGGTGCCGTCAAACGAGTCGTTGATAATGGCGTCGTAGGCGGCCGATTGCGCGTGTGCAAGGAACGTAACACCATCTTCAACGATGGTGCGCAGACGCCCTGCTTGCTCGGTGCCGTTTTCACCATAGCGTTGTTCCAGCTCATCAACGTAAAAATGCTTGCGGGCAATTTCGACAATGGCGGAATCGATTTCAACGACGTCAATGGTGGTGTCATTGCGGCTGGTAAGCAGGTGCTTTGGGTAGGAATAGGCCCCCGCGCCAATCATGAGCGCATGATTGATGGGACGCGCCGACTCGAACATGTGGTCGAAGGCGCGATAATATTCGAACACCGGCTCGAAGCGCGCATCTCCCAGGTAGCTGGCGCTTTGGAAGCCGCCGCCTACGTAGAGCACGCGGATGGGCTTGCTGTGCTGCTCGGCGCCTGTGGATTCGCGTCCTTCGCTGTCGTCATCTTCGATTCTCGCGTCGTCAGCGCCGCCGCTTTCGCCGTGGCGCTCTGCATCAGCGTTTGCGTCTTCGCGTTCGTCCTCGTCGTCGGTTTCAAGGGTGAACACCTGGGCCTCGCCGAACATGGTGGGGTAGCTAAACTCTTCAAGCAGTTCGTCGTCCATGGCGGTCCTTTCTTTGCAACGAGGGTGGTAGTGGGCGGCATAGCTGGGCACTCCAGTGCTTCCTGCTCTTATGCCGTCAGCGTTTCTATGGGTGCGAATTGAAATAGTAGCAAAAAACCGCTACTTATATGCTGGTCAGCAGCATAAAGGTTGTTGTTTGTATGTCTCTCAGATGCAATTCAAGCGCGGTTGAGCTTAGATTTTCGCTTGCCCGTTAGGTGCTCCTACGCTAAATAGCTTGAAATAGGAGGAAATAGAATTTTTTATCATTTTCTCCTATTTTTTCAGAATCCAACTAAGGCAAAATAGGAGAAATCAAAAATAATTCGATTTTTCTCCTATCTTTTTATTACGATTTTATGCTTCATAGGAGTTTGACGGCTTGTTTCGATGGAAAGCGGAGCGGTTTTCCCATAAAAAATAGGAGAATTTAAAAATAATTTGAAATTTCTCCTATTTTGCAATGTGGCCACCCAACGAAAATAGGAGAAAACAACAATTTAATGCCGTTTTCTCCTATTATGCAATCAAGAGCATGTTTTCGGTCTGTGTACGGCAGCGTAGGTTGACTAGCGACACGGAGCGAGAGCTGGTTGTTGTTTTTCAGTCCGTGCACGGTGGCATGTTTTGCGCGAAATTGGCAGTTACACGGCCCGTGGCGATGCCGCGAGCCGTGCAACAGTGCTAGAAAACAACATTCTATTTCAGCAGGTCGCAGATGCGGCCAAGAAGCGTCTCAAAGCTTACGCCGCGCTCTTGGAAATCGGGCTGCTGCGACGAAACAAGCATGGCGTCGTGCGTGAGCGATCCTGCGAAATCGGCGGCTTCAGCCATGGAGCGACCCGCCATAATGGCGGCAAGCAGGGCAGATGCGTACAAATCGCCCGTGCCGTGCAGCATAAAGGGTACGTAGGGGTTCTCTACGCAGAACGGTTCGAAATCCTGGCCTGCCACGAAATTGCGGATGATGCCATCGTTGCGCGTGATACCTTTGAGCACAACCGTCTTGGCGCCTTTCTCGAGTAGGCCCGCGGTGAGTTCTGCCGCACGCGCGTCGGAGATATCGGAGCCTTCCCAGGCGTCGCCAATGGGCTGGTCAAGGATGATTGCGGCTTCGGTAAGGTTGGGCGTAAGGATGTCGGCCTCGGACGCAAGCTGAACCATCGCATCGCACAGCTCGGGAGTGTACGTGGGGTAAATCTTGCCATGATCAGCCATAACGGGGTCAACAAGCTTCAGGGCCTTCGGATAACGCTCGTATAGGCTCTTGATGATATCCACCTGAACGGGGTCGCCCAGAAAACCGGAATAGATGGCGTCAATTTCAACGCCAATGCCTTTCCAGGCGTTCAGGTAATCGGTCAGAATGGGAGTGGTGTCATGCATGTACCAGCCCGGAAATGCAGTATGGCTGCTGAACAGGCCGGTGGGAACGGGGCAAACATCGCATCCGGCGGCGGAAAGCACGGGGATGGCCACGCCCAAGGAGCATTTGCCGTAGCCGCACAAGTCGTGCACAGCGGCAATGCGGGGGATGTAAGCGCCTTCGCGCTGGTAAAGCGTCACATCGTTTGCGGTTGTCATAGCTAGTCCTTTCGTAGGAATTATTGTTCGTAGGGAAGGCTAGTTCTTGCGCTCTTATCGGTTCAAGTGCCAAAATACCAATTATTAGCATGACCAGATTAATATCAGATAAGGACCAGGTATGCTCACCTACGATATGAGCTTGCGCGGCGACGAACCGCTTTATGGGTTTCTGTACGAATCTATTGCAGCTGACATTCGTGCAGGTAACTTACCTGCATCGAAAAAACTTCCTTCAAAGCGAGCGCTTGCGAAGCATTTGGGCGTGAGTTTGATAACGGTGGAATCGGCGTTTTCCCAGCTTATTGCCGAGGGTTATATTCGATCGGTGGAGCGTAAGGGCTATTACGTTTGCGATTTGCCCCAAATAGACGGTGGCGTGCATGCGGGGGCTGGTGCGCGCGCGGGTCAAAGTACGCACCCGGGCGCCGATGCTGGCATGGGTGCGTTTTTGGCTGATGCCGCAAGTACCGGTGCGGGTGCGGGCGCAGGTGCGGCGCTTCTAGTTACCCGCGCGGACATGATGCCGCCTGCGTTTGCGGGAGCGAGCGAGGCTGCGGTCGCAAGTGCGTCTGACATGCATGGCGCATCCGCGGTTACCAGCGCGTTCGGTGCGTCTGGAGTGCCGAACGATGCCGTCCGCGCCAGCAGCGCTGCAACGCGCAAATCGATGCAGGAAATTTCTTTCGATGCCCCTTCGCAAAACATCGAATTCGACTTACATGGTGGTTCGCTCTCGAGCGCTTTTCCGTTCGACGCTTGGGCGCGCTGCATGCGCGAGGCGCTTTCGCGCGAGTCCGAAAGTGATTTATCCGATACAAAAAGCCCGTTGGGTACGCTGCGTCTTCGCCAAGTTCTTGCCGATTACCTGCGAGAATATCGCGGTATGGATGTTTTGCCACAGCAGATTGTGGTCGGTGCGGGCGCGCAATACCTGTACGGCATGATTATCCAGCTTCTCAATGAGGTGCGTGGATCGTGCCATGTGGCTATTGAAAACCCAGGGTATCCGCGCCTGGAAAAGATATATCGCGTCAATCGCGTTCCTGTTTCGTATATTCCCATGGATAACCAGGGGATTCGCATGGATCTGCTTGCCGCAAGCGGAGCGAACGTGGTGCATATCACGCCGTCGCATCAGTTTCCCACGGGATTGGTAACATCGGTGCCGCGCCGCTATGAAATCTTGAGCTGGGCGGCGCAAGATCCCAACCGTTTCATTGTTGAGGATGACTACGATTGCGAGTTTCGGCTGGCAGGCAAGCCTATTTCGCCCCTGCAGCGTCTTGATGCGCAGGGCCAGGTCATTTACACGAACACGTTTACGAAAAGCCTGGGCGGCGCGTTTCGCATTGGATATATGGTTCTTCCGTTGCGTCTTGCCCAGCGCTTCGAGCGCGATTTGGGATTCTATTCGTGTTCGGTGAGTGCGGTTGACCAGCTTGCTTTGGCGCGTTTCATTGAGTCGGGTGCATACGAGCGCCATGTGAATCGTTTGCGCACGCAGTATCGTGCGCTTCGGGATGCATTTGTTGATGAGTTGAACGCTTCGGCGTTGGCGTCACGCATTCGCATTGCTTCGCAGGATTCGGGCATTCATTTCCTGTTGGGCGTTGCAAGCGATTGCTCGGGGGAGGAACTTGCGGAGCGTGCAGCGCGTGAAGGGGTAGCCATCCAGGCGCTGCAAAGCTTCTATCAGGGGAATGCGCCCGAAGAGCAGGAGACGCGTTGGCTGGTTGCGGGCTATTCAAGCCTGGATGCAAGTCAGGTTGCGCCGTGCGTCCGCGTGCTCGAGCGCGCTTGGGCATAAATTGCCGGCGAGCGTGCACCTGCGAGCACCCCCATTTGTTGTCAAATTACCCCACCTTTTGTCAACAAATGCAGCCTGTTGTTGGAAAAACGACCCAAAATTCGGGCAAATCGACGGTAGAGAGTGGTTTGCATGTGTGATTCGGACCACTTGGAACAACAATCAGAGACGCTACAGGCAATAGGTTTGCATTTCCCCAGGTCACAGGGCTGCACCGTTTTCTTCGCAGAGCGGTGTTTGTCGGGAGTCAATCGATAGGGAGCTGGAACCACCCCCTATCGTCGATTTGCCCGAATTTACCCCCTGTTTTTCAACAAGAGGGGTGCGTGGCGGCATCAAACAAGGTAAAAACGACGGGGAAGTCGCAGTGTGCCTTGCTGGAATGCGGAAGACGGCAAGGTGAGCCACGCCAAATTTTGCGATAACGCGAAAAGGGCGTCGGCGCCTCCCATGAAGCGGGGAGGCGTCGACGCCCTTAAGGCATGCTAGAAAATCATCGGTGTAACCAGGGTAACCGGCAGCGCGCAAAGGATAACGAACAAGCGCAGCAAGAAACCGCCAATAAGCACACCAACATTTGCGGCAAGCGCGAACCGATGTCCCGATGCGCTTTCCTCGAATGCCGTGCTGCTAAAGAAGACAAGTTTCGTCTCAATAACCGCTGGAATGACCAGGCCAATTGCAATAAAGCCAATCCAGAACGGCAAAGCGTAGGTGCCGGCGATCATGGTCATGATCGAATTGTATCCTGCATCGGAATGAGATGCAGTTATGAACAGCAGCGCCGCAACCAAGAGCAGCTCAATGAGCGGCAAGAAATAATGCAGTTTTTTAGCATAGCCACATTCGTCGAATTCCTGCGGTGTCGCAATAAGTCCCGCCAAAAATACGGCGGCAGCACCTGTGGAAATGGCCGACACCAGGAACAAAATGGGCAGCAACGCATTATTCCAAAGCGGGAACGTGCGGCATACGCCCAGCAAGCAGCCTGTGTAGATTGCCACCAAAATGCCGAAAATCACGCCGATAATTTCCAACCAGGTTGGATACGGCTTGCGAATCCAATCGAAGATGGCAATTATCAAAGACACGATGGTGAACACAGCCAGGAAAACAACGCCCCAGGTCATTACGGAGCCGAAGTTTGTCAACAGCAGCGCAAAACGCAGCGGGCTGTGGAAACCGGCCTTTGCGTCCACCATAAGCAGGCATAATCCGATAATAACGACAATCGGTGCAATGTAGTGGCCAACGCGACGCATCTTTTGCGCGTGCGGATGCTTCGCGCCAATAACGGCGCAGGTCACAAACGCGCCGCCGCCTACGCCGGCAAGAAACAGATAGGCTGCGATGATGGGCCCCCAGATAGGATCATACGTCATCGATATCACCTCGCATAAAAGACTTTAACGTTGGCCAGGCCCTTTGCAATGGGACCGGCGTGTTCTTGGACGATGGCCTTCGAAATGTCTGAATTTGGGTCGTCCAAATCGCCGAAGATGCGCGCGCCGGTTGGGCACGCCTCAACGCACGTGCACATCTTTGTTCCCGTGCGCTGAGCTTCTACGGTGCAGAAACGGCATTTATCCACACTGCCGGTCTCTTCGTTGCGCACACGCACTTGGAAGGGGCAGGCGGCCATGCAGTACAAACAGCCAATGCAGCGACCTTGATCGACTTCAACAATACCATCGGCGCCAATCTTCGCAGCACCTGTGGGGCAGACCGCCACGCATTGAGGGTCTTCGCAGTGCATGCATTGCAGCGGCACATGCTCGACGGTCACGTTGGGATATGTACCCACTTCACGTTCTTCGAATCGAATGAAATCCTGGCCGGGCAAAAGGTTGTTCTGTCGCTGGCACGCGGTGCGGCACGAATAGCAGCCAATGCATTTTTTCGTGTTGATGAGCATTCCGTAACGAGCCATCATGCACCCACCTTTCTAATTGTGACAAGGGCTTCTTGCGACATGCCCGAGCCGTATGCAGGCTCTTGGGCAAGGGTGCGGAAGAGCGCCGGCTGCAAGCCAAAGCCGCATGCCTCTTTAAGCGAAGTCGCGGTGGGGCCGTAGTGAAGGGGCAAGAACACGCAGGTAGCGTTAATGCGCTCGGTCACTTTCGCGCGTACCGTTCCAGTGTGCAAATCGTTGGAAACTTGCACGGTGTCGCCATCGGCGATGCCCAGCTTTTCCGCCACGGAGGCGTTGACCCACAGCGACTCCAAATGGTATTTCTTGGCAATGCCGGTGAGCTGAGCGATATCAACCGTGCTGGTGTCGGCTTGTATTGCTTGCGGTCCGCAGATAAGGCGCAGCTTAGCTTGATCGCCTTTGGAAGCGCCCGCACTGCTCACTTCGTCTTCTTCATGCACGGCAATGGCAGGTGCAATCCAAGTCGGTGCGGCGGTAAGCTTTGCCTGCGCGCATGCGGCGCTGGTGAACTGGACTTTTCCAGAAGGTGTTGCCCACGAAGGAGTCTTGCCGTATGCATCGAAGCGCGCTTGCGGCAACGTTGCAACACCGGTGAGCTGAAGCGCTTCCAGGGAATAGCCAACGCTTTGCAGCTGTGCATCCGCCAAATCTTCCAAGCTGAAATTGAAGTACTTTTCGTAGCCAAGGCCGGCTGCCAAATCGTAAACAATCTTGTCGATTGGCTTTGCGTTTTCGCATGCGGTATCAATGGCTGCGCAGTTCAGTGCAACGGTGGGGTTGACGCCGCCAATAAACTCGGGAAGGCCGGTGCTTTCAAGCTCGGTGGTGCAGGGAAGCACATAATGTGCAAGCTGCGCCGTTTCGTTCATTTGCGTGTCAATTACAACCAGCAAATCAAGGTTTCCCAGCATTTCTTTCATGCTGTCTTGATTTGCGCACAGTGCGGATACATTCGTGCGATACAGGAAAAGCTCCGCTATCTGACCAGCATCAACGCCGGCTAGTGCAATTGAACTTGAAGCGCCAACGACCGCAGCCAGCGGGTAATCGGCAGCCCCAATGGTGGCGGCTGTTACCGCGGGCACGGGGGGAAACTTTGCAGCATCAAGCGTTTCCGGCTCAAGGGAAGACGTGACAAGGACGCCGCCTTTTTCATTCCAGCAGCCCAGCAGCGTGTGTAGCAGGGCAACGGCGCGTGCGGTTTCGCCCGAATTATTGTAGCCACCGTCCATCTGCTCGTACTCAGGAAGCTCAATGCAGCAAGCAGGTGCGGCCGAAGCAAGTTCGCTTGCGATAGTCTCAATCTCAACTGCGGTAATGCCCGTGATGGGTTCAGCCCAATCGGGGGTGTAATCAGCAAGCGCGGCTGCGTATTCCGCAAAGCCTTCGCCGTTTTCCTTAACGTAGGCCTTGTCGTACAGCCCGCGATTTACTATCACGTTACTCAGCGCAAGCGCCAGCGCAAGATCGGCGCCGGGGTTAATGGGGAGCCATTTGTCCGCGAACGTTGCGGTGTTTCCGCAGCGCGGATCAACGTAGAGGATGGTTGCGCCCTTCTCATGCGCTTTCTGCAACGCTTTGATGTGCGCGGGAACGCCGCTTTCCAGGTAGTTGGCGCCCAAAAGCACCACCATCTGCGCGTTTTCGACGTCGGCGTAATAGTGGTCAACGCCGATTGCCTGGAAGGTGCCCGCCGCGCGCGCAACATTTCCGGCGGCGCAACTTGTATACGCGTTGTTGGAGCCCAAAACGTTCATGAAACGCGTCAGATAATACTTGGAAGTTGCATCGTTTCCATATACGGCGGCAATGCTTCCGGCGCCGCTGGTCTTTGCGATGCTCTTCGTTTTCTCGGAAATCTCCGAGATAGCCTGATCCCACGTTATCTTTTCGAACGTGCCTTTATCGTTTTTCTTCATGGGGTCGGTTAGGCGGTCTTTGGAATAAGCGAGCTGCGTGTAACCATATCCAACGGCGCACAGGCATCCGCATGATGCGGGGTGGTCGGCGCTGCCAATAATCTTGTCCAGCTTGCCGTCTTTGACGTAGGCGGTAAACCCGCAATGGGCGCTGCAAGCACCGCACAACGCGGGGGCGGTTGTTATTGTGGTGCCCTTGTCGGCTGCAAGGGCTTTATCGTGCAGAGGAAATCCCGTGGCCGTGACGCACGCAGCTGCCGTAGCAACGCCTGCGGCGCCGGCAAGGAAATTCCGCCGCGTTAATGCATGATTCAACATGATGCGTCCTCTTTCTATGCAAACGTTTTCAAGGGAAGATGAAGTGGCGAATCAAACGAGATGCCGTTTACGCTTGCACGAGGGTTGCGGTGCGCAAAACACCCTGCTCAATGACTTTTTCGGCGATATCCTCCCAGTCAACGAACAGAATGGCGCCATTCGGACATTGCTCGGCGCAGCGCCCGCAGGAAATGCATTTCGTGGACGTGCCGGTTTCAGAATCAATGCGTGGCATGTTCCAGGGGCAGGCTTGCGCGCACATGCCGCAGCCAATGCACAGCTTCGTGTCCACCACGCGGGCACCGGTCTTCTCGTCGGCATAAATTGCGTGCACGGGGCAATACTTCATGCAGTTTGGATCCTCGCATTGCTTGCAGTGCTCAACGGTGAAGCGACAGTTCTTCATGGCGCCTTCGCCTGTATCGGCACCCGCGCCGTAGTTGTAGTTGTCCCACACGCGTACACGTGCGATATGCTGGCACACGCGGCTGTCGTTTTTCAGGGTGCACATCATTTCGCAGCGCTGGCATCCCGAGCAGCGTGCGCGATCGGTTACGATCATTTTCGTGGGCGTAGTGCGAATGCTCACGCGACCTGAGGCAATTGATTCTTGAGTAACGCCCCAGGAAGCTAAAAATCCACCAATGACCAGGCCTGCTATGCCGCATCCAGCCATGGCAAGCACGCTGCGGCGGTCAACGATGACCTTCGGTTTCTTCGTGCCGGTTGCTTTCGCGGCATCTTCGGTAGCGCTTGCGTCGGCAGCATCGGTTGCCGCTGCGAGCGTGGATGTTTCATCGGGAATCTTATCGGGAATCGTATCAACGTAGTTGTCAGACATGACCTCTCCCTTCTTGTGTCTTCTTCCGATGCCCTTTTGCTCTTCTGAAATGTCTCCTCTTTTACATTGCTTGTTTGCGGGTGCCGGTTTTTGCGCATCGCGCGAGCGATCCTTGTCGGCGGCAAACTTCGCAAAGCGTTGTCCTACATTTCAGAAAAGGCTTTCTTCTTGCTTCTTGCGCATCTTGATGCCTGGGCAACCGCGCCGCGCCTTATTGGCTCGCTGCCAATTTGACGTCTTATGCTTCGGTGGCCGGTGCAATCTCACGCAATCTCACGCAATACGTACCTTGCACAACGCAGGGCAGCATAAAGAAAAAAGAGTGGCGCGCTATCCCCTCATTGGGGGAAATTTTGTCGTTTTTCAGCCGCTTACAGGGAAAAGGGGAAATTACCCCCAAAGAGGGGATGGTGTTTTTTTCGCAGGAATCATACTGAGGCACAATGTCCGTCATAAAGCTTTCCGCCTTGCGTATTGCGCGACAGTACCGCACAACAACCGTTCTGTTCTTTGTTACGTTTTAAGGTTTGGAGAATACAATGGCTGAAAAATCGTATGGATGGACTGGCAAAATTCTTCGCGTGAACCTGTCCACGGGCTCCATTACTACACAGCCGACCGATCCCTACAAGGATTACATCGGCGGCATGGGCTTGGCGAACAAAATCATGTACGATGAAGTTCCTGCAGGCACGAAGCCCTTTGATCCGGAAAACAAGGTCGTCTTTGCGGTGGGCCCTCTTACGGCATCGGGTGTTCCGCTGGCAGGACGTACTACTATCAGCACGCTTTCCACGTACACTACCGATAATTTGCTGGTTGATGGTCACTGCGGTGGCATGCTGGGCGCAAAAATCAAGCTGGCTGGCTGGGATGCAATCGTGCTTGAGGGCGCATCGGCTACCCCGGTGTATCTGTGCATCAAAGACGACGACGTGCAGCTCAAAAGCGCGGCGGCCCTGTGGGGCATGGGGACGCGTGCAACCACCGAAGCGCTCTCGCGTGTGGAAGGCACGTCCGTGTGCGTTGCTTCCATTGGCCCTGCGGGCGAAAACCTGGTGCCGTATGCGTGCATCATCAACTCGCGTAACCACAGCGCTGGCGCCGGTATTGGTGCAGTGCTGGGTTCCAAGAAAGTCAAGGCTCTTGTGGTGGAAGGCACGGGTAGCGTGAACGTTGCCGACCCCAAGACGGTGGCGGAACTTTCCGATTACATGTTGCGCGAAATCATTGGCTCTAATAATAACCATGTTGTTCCTTCTACTCAGCAAGAGTGGGCAGAATACTATGATCCAAGCTCTCGTTGGTCGGCTCGTAAGGGTTTGACCTGGGCACTTGCCGAAGGTGGTCCCATTGATGTGGGCGAGCCGAAGCCAGGCGAGATCAATACTGTGGGATACCGCTGCATGAAGTCTGTTGTTGATGATGGCCCCGAAGCAGAGAAATACACCATCAAGATGGATGGCTGTCACAGCTGTCCGCTGCACTGCCACTCCGACCTGCGCGTCCCTGGCGCGAAGGCTGCTGGCGGTTTTGAGATTTCCGGCAATACCTGCATCCCGAACATGCCGTTCCTTTTGGTTCAGGGCATCTTGAAGGGCATAACGCCCATTAAGAACAACACGGACGAAAGCGTTATTTGGAATCAGGCAGTAGGTACTACCGTTGACGACCTGGGACTTTGGTGCAATTACGCGCAGATTTACCGCGATATTGCCCATTGCTACGTAGAAGGCATTTTCAAGCGCGTGCTGCCCGAAGAAGAATACAACTTGTTCGATTGGGACGGCTTCAAGACCGCCGACCCCAGCGTTATGGTGCATATTCTGAAGCATATTGCCCAGGGCGACAACGAGATGTCCTACATTGCCCATGGCCCCATTGTTTGGTGCAAACGCTGGGACGACATGGAGTGGTTCGACCAGGCAACGTCTACGCTGATCAATTATCGTGGCTGGCCCGTTCATCATGCTATTGAGTGCTTTGGCCAGGTCGGTGGCGTGTACAACATGATGTTCAACCGCGATGACATGATTCATTCTGCCATTAATTTCCACGGCAGCGGTTTGCCCTACGAGATTAAGCAGCAAGTTGCCGCAGAAGTGTGGGGAAGCGAGACGGCAATCGATCCGCCGAAGAACTACACGCCCATGAACGAGTACAAGGCGCGCTTCGCTTGGTGGAGCATTGTAACCGACGTTTTGCATGATTCGCTTACGTTGTGCAACTGGGTGTGGCCAATGACGGTAAGCCCCACGCGTGCGCGTGATTATCGCGGTGACCTGGATCTGGAGGCAAAGTTCTTCACTGCCGTTACGGGCGAGCAAGTTACTACAGATGACCTGTACAAGGCGGGCGCGCGCATTATGACGCTGCAGCGCGCGGCAACGGTGCGCGGTATGGTGGGCACCGATGGCAAGATGGGCTGCAACGATATGCGCAACGTCCACGATGTCATTACGGAATGGGTGTTCACGAAGGATCCCGACTTGAAGGCGTTTGAAGCGGGCACCGATAAGATGGAGCGCGAAGACTTCCAAACCGCGCTGACCATGACGTATCAGCAGTTCCAGTGGGATGAGAAGCTGGGTTGCCCCACGGCCGAGTGCCTGGATTACTACGACATGCCCGATGTGAAGGAAGAGCTGGCAAGCTTGAATTTGCTGCCGTAGCGCGGTTTTGATCCGCCTTCCGCCTGGCGTTTCGAGCGCAACGAGCGCAATAAAAGGACCTGCATCGATTACTGGTGCAGGTCTTTTTCGCGCTTTCGGCTGGGCACCTTGAGAATAACGAAGGGACCTGCGCTGATTATTCACAGGCCCCTTTGCGCTTTTTGCTTTGATTGTAATGCGCTGCTTTTTCTGATTCGCGCGTGTTTCAGGTCAAACGTTTTTTGCAGTTGAGGGTTGGTTTCTGTGCCCGTTAAATGTTCATCCAACGCTCTACGGAAGCCCATTCTGCCAGGCTTTTTGCGTAGCCGCGCGTCAAGTAATCGGTGGAGAAGTAATAGATGTCGCCGTTCGATGCTTCTGTTTGCTGGATATCAGGGGCGATGCCCGTTTCAACAATTTGATTGAACGTTTGGACAACTTCTTCGGCCGTCATATTGAAAGGCGGGTTTTGCAAGCTGGTGGCTGGCATGGGGCGCGGGTAGATACGGCTTTCTTCGCGCACGATGTTCGTGAACGTGACAATCTTGTTGTCCTCGGCGGCTAGAAACGACCAGTTTGCGTATGCATCGGTCATAACCGATTGATCGTACAGGTAATACGTGTATTCGCCGGTCAGCGCCGCAATGCTTGCGCATTTGATGGTCTTGCGGATGGGTTGCGCATCGGGGTCGATGGGAACCAGTGTCAGCTCGCCATCGATTTCGTGCAGCTCGTAGCCATCGGGAAGGGCGTCTTGCAGGGGGTCGGCTGGGTCGCTCGTTTCTTGCGCCTCCGTCGTCGTATCAGTTGTGTTGGATGCGGTGGGTTCAGCTTCGTCGGATGCCGCAGCTTCTGCCGCCGCTGCCTGGCTTTCCGCTGCTAATGGCGCGGTTTCGCCGCTCTTCTCTTCGGCTGCATATTCCGCTTCCTGAGCCGCCGCGTTGCTTTTCTGCTCTTCCAAGTAATCGTAGACGAACATCTCGAAATCTTCTGCAGTCATGTCTTCAGGAACAAGCCCCCGTTCAGCCCAGCGCGCGGGAGTGACTAGCTCGCCTTCGCTTGATTGTTTCGAAACATCGGCAAAAACATCGGCCAGCGCGTTGTTCAGCTCAAGGGGGAGTTCGTCGTCCTCGTCCGCAGGTGCGCTGTCGCCTTCGGTGGTGCCTTCGCTTACGTTCGCGATGTCTTCTGCGCTTGCGCTGCCACTTGCGGCGTTGTTGTCGGTCGTGCTTTCGTCTGCGTTCGCTGCGCCGTTTCCTGCTGCTTCTGCAGTTGCAGCAGCGCTTACGCCTATACCGCACGCTGCAGCCGCACCGTGTTCGTCTGCCTCAAGGGATCCTTCGCTTACCATGGCATCTACCAGAGCATTTATGCGTGCGTCGCGCAGAGAGCAGTGTTCGCACATAATGCAGTCAACGGAGTCCTGGTCGCACGGCGCAAGCTTGTCGAGCTGCGCTAATGATGCGCCTTGACCCAACAAGTAGTCGCCGATCAGGGCGTGAACGCCCTCTACGGCAAAATACGTTGTGTGAATCTTGTCCCAAGGCACGCCATCCAGTGCCTCTTTTACGTCTTGCGGCGTGATGTGCAGGGCTTCTTCGAACGTTTTCCCCTCAATCATCTGGCAAATCACACTTGCGCATGCCGTCATGGCCAAGCAGCCGCGCGTTTTGAAGCCGGCACTTACGAAACGTGCTTGAGAGAAATCGCGTCCTTCGCCGAGCGTTGGTTCTTCCACTACGGCAAAAAGGCGCAACGCAACTTCGCCTCGCTTTGATTTACCCACCATGCTTTGCGCGTTGAACCCTTCGGGCGCGCCGCTGTTCGTGTAATTTGCAATCACGGAAAGCAGGGTGTCGGAATAGCCAACGGTGCCGTTTTCCAGTTCGGTTTGGTACACGTTTTCAGTGCGTATCAGCGCACGATCCTCGGGTTCAAGGTAGACGTTTCGAACATTACTCATGGGAAGCCTCTTTCTTTGCGTTCTCTTCCTGTATATAACCGTACCACGCGATTTATCGGGGAATTCCCCTCAAAGAGGGTATTGCAGGGGTAAGCGTGAAAAAAGTAACTTCTCCGAAACACGCTGTTTGCGCAAGGGGAGTAAACTCGCAAGCAAGGGGATAAGGGGATTGACATGAACGATGCTGCTTCCGATTCGCTGTTTGCGCGTCTGCGTTATTTGTGGGCGAATCTTTTTCCGGCGATTGTGGGACTGGCGTTTGCGCGCGGCGGTTTGATTGTTGCGTGTTATGGCAGCTATACCGATACCGATCAGGGGATTTTCACCGATGGCTCCATGTTGGTGACGCTTGTCGTTATGACGGTCCTTGTGGCGGTCCTTGCAGTGAAAAAATGCCAGTTGCGCGAAGAGACGATTTCTGCGCTCATGTGGGTGTGCATTGCCGTTGAGGCACTGGTTCTTATTGCCCTAGGCGCAATGGACTTGCATGGGGCGGTCAGCGTTACGGAACGGTTTATTTTGAGCTGCATTATCACGTTCTTTGCTTCGTGCGCTATGATGTATTGGCTGCGTTTTGCCTGTTCAACGGGTGCTGTTGCTTCGGCATTCATTGTGTTTGCGGCGCTTGCGTTAAGCGAGGTTGCGTTATTCCTTTGCGCTTCATTTTCGTTTATTCTCCCCAGTCTTGATGAGTTTGCGGCTGTTGTGTTGGTTCTGATTCAGTGTCCTTGCATAACGTTTGCGCGTCAACATCCTTTTGCTTTTTCGCTTTTTGTTGAAGAAGACGAAGGGGATTTTTTCTCATTTTCAGGCACGTTTTTACCGCATCGAGAGTTTTTGGTTGTGTGCGCGTTGGGCATTGGGTGTCTTGCGGTGGTCGTGGGGTTCTTGCGCGGCTATCCCAGCGGTCACGCAATTTCTTTCACGCCGTCCACGCGGTTGCTGTATGGCGTGCTGACCATTGCGTTGTGCTTCCTATTTGCCGCGGCAATTGTGCGCGGCCGGAAAAACATTATGACTGTAGGTATGTTTTTGCTGATGGAGGCGTTAGCATGTCTAGCGCTGCTGCTTTTTACGGCGTTCCCTGGCAATCTTGAATACGGTGCCGTTGCAGTAACGGTGCTTAACGCGATGATGGTTGTTTTCAACTGGTATGTGATCATGGCGTTTATGAAGGCTGGCTGGCGCGATCCGTATTACTATGCGTTGGGCGGCTGGATTGTGTGGCTGGGCGCTCGTGCGCTGTCGCGCATGGTGCTGCTTGCCCTGGGCACGCTTATGAATCCTGATTTTGCCAGTGCGTTCATGGGGGCATTTTTGGTGGCATCGACGCAAATCGTGTTGTGTGGCATGCTTAAAGTGAAAAGCGTTTGCCTTAAGCGTGTTGAGAATCCCACAGCGCAAATCGAGGCTCATGATCCAAAGATGATGCGCCTTATGGGCCTAGACAAAGAAGCACCCAAGACATTGCCTGAGATTCGTCGCGATGCGACCGAACGAAGCATCGAGCAAATGTCCCAGCACTTTATGCTCACGGCGCGCGAAAAAGAAGTGCTCACGCTGTATGCCTTGGGGTATACGCAAAAGCATGTCGCCGAAGAGCTGGTTATTTCGAAAGATACAGCGCATGCTCATATCAAGCGCATCTACGAGAAAACTGATATGCATTCGCGCCAGGAAATTCTGGATTACCTTAACACCTATACCGGCTAGCTGCACTGAGTAGCACGATGACGGGCGCTCGTGCCAACGAGTGTTCGCGCTGGCGAGCATCTCATTTGTTGTCAAATTACCCCACCTTTTGTCAACAAAAGGGACCTGTTGTTGGAAAAACAACCCAAAATTCGGGCAAATCGACGATAGGGGGTGGTTCCAGCTCTCTATCGATTGACTCCCAGCAAACACCGCTCTGCGAAGGAAAAACGGTGCAACCCTGTGACCTGGGGAAACGCAACCTATTGCTCTTAGCACCTCTGCTTGTTGTCCCAGACAGCCCGAATTGCACACGCAAACTACTCTCAATCGTCGATTTGCCCGAGTTCACCCCCTGTTTTCCAACAAGAGGGGGTGCGCGGCGGTGTTCGGCAAGGTGAAACGACGGGCATCTTGTGCGTTCTGACGCTCTCGCTTCGGTTTTTAGTATCCCATAAGGCAGTTGAAGTTAACTTCGCCTTCTGCATTGACGCCTTTGACGTGCGTTCCCAGTTCATCTTCCATCGTGAAGATATTCACAGGATGACCAGGCAGAATCTCCTTGCGGTAGTCGATTTGCAGCGTGCGTACCGGCCTGTCCTGCGTGGGCGAGGCAACATTTTGCGTGTAATCGATGTAGCGTGCGTTGTTCACGTGCAGGTTGAAATCGATGTCGGAAAACTGCGGCATAATAACAGCAGTGGGCTGCTCGCCTGCTTCGAAATCCTTGATCTTTCGCAGTTTGCCCGAAAACATGCGGCCGGGAAGAAAATCAGTCGGGCCGTCGTAGTTTGCCAGCACAGACGCAATGCCCCTGGTTTCAATGTCAAGCAGCAGCCATTCCGACGTGCCCTTTGCCAGCATATTGCCGTCTAGGTCGCTTAAGGAATAATCGCGCTGAATGTTCAGGCGCGACGCGCTGTGCGGCCACGTGCGCACGCAAACCTCCTGATGAGGCTTGTATACGGCATCGGGGAAGAACTCGAGCTTCTGGCGCACGACCACCCAAAACACGCCCTTTTTCTGCAAATCCTCAAAGCCAATTCCCATTTCCACGCTATGCTCGGTGGCAAGATCCTGGAAAAGATCCAACACAGCACTCGCGCGCAGCTGTTTATAGCAGTTGAAATCGGTCAGGCGCAGTTTGCAGATTTGCTCTTTGTACAGTTCCATGGGCGTTCCTTCGAAATGTGCGTTTGGGTTCTTGCTTGTGGTTGTGCGGGCGCGCTGGCAGCTCGCCGCGCGTGCCTGCTCACTCCATAAGCTCGGAGAGCAAGTTTACTCGTTTTTCGTGTAGTTGTGCATTTAGAAGAAAAAGAACAGGGAAGAAAAAACGAAAACGGAAGGCGCGCCTTCTATCGCGCGGCGTTTTTAATGGCGGTGTCGTATACCAGATGCCCCAGTTCATAAGCGGAAAGCCCCTGCGGGTCCTGCAGCCATTGGCTGATCATGGCAAGGCTCCCTGCAAGCGTAAACTCCAAAATCAAGTTGATTTCCTGCTCGCTACGCTGCGATTCTCCCTGGTCGATAACGTAGCGCTTCCAAAGAGGCTTCAGCACTTCTTTCAAGCGCAGGGCGAAAGACGGGTCGCCTTGCGGGCCTAACAGCACCACGATAAAGCGCTTGTTGCGTTCGTAGAACAGCACGACGTCTTTCAGGGCAGCAATGCGCGCAAGTTTTCCCGCATCTTTCGTCAGATGCATCATGCAGCTTTCAACGCAGGTGGCAACATCTTGCAAAAGGGCGGATTCAACGTCTTCTAAAAGCTCGTAAACATCGTGAAAGTGCAGGTAGAATGTGTTGCGATGGTACCCCGCGCGGTCGCACACCTGTGCCACCGTGATTTTATTCACCGGCGTTTCGGCGTACAGGCTCCAAAAGGCTTGGATAAACTCCTGTTTTGTGCGGGCGGTTTTTTCGGGCTGTTTTCTCATGGGCACATCATAGCATGGTGTCGCGCGCGAAAGCCAAGGCAGCGCGCCGAAGGACGTGAAAGGCCCAGGAGAAGACGTAGCGCACTAGGGCATTCGGCGGCTTGCTGCCGTTATTTATGCGAAAGACGTCGTTCTATCAGGTCAAACAGCTCGTAGAAAATCACGCCTAAAAGTGCCAGCGCTACAATGCCAGCGAACATGCGCGGATAATTCACCATACCCCAGCTGTTCATGATGAAGTAACCCAAGCCAGTGGAGCCGGCAATTGCTTCTGCGAAGAACAGCACGGCAATGGCCACGGCGCTGCTCACGCGCAGTGTGGTGAAAAGCTGCGGCATGGTTGCGGGGAAAATCACATGATGTGTCAGTTGGATGCGTGTGGCACCCAGTGAGCGAACGGATATGAGCAGGTCGTCGGGGATATTTTTCGCTGCGTCGCGCATGACAACGACCACCTGGAAAAACACGGTGAGCGTGATGAGTGTGATTTTCAGCTCGCTGCCAAAGCCTAAAAGCACCAGCAAAATGGGCAGCAACACGATTTTGGGGATGGGATACAGAATGTAGAGGGCGGGCGCGAGCAACTGATCGAGTTTCTTGCAGCGTCCGAATGCCAACCCCACGGGCGTACCCAGCACGGTGCCCAGCAGAAGCGAGGCACCCACGCGTTGGAAACTGATGCCGAAATCGGGTGCTAAATCGCCCGCGTATTGCAGGCACACCGAAAGAGCTTCGGCGGGAATGGGCAGGGCGGGCGTTGCCAGAATGAGCGCGGTGATATGCCATCCTGCCAGGACAAATATGAGAGAAACAATAAGGCAAAACGCCTTCCATAAGACCTTATTCTGCATGGAATTCCTCTTTTCGCGCTGCTTCGGGTTCGTCCGTGCTTTCGATGGGTGCGCCGCCATGGGAGGCGTCGCCGCCGGCATCGGCGCACCCACGTTCGAGCGCCGCACGCACGGCCTTGCATTGTGCGAAAAACTCGTCGGTGTTGCGATATGCAGCGCTTCCCATGCAAGGATTGCTGATGTGCGCCACAATGCGCCCTGGTCGCGGTGCCATGACCATAATGCGTTGCCCCAGATAAACCGCCTCTTCAATGGAGTGTGTCACTAAAAGCTGGGTGTAGCGCTTTTCTTTCCAAAGGGAAAGCAGCGTATCTTGCATTTCCTCGCGCAGCAGCGCATCAAGAGCGCTGAGCGGCTCGTCCATAAGCAGCGTGTCAATGTCGCACGCCAGCGCGCGAGCGATTGCCAGGCGCTGTTGCATGCCGCCAGAGAGCCGCGCAGGGTAACTCTTGGCAAAATCCTTCAGTCCAACGCGCTGCAGCGCTTCAAGCGTGCGTTCTTTGCGTTGGTTTGCGGGCACTTTTTGAATACGAAGTCCCAGCTCGGCATTCGCATATACCGTTTTCCAGGGAAGAAGGCCGAAGTTTTGCAGGATGAGGGCGGTTTGCTTGCGCGGTTTTTCGATGGGTGCGCCATCGACCAGTACGCGCCCGCCGTTCGGACGGATGAGTCCCGCGGCCAACCGCAGCATGCTGGATTTCCCGCAGCCGGATGGTCCGATGATTGCAAGTGATTGCCCGCTTTCGACCTGCAAGTTTAAGTGCTGCAACGCGTGCAGCTTGTCGTAAGAAAGCTCAACGTTTTCAAATGTTAGGGACATAAGCGGCCTTTTCCGGGAAGGATGTGATAAGGAATGGGGATACGACAAGGAACCTAAGGCGCGTGAAGCGCCCCAGGTTCCCTGCAAGTGGTTCGAGTTGATGCTCCAAAGTCTCTTGCACGAACAGCCTAGCGTCCTTGGAAGCAGCCGGTCGCAGCATCGTACGAAATGCTGGTGGCCAGGTAGCCCTTGTTTGCCATCCAGGTCAAAACAGCGTCAATCATGTGCTGTTCAGGCAGTTCAGCGGCGGGATAGCTGCTTACGGCATACGTTTGGGCAATGCTTTCAGGCAGCGACGCCTTCTGCGCCAGCAGCGCGCGATAAGAATCGGGGTTTGCGTTGATGTGCGCCACGGCAGCATCCCAAGCGCGCGCGAAGGCGTTTACGGTGTCGGTTGAAATCGCATTCTTGCACGAAATCATGACGGACTGGGAAATGTTGTCGCCCGTGGTGTCGTCGGCCACAACGGTGAAGCCCGATGCCTCACCGAGCGCCAGCAGCGAGGCGGGAAGTGCCGCAGCCTTCACGGTGCCGGCGGCCATTGCCTGGTAGCGCACGGGAAGCTTTTGCAGCTCCTCGGTTTTCACCTGATCGGCGGCAACGCCAGCGCGTTCGAACAGCGTGTCCATCACGTACTCCAAAATGGTGTTCGAGCCCACGCCCACGGGCACGCCCGCCAAATCGGTCAGGCTCTTGATATCGGGGTTAGCAGTCATAATGCCAAAGCGTCCCTGGCTTGCATCGGCGCCCAGCGCGACCCAGCGAATCTGCACGTCAGCGCCTGATGCGTAGAGGCTGGCGGTGACCATGGGGTCGGTCATGGCAAAGTCAACGCTTCCCGAAGAAACGGCCGCAATCAGCTCAGATGCGCTTTGGAACACGGCAATTTCGGCATCAAGATTCTCATTGGCGAACAGGTCTTCTTCCTGCGCCACCCAGCAGGGCAAGATATCTTCGGTCGCAAGCGTACCGACAACGATTTTCGTTGCGGCGGAGGCGGTGCCGGCGTTGCTGGCTGCACCCGCTTCTTCGGATGCGCCGTTGTTAGCGACACAGCCGACAAACGTGATAAGGCAGCAAAGGCATAAGGCCAGCTCGATCAAGTGCTTTTTCATGAGAATCCTTCTTTTCGTATTTGCATTGCTTCTATTATTCCAGGTGAGCGGCTGCGCTATCAATGGACAAAATGCACCTGACTGTTCATTTTGGGAGTGGGGAAGTCTTTGTTGCGTGCTTCCGCCTCTTCCTTCTTCTCCCGCATGCCCCGCGCCTCCTCTGTATCCCTTTGCTTTCCGTTCCCTGCCCGCCCTTCGCTCTCTTCTTCCGCCCCGCCTCTTCATTCCTCCTCCGCACCCCTTTTCCACGTTGTTCTTCTGCCCCTCATGATAAAAAGAGGGTACTTTTCTGTGGGTTTGCTGAAGCTAACTTTTTTACGACCTGGGGAAATGTTGAAAAATTTCCTTACGTTTCGTAAAAATCCACAGAAAAGTGGGGTGTTTTTATCATCGGTAAATTTGTTTGTTCGCAAAGTTGCCCGCGCGCAGCGCTCGAACAAAGCTATACTGGGCTGTGCTTGAAACAGGCAATGCATCCAGGCGGCAGGCAATACGAAAGGTACTTCGGTGACAGATTCGGCCCAAAAAGAGATGATCGACGTATACGATGCCAATGCTCATCCGCTGGGCATTGTTGCTCCGCGAAAAGGTCTATTCCTCAAAGAAGGCCAGTTCATGCTCTATGTTTTGGGTTTGCTGCAAAACAAGGAAGGCAAGTATCTTATCACGCGTCGCAGCCTTGACAAAAAATGGGCTGCTGGTTGGTGGGAAGTTCCCGGTGGTGGCGTGTTAGCGGGAGAAACGCCTGTTCATGCGGTGAAACGAGAAGTTTTTGAAGAGGTTGGCATCAAGGTTGACACTTGCGAGGCGGAGCTGCTCTATCGCTATGAGAACGTGGACTTGGCGCGCGGCGATAACTACATCAACCACATCTTCCGCTTTGTGCTGGATTTCGATAAAAGCGAGGTAACCGTGCAGCCTGCCGAGGTGATTGATTTCACGTTTGCCTCGTGGGAGGACATCGAAAAACTCAGCGAACAGGGCATTTTCTTGCATTTTGAGCGTTTGCGCACGGCGCTTGGGAAGGCATAGCTCGCTGGAGTGCGGACGAGTGCTGCGGACGGGCGGTGCTTCGAAGCGAGGACGGCGATAGGACGCAGAGCGCCAGGAGCGATCGATAAAGCGCAGGTCGTGGCGGCTTCTCGGCTCTCGTGGGCGCTTGCGAACGCTGGTAAACCTTCGCGCGCTCTAAGGCTCTTTCGGTGCGAACACCAGGCAGTCGTAGCGCACGGCTTTTCCGGCGAGGGAATACGATGGCTTGCGCTGTGCCAACCAAGGTCCTTTCGGCGGTCGTTTAATCACGATTTTTCGCGGATGCGCCATGCATGCGGCATCAAGTAACCCCTGCTCATCGGCGCAAGGCGCTTCGAGCCCGTGGATAAGCTGGAATTTCTTCTTGACCGAGGCGCTTTTCGTGCGTGCCGGGAACATGGGGTCAAGCAAAATAACATCGGCGTGCATGGCCCCGCTAGCAAGCGCCGCAATGCTGTCCTCTTTGCGCAGCGTCATGCGCGCCACCAGGGAGGATAGCCGTTCATCGTGCGCCGCACGCGCCAAGCCATCTTCCAGCAGCGCCGCTATCGTTTTGTCGCGCTCGAACATCACCACAGAAAAACCCGCCGCCGCAAGCAGCAGGGAGTCTTCGCCCAAGCCTGCTGTTGCGTCCACAACAAGCAGGTCTTCGGTGGGGGCGCCTTTGATTTTCGCGGCTTTCACCAGCAATTCTTGATGCACTTTGTTGGGGTTGATGCGAGCGATCATGCGCGTGAAGTCGGCGCGCAACTCCATGGTGCCGTTAGTGAGCGTTAGGCCTTCAGGCAGCTCGACAAGTCGCAGCACATCTTCGCAACAAAGGTCGTTGCTTGTGCTGCTGCTCTTATCGTTTTTCTTTGTCATGGGGTTCTGCTCGTTCATGTCGGTAAAATGCCTGGTTGAGCGTCCGCTCAGCGGTGCAAAACGGCTAACTGCACGGACGTTCAATAGGCTATTAGTTCAAAACGCACTCAATTCCTAGCGGATAATGCGCACGTAATCATCCTTGCGCGGAGCCGCTGCGGGCAGCTCGGCCGCACGATAACCCAGCGCGCAGTGGCCAATGCCTTCGTACTCGCCTTCGATGCCCCATTCAGCAAGCAACTGTTTTCCGAAGTCAGAGTCGAATTCTTCCTTCGCGCGATGAATCCAAATGCTGTCAACGCCCAGTGCGTGCGCGGCGTTCATCAAGTTGCCCATGACCAGGCTGCCGTCGTACACGTGCGTGGGAACATTTTTGTTTGCAAGCACAATGACAATGATGGGGGCACCATAGAAGGGGTCGAAGTCTGCATCCTTGCCCATAATGCGGGCGTTTTCGGCGGAAATCTTGTCGCGCAGCTCCTTGTTTTTCACAACCACCATCAGCGGCGATTGCTTTCCCATGCCAGTTGCAGCGTACGTGCCCGCGCGCAGAATGGCCTGCAGCGTTTCCTCCGGCACGGTATCGGGCTTGAAATTGCGGCAGCTGCGACGCGTTTCCAAAACGTTTAAGGTCTCGTTCATGGTATTCCTTTCTGTTCGCTTTGTGGCGGCTCTCTTGCCGATCTTTCCAGGTAAGGGGAAGGCGAAGAGGCCGCTGTTCTGTCTAACGATTGCTGTTATATCATCTCAACGAAAGTGTTTATTGCATGGCGGTTTCGCGAAGGCGGCTTCATTGCGCTGTTTGCGCGTGCAGCTTTGCGTCGCTTCTTACGAAAGCGGCGCCAGTGCGGGCAAGTGCGTCACTTCCGGCTCAAGGAAGCTGCCCACGGGCTGGTGCGCAATCAGCGTCCAGACGTCCGCGGCTCCCGTGCCGGCGTTGCCACCTGCAGCCCTTGCGCCTGCTCCCGTACCCGCGTCGCCACCTGCGGCCTTCGCGCCCGTGCCTTCGCCCACACCCGCACCGTGCACCAGCGTGAATCCCGCGATGCCCGATGTTGCCTGGTACGCGCGCGACATGCCGCCGTCAATGACTAGCACGTGGCCACCGCACTTCACGGCGCTTTCCCCGTCCTTCACCTTCACGGGAACATGCCCGCTGACAATGCGGTTCGCGGCGGGGTCAAGCCCGAAGTCGCGCAGGATGCCAGCTATAGCGCGCTCGTCTTCCATCAGGGAATAGTACGCATTCTTATGCTCCTTGCGAACGGCTTTGTCCTCTACGAAATACAGCTCGAATGTGGCCATCTTGCTTTTCGTGAACAGCGGCGAATCTTCGCCCAGCCACAAATACCATAGCAAATCGCGTCCGCGTTTCTGATCCTGCTTGCTTGCATGCAGGTCAAAAGCGGCGCGCACGCTCGCGTCAACAGCGTCGAACAGCGCGCGACCTTTCAGCGGGCGCCCAAACAGCGATGTTTCCTTCAAACTGCCATCGGCATTCAGCGGCACGGCAGCGTGGAACAGCAGCGCGCCATTTGCCACGGTGTACAGGCTGCCCGCATCAAGGAACAGCGCAATGTGGCGCTGCAGGCGCTTCGAGCTCAAGAACGCATCCACCAGGCTTTCCATGACCGCTTCTTCTTCGGCAGTCATGCGGTACGGATCTGCGGGATCAATGGTGGGGAAGTTCAGGTCCAGCATGGGGTAGCGGGACTCTTCGATCTCTACATCTCCTGCCTTAAAATCAATATGATGCAGCAAGTTTCGCCTGGTCAAATCAAAATCGGGGTTTTCGGTGCTATGCACGTATTCAGCTTTGAATTGAATAATGGCAATTGCTTTTTGGATGCGCGCAATCTCATGGCGCAGCTCGGTGGGGTAGTCGCTTGTGCCTTTCGGGATGAACAGCGTGCAGGGGTCTTTGCCATACACGTTGTTCGCGAAGGCTCGCAGTGCGCCCAAATCAATGCTGTACGTTTCCTCCAAAAGCGACAAGTTGTTGTAGCGCGCGCAAATGCGCACTACGTTTGCCACGCATCCGCGCTGGCCCAGGCTGGCGCCCATCCACACAATATCGTGGTTGCCCCATTGGATATCAAGGTCCGGTTCGTCCATGAGCGCCTCCACCACGGCATCGGGCGCGGGGCCGCGATCGTATACGTCGCCAATAACGTGCAGTTTGTCGTAGCCGCCCGAACTTGCCAGCGCGCTTGCGACTTTCAAGTTGCTCATGAACTGGTCATATTCGCCGTGAATATCGGAAATGAAGAACTCCGTTGCCATCAAAGGTCCTTTCGTGTGCTCCGTGTTGCGTGCGGCGTGCCGTGTGCCGTTGCGCCGTTGCGTTGTTACGCCTGCGACGATTGCCGTGCGTTTTCGGGCCATCGTGCGTCGTCGTGAGCCATCGTGCGCTGCTTGGCTGCTTGCCAAACGATGCAAGTTTTGCAGTCGCTGGCACCGTGTGCAAACTTCGATAGTCATTGTACAAAGGTTTTGCGCCGCTTCGTCTGCTTTTCACCAAAAAACGGGCGATGCGAAACAAAAAAGAGGGAGAATACGTAATCGCGTCTGGTGTGCTATCCTGCGCGCTTGCGAAGGTGCGGAAAGGCGCGCGGGAAAAGCAGCGGGAAAAATAACGAGAACCCGCGAAGGGCTCAAGAAGGGAAGCAAAAAGCGAAGATGTTGACGCAGGAACAAAGCGACCGAAGCGCGGGTGATCAGCGTTCTTGCAGCCAGAGTTCTTGCGGCCAAAGTGCGTGCAACGGCTCTGCGCAATCGCGGTTTTCGCGCGCCCTTGCGCAATGGAAAGCGTCCAGCAACGGTCAGTTTTTCTTTGTTTTGGCGCTTGCGGGTTTTTGCGGCGCGCTTCTTCGTTTCTTCATGCAGCGCCTGCCCCTGCCGTGGGTGGATGGTTTTCCCGTTTCGACGATTGTAGTGAACACGCTGGGTTCATTTCTTATCGTTGTTGTCTTTTGCGCTGGTCAGCGTGCTCATTTGTTGTCGCCGGCGTTGGTGAAGGTGTTCAATCGAGGGTTCCTTGGCGCGTTTACTACGCTGAGCGCCGTGTGCGTTGATGCCGATGAATTGCTTGCTTCCGGAAACGATTTGGGTGCGTTTCTGTATATTGCGCTGACGTTTGTCTTGTCGTTTGGCGCGGCGCTTGCGGCTATGCGAATTTTCGGCGTGCGGGAAACGTCCCTGGCGCAAGATGCGGCGGCATCCAGCGGGTTGCGTGCATCTCTCACGAAATCGGGTGAGCGCCTGTGAGTAGCTTGCTTTTAGTGTTGTGCGTTGGTTTGGGCGGCGCGGGCGGCGCGGTGTGCCGGTCATATGCTCTTGATGCTATCGACGCCGTGCTTGCGAAACGGAAGTTCGCGCACCAAACGCCGACTTGTTTTGACCGCATTTGCTCGTGGCTTCCCGTGGCGGTGCTTTTGGTGAACGCGGCGGCTTGCTTTCTTGCGGGTGTGTTCGGGGGACTAGGCGTTCAAGGATGCGCCCAGGCTTTTTTGCTCGCAGGATTCTGCGGAGGATTTTCCACCTTGTCCACAGTTAACCTTGATGCAGCGCGTCTTTTCGCAGGTCAGATTAACGGTGCAGGTCAATCGGCACTTGTTTCTGGACACACCCACGCGGCGCTCTATCTTTTCGTGACGTATGCTGTAGCGCTCGGCGCTGCAGCCTTGGGCTTGTTCCTTACCTTTTAGCCTTGCGTTTCGGGCCTCTTCGCCCTGTTTTAAGCGCCTCTCGACGCAGCCGCGTTGTTGACAAATTACCCCACCTTTTGTCAACTTTTCGGTGCTTCAGCGCACCCGTGCCGCTTTCGTTGCTGCCACTCTTGCTAATGGCGTTACTACGGTTGGCCCCTGACTCTGATTTCGTCCATGTTGTTGAAAAATGACTCCCAAATTCGAAGTTGCATGAGGTTGGAAGTAGGTCAAGGGTGCGAATGGGAGCGATTTGCGCCGAGCATGTGCTTTATACGAAGCTTGATTCAGTAAAAACCCAGTTCAGAATTATTTCCAAATAGACCATATTTTGATCCTCCAATCAAGTTCTCGTTTTCACCTACTTCCAACCTGCCTCAACTTCGAATTTGACCCCGGTTTTTCAACAACATGCCTCCGAATCAGGCGAGACGGGCTGATTTTGCGGAAAGCGAAACAGATTTTGCCCGAAAACCCGGAGGTGAAAAAGACCCCGTCACTTTTTAACATTTCCGGCCGCCGTTCTCCAAGCTGCGCCCAGAAACTTGCCTTTCCACTGCGCTTGTTTACGCATCGCGGCATGCGGTAACGTTCCGCATCGGGCGCGCGCAATAACGCGCCTCTCGATTGACCCCCCCCCTATCAAGGCATATACTGGAGCATAGATAAGCGAATGATTACGTTACCGGCGCCTCTTTTTCCGTTTGGAACAAAAGGCCGGATGAACGGGGTGGGATTCCCCGACGAGTGGGTCGCCGTAATGCCTCCTTCGCCCAGCGGGGCGGAAGAGGGGATAAGTCGGATCTCCGGGTAACGTTCGGGAAACCGCCTGCACCGGAGACTCGCGCAATACCTGCGATTAAGCAGTAACGCCTGTGGCTCCGTTGAAGAGCTGCAGGCGTTTCCTTTTTCGTTCGCAAATCTGCATCTGCGCAAAGTGCGCAAAGCAAAACGAAAAGGAAAGGAAGGAAAATATGGCGTTAAAAAATCGTCCTGTACATCCTATGCAGGCGGCGGCCAGCGCTTTCTTCTCGGTTGCGCTGGTAGCAGGGCTTATGCCCGTACTTCCCGCAGCTGCGTATGCAGAAGAACAAGCGCAGCCGGCTGCTGGTGTTACCGCTGTTCAGGAAGTGCAGACTCCTTCGCTGCTTGACGAGGGGGACACGACCACAGCACCGGCGGCGCAGTCATTGCTGGCAAGCCTTACCTTCACGGGTTCAGGTTTCGGCGGCGGATTTGATGTGGAATACCCAACGAGTGTTGACGCCTCGACTGCCGTTCCCACTTATACTGTTACTGCTTCATCAAGTTGCTCCAATATGTACGTAACGGCAACGCTTGCCCAGGGTGTGGAGGGAGCGATAACCGCAAGCTATACCGACCCTTGGGGGGACGCTAATTTGGTGACGATTCCCTCGGGCTCTGCCAAAAAACTTGAATATGTTATTGACTCGTCCGATTATCCTGCCGTCGGCAATTCTTTCGACATCAAAGTTGGCGATCAGGTTGCTGCCCATGTGGTAATCGTTCGCACCTTGGCTCTGAAAACTTTCGTTGTGCAAGATGCGTCGGGCAATGCTCTGGCGCTTGATCCAGCATTCAAAGCTCCCTCTGAGTACACTGCCCCTGCATACGAATACGCTACCTCTGTTTTCGCTGGCGACAGCATTACCATTAAGCCTACTTCCCAGGTGAGCAGTGCTACGGTAACCGTGAACGGCGAAGCGCTGGTGAATGGTGCTGCAACGTTCACGCCTTCCTTCGATGATCAAGGTAAGGCAACGGCAGCTATCGTGATTACCAGCGGCGACGTGACGACTACGTATTCCCTTACCATAAACGAGCTGTCTGTTCCCTTCAGTGGGGCAGGTACGGCAGAAGATCCCTATATTCTTGCAAGTGCCGATAATCTGACCGCGCTTTCTAATTTGGTGCAGCAGGGCGTGACGTTTGCGGGCAAATATTTCAAACTGAGCGAGAACATCACGTTGCCCGAAGGCTGGGTTCCCTTGGGTGCTATGAAATCCGGTAAGACCGAAACCGATCCTAATAGCAGCGGCGTGAACCAAATTGCCAACATCAACGTATTCTCTGGCTCTATCGATGGATGCGACCACACAGTGACCGTTCCCGCAGGTGGGCTGCCGCTTTTGGGCTTTGTAAGTGGCGCATCTGTGAGCAACTTGAAGGTTTACGGTGAAGAAATTGCCGGATATGGCCTGGTGAACGGCTACCATATCACCGGTACGTCTGCCAAGGCAATCGTCATTGACAACGTGACGCTGCTTTCTGGCACGAAAACGCTGAAGTCGGGCTTCCTGGGCGGCTACACCTCTGCCGATTTCACGGTTGAAATCAAAAACAGCACCATTGAGGCGGGCGTGACCATTGGTTACGATAAGCAGCAAAGCCGCATTGGTTCCTTTGCAGGAAGCTTCAACGGCACCATTACGAACTGCACGTCAAATGCCGATGTGTATGGCGTTGATATGGTCGGCGGCATTGCGGGCGCACGTGGCAACTCCATGAGCGTGGGCACCATTGATGGGTGCACGTTCGGCGGCTCCGTGACCGCAACGGGCACGTACGCAGGTGGCATTTCTGGCGCTGGCTACGATGGTCTGGGCTGGGGCTTGGCATCTGCCCCGAATGCGAAGTGGAGCACGTTTACGAACAACACCGTAACGGGTGATGTTGCGGGCGTTTCGCGCGTTGGCGGTATTTTGGGCGGCGAAGGTGCCGTGTATCAGTGCTGGGATAACGGCGCGGGCTCTATCAGCAATAATGTGGTAACGGGTGCCGCTACCGGCCAAACCGAGGTCGGTGCCGTCATCGGCTTCTTGGCAAGCCTTGATCGCTACACCACGGTTGAGAACAACACGTATGCGTTCACTTCCGCCGAAAAAGGCATCGGTCGCGTGGAATGGGTTGATACTTCCTGCGCCAGCGCTGCTGCTGTCGAAGGGACCACGTATCTGAACTCGGGCGACACCAGCACTCCGCTTCCGGACTTCAAGGCAGGAACGGGCAAATGGGATCCTAAGTGCTTCAGCCAGTACAACTGCAATCGTACCGATGATCCGCTGGGTGCCGATGCAGAGAACCTGACACGTGCGCTGCAGGGCTTTATTGCGGGTACTGAGCTTTCTGCCGATCAGCCAAGCGTTGTGAAGGCGGGCGATACGGTGACCGTAAATGTGACCGTTGTTGCGAACAAGGGCGTTGCAGCTTTGGCCGGTACGATTGATTACGATTCTTCCGTGTTTGAGCTGGTCAACGTGACGAAGGGCGCCGGTCTGTCCGAGGACGTCTCCTTCCTTCCCGCCGATGGCGCGGCAGAAGCCGCATTTAGCTTCTACGGCAACACGGCCGATGCATCGCAGGGCATTGTTGTTGCTACCGCAACGTTGAAGGCGATTGCTGCATCTGATAAGGCGAGCGTGTCCGTTGTTGCGGACAAAGCTGCTCTTGAAGGTGATGCGTTGGAGTACGATGTTACTGCAGGCGCTGCCGCGAATGTGACGATTCTTGCCGCCGATGCTCAGCGCGGTGACGCGAACGGCAACGGCCGCGTGAACATTGTTGACGCCCAGGTCATTTACGATATGAGCGTTGGACGCTATGGCGAAGATTATTCCAAGCTGGCGCTTCCCGCAACATGGACGCATGAGACGCTTCTGTGGGCGGCAAACGTTAACGGCGACGATGCGATTGATGCAGTGGATGCTTTCGCAACTCAGCGTTTCGTGCATTATGCAACATGGGAGTAATTTTCGCATTGTTCCGCGCGCTTGAATTGAACAGCTGACTGAGCTGGCGTTTGTATCTGGCTCAGCACGCAAGCGACCTTGGGCCGACCCGCTCCCAAGGCCGCTTTTTGTTGACAAATTACCCCACCTTTTGTCAACAATTTTCGGCGAAGACGGGAAGAAACAGGGAAGGCCTAGTTTACCAGTGCGCAATCCCTAAGGGGCATCTGTCGGCAAGGGACGAACCGAACTGCGACGCTCTGGATAAGTTGAGCGGGTATCGAGTGCGAAGAAGCATTATCCAAGCGGAGTCGTGAGGTGAGCCCTTGCCGACAGATGCCCTGAACCGTAACGCGAAACTTACTGAAGAAGACGGGAAGAAACAGGGAAGGCCCAGCTCGCCTAGCAGCTTGCAGTCAGGTCTTTTATCACTTCACCGGCAATGATAAGGCCGGCAACGCTTGGTACGAACGAAACCGATCCAGGAGGCGTTTTCTGATCGGGGGAAAAGTCCGCGGCAGCAAGCTCGCGCGCACTGGGCTTGTGTGGCTCTTCTTTCGAGTAGACGCATTTCAGGTGCTCAACGCCGCGAGCACGCAACTCTTTGCGCATGACTTTCGCCAAGCGGCAAACAGAAGTATCATAAAGATCGGCGAGCTCAAGACGCGTGGGATCAAGCTTATTGCCTGCGCCCATAGCGCTGATGATGGGCGTGTTCGCTTCTTGCGCTGCAAGCACCAGGTCGATTTTTGCAGTCACCGTATCAATGGCGTCCACCACGTAATCGTACTGTGCAAAGTCGAACTCACTGCGCGTTTCAGGAAGGTAGAAACATTGGCGCGCGATAACGCGGCATGCGGGATTGATGGATGCAATGCGCTGTGCCATGACCTGGACTTTCGCTTGGCCTACCGTATCGTGCGTCGCGATGATCTGGCGGTTGATGTTCGTAATGTCAACGATGTCGGCATCCACGATGGTCAACGCTCCCACGCCAGCACGTGCAAGTGCCTCAACTGTGAATCCGCCCACGCCGCCCACGCCGAACACGCAGACATGAGCGCGCGCCAACGCGGCAACGCCCGCTTCGCCCAGCAGCAATTGCGTGCGCGAGAAGGGGTTTTTCTCTGCCGGCGCTGTGTTTTCCTGCGCGCCCATTGCGTTTGTTTCTTCTTGATTCATATCGGCATGGTCCCGTTCGTGCTGTTTCTTACTCTTGCTCGGACGCCTTTTGAGCCGCCGCCTCTTGTTCGGCCGCTTCGCGCGCGGCGGCTTCCTGAGCTGCCTGTTTGCGTTCTTTTTGCGACTTCGCAATCGCCATAAGCTGCTCGTAGCGTTCATCGCCCACGCACTGGCGGGCATACGCGCACCACTGAACGCAATTCAGCGAGTCGTTGTAAATCACGAATCCGCAGTTTTCACACGTGGCGTCTGCGTCAATGGAGAAAATCTCAATTTCGTGGCCGCATTGCGGGCACGTGCGTTCTTCAACAGTGATATCCGCTTTTCCCTGGCATCCTTGCAATACCATGGTGTCCTTCTTTCTTCCCGGTCTCGGTGTGCGACGTTGCCGCCCCTGTGGCCGCGCGGTTGCGGTCGCTTCGCGTTCCTTCGCGCGCTTTTATTCCAAGATGTCGCCTGAAATCGAAATGGTGACAACGTTCAACGCAATATTTTTACCGCACGCCTCGATTGCCTGTTTGATGGCGAACTCCATGCCGCCGCAGCACGGCACTTCCATGCGCGTGAGCGTGATGCTTTTGATGCTGTTCATGGCGAAGATCTGCGTGAGCTTGTCGGCGTAATTCACTGCATCGAGCTTGGGGCAGCCCATGAGCACCGTTTTGCCCGTCATGAAATCCTGGTGGAAGTTCGCGTAAGCGTAGGCGGTGCAGTCAGCGGCAATCAGCAGGTCTGCATCGGCAAAGACGGGCGCGTTGACCGGCGCAAGCTTTATCTGGATGGGCCAGTTGTGAAGCTGGGAAGCAACGGATACGCTCGCAGCAGGGGAAGAGGCTGCGGCTGTGGGGTTGGCTCCGGCCGCTGCCTGTGCTTGCTGGTTCGCTTTTACGGCGGAGGCGTCGTAGTCGGCTGCTTCGCGCTGCTCGAACGCGATAGCGCCCGTGGGGCAGGCGGGAAGGCAGTCGCCCAGGCCGTCGCAGTAGTCGTCGCGCAGCAGTTGGGCTCTTCCGTTGACCATGCCGATAGCGCCTTCGTGGCAAGCGCTTGCGCACGCGCCGCAACCGTTGCAGAGATCTTGATCAATGTGGATAATCTGGCGAATCATGCGTGCTCCTATCTCTTCTCTCTTGCGTTTGAACTGCGGGAACGCTGATCTTATTGCGCTGGCTTCGGCCTCTCTTTTGCGCTTGTGCCGGATTTGCTTTTGCTCCTGCGACATCAGTGCGTTCCCCGTTTGTTTCTTCGCATGTTTTTTCCACCGCCATTATAGGGATTGTGGAAGGTCCATGTGCCGAAAGGGCTCATCCGTCACGTTTTCGTGACAAAGGTAAACCCCGGCAGCTTCCAGGCCGGCCACTGCAGCTTCTTTTGCTCCTTGCATTAGCGTCGCCGCTTGCCGCCGCAGACGCTGGGGTTAGTGTTCGTGGGCAGCTCGCCGCCGCAGACTCTGGGGTTAGCGCCTGCGCAGCTCCAGGGCTGCTTCTCGTGCAGCTTCGTTCTCCATTGCCGTTGCTCGCGCGCGCCGTCACTCCCACGTGCCGCTAAAAAAATCCCAGCTGTCCAAAAACTGACACAGCTGAGATTTCTTGTTTGCCTATCATGCATGAAAACAAAACGAAGCAACCCTTCGCTTGAAATCGCACCTGAAATGCAGGTAGCACAAGGAGGCACCCCATGTTAGAGCTATTTTTCGCGTTCCTTTTTCTTCTGCTTATCGCGGCGGCTTTCCCGTTTCTAGTGCTGTTTGACACGTATCGTTCGGTCCGCACGGCACCCTATGCTGCGCACGCCGCGGCACGGGGCACTGCTCGCAGCGCCTCTCGTAAAACCGCGCGCAGTGCTGCACAAGCACCTGCGCATCGTGCGGCCCGCAACGCCGCGCGCCGCACCACACCCTGTGCCGCCTGCGATGCTGCTTGCAACGTTGCGGGCAAAAGGGAAGAGCGGTGCGCTAATCCTTCAGCACCAGGCGACCTTCAACGCTGCGCTTAAGGTTGCTGTGGCTAATCAGGAATTCCTCCAGCACGTCGCGCGCGGATGTGCACAACGTGCGAATCGGCGCGTTCGCTTCGCATTCCTCGGGCGTTACATCCAGGAAGTCCTTGAGGTTCGTGTAGTGGTACGCCTGCACGCCAACGGTGTAAACTGCCTGTTCATCAATGGGTTTTCCTTTAAAGTTGAGCTTCTCAATCTCGCGCGTGGTGCGATTATACGTGACTCTCATGCCCTTCGAAAGCTGATAGAACTCCGTGTGTCCCGCCCATGCCTCGTCGCGTAGCATGTGCTGCAGCATGCGACGCACCTGCGCGCCCGTCACGCTAATCTGGTA
This sequence comes from uncultured Eggerthellaceae bacterium, assembly GCA_934670115.1. Lineage (GTDB taxonomy): Bacteria > Actinomycetota > Coriobacteriia > Coriobacteriales > Eggerthellaceae > CAKUOV01. Next base: position 72,448 of record CAKUOV010000004.1, read on the forward strand.
AATGGCATCGTCGTAGGGGAAAAGCTCGTTCAGGTTGCCGAATGTCACAATGGGTCCTGCTTGCTCGTTGCGGATGGAGCCCGACCCCGCAAACATGATATCCACGCCCAGGCTTTCGCGGAAGGCATCGGCCACCAGGTTGCCCAGCGCCGTTTCCTGCGTGCGGCTGGGGTGGGTGAGGCGGCACTTGAAACGTGTGATCACGCGGCCGTACTTCTGATCGGTTCGATCCTTGTACGACAAAATCAGGTCCTCAAGCACTTCGTCGCGTGGGCAGGTCTCGCTGCAAATGGGGATGGTTTGCCAGGTGAACGTGTCAATGCAGTTGTTGTCGGTGTCAATCATAATGTCGAAGCGGCCAATTTGATCGGTGCCGGTACCTGCTTGCACAATGGGGATGCCGTTTACGATGCACGGTTCGTCCAGGAACGTGTGGCTGTGCCCGCCAATGATTACGTCAACGCCCCACAGCGGGTCAAGTTCAGCCGCCAGGCGCTGGTCTTCCTCAAAGCCGATGTGCGTGAGTAGCACGGTGAAGTCGATGTCGGTGGCGTTGTAGGCGTTGCAAATACGGCCCACGTCAACGGCGGCTTCTTCGATGTCCAGAAACGTTCCCACCATGGTGTCGGATTTTGCCGCAGCCAGCACTTCTTCGGTGATGATACCAATGAACAGGATTTTCATGCTGTCGATTTCGATGATGGTTTCGGGCATGAACAAGCGACGTCCGTTCGTGGAGATGTGCAAGTTCGCATTTACAATGGGAAACGTGGAGCATTTTTCTAAAAACAGCAGATGAGACACGCCGTAATCGATTTCGTGATTGCCAATGGTCGCCACATCGGGACCCAGCAGGTTCATGATTTCAATGGTGCTTATGCCCTTGAACTCGCTGTCAATAACCGACCCACGGAACATGTCGCCGGCAATGGCATAAATAACGTTCTTTTCTTCGGTGCGCACTTTATCCAGGTAGCCGGAAAGATACGAAACGCCTCCCACCAGCTTCTTATCAATCTCTTCGGCCAGAAAGTCGCCGTGAAGGTCGTTCGAGTGAAGCAGTGTGAGTTTCTTGAGGTTCTTTTCCGTGGTTGCGGTGCCCGTGTTTGCAGTGTTTGCGCAGGTCGTCATGATGTGCCTCCTTGTAAACGCAAAGGGTTGTGCAGAGTTCTTCATACTGCCATTGTGGCAGAGCCGCGCTACCGCGCCCATTGCCTGGTGTCTCATTTATTGTCGAGTTCTGCGCCTTGTGTCCCGTTTCTTGTTGACAAAAGGTGGGGTAATTTGTCAACATTGCCGGGCGAAGACGAAGGCGAAGGCGCCAGCAACGGGGCAGGGCGAAAGAAGCGAAGGGAAGCATCATGGGAACATTTGCGGAAGAACGACAGCAACTCTACGAGAACATCCAGGCGTTCGTTCCGGCAAATGAGCAGGAGGCGGTTGATAAAGAGGTTATCCTGCGTGCCCTTCGCGATGTCCCCAACGTGTTCGATCGCAGCGCACAAGCCCATATGGCGTGTTCGATTTGGGTGGTTGACCCCACATTCACGCAAACGCTCATGGTCTACCACAACATCTATAACTCCTGGTCATGGATTGGTGGGCATGCCGATGGCGAAGCCGATCTTGCTGCGGTGGCGCTGCGCGAGCTTCAGGAGGAAACGGGGGTGGCTGACGCAAAGTTGCTGCTTAATGGCCGGGTTTTCTCCGTTGAGGTGCTTACGGTTGCGGGGCACGAAAAGCGCGGTGCGTATGTGAGCTCGCATTTGCATCTGAACGTGACGTATTTGGCGCAAGCTGACCCTGCTGCAAACAATCTGCGCATAAAGCCCGATGAGAACAGCGGCGTGAAGTGGGTCCCCATCGATGAAGCTTGCGCGCTTTCCACCGAGCCGTGGATTCGCGACCGCATCTATCAAAAGCTCATCGCCAAAACCGCGCAAGTGAAAAAGTGACGGGGTCTTTTTAACTTTCTCGCGAGGCTTTGCGGACGCGCAGCCTTGCAGACAGGCGGCCTTGCAAACAGGCGGCTTTGCAGGCATGAAGAAGGGGCTCCGACGCTATGTCGAAGCCCCATTCGTTCAATGTTTGACCAGGTGAATTATCCCTAACTCCCCAAAACAAGCAATCTCCTCATGCGAAGTTATTCCTTCACCGATGCATAGAACGTTGCCGCGCCGAACAATCCGCGGATGGCGCCACCCTTCCAAATGGGCAGGTCCATGAACTCCGAAACGGTGGGAACAAGAGGAGAACAGTCAACGTAGTGGCCCTTCTCGTTCAAGGTTTTGGTGTCTTGCGCACGCCAGTAAATGTCGTTGGCGTCGGTCAAATAGAGGAGCTCTTCTCCAATTTCCATGTAGGCGGAGTGGTTGGCGCGCAGGTAATTGGGCAGCTCCTCAAGAGTTATTTCCAGCGCCTCATCTGCTTTCTTTCCCATAATCGTTTCCTTTCTATGCGTTGCACTTAAACGGCCGAGTTTCGCTTAAGCTTTCGATTCCTTATAAGCTTCAATCAGTTTTGCCTGCACGTCAACAGGTGCCTGCTCATAATCTTTCATTTCCAACGTGTACGTGCCGCAGCCACGCGTGATGGAGCGCAGATCCTTCGTGTACGTAATGACGCTTGCGTAAGGCACGCGCGCGATGATGATGGTGTCGCCGTCGTCGTTGGAGTCGGTGCCAATAATGCGGCCGCGACGCGTGGAAATGTCGCTCATAATGGCGCCCGCGAACTCTTCAGGCGTGTTCACGGAAATCTCGGCGATGGGTTCAAGAATCACCGGGTTCGCCTTTTCGCATGCAGCGTGGAAGCCAATGCGCGCTGCGGTACGGAAGGCCATTTCGTTGGAGTCAACGGAATGATAGCTGCCGTCGTAGCATGTGCACTTGATGTCTACCAGGGGATATCCTGCCAAGTAGCCCGCCGCCATGGTTTCTTGCACGCCCTTGTCAACAGCAGGAATCAAGCCGTTGGGAATAGCGCCGCCGTGGATGTCGTCCACGAACTCGTAACCCATGCCGGGGTTGGGCTCAAGACGCAGCCAGCAGTCGCCGAACTGGCCAGAGCCGCCGGTTTGCTTCTTGTGACGGCCTTGCGCTTCTGCCGTTTTGCGGATGGTCTCGCGATAGGGAATGCGCACGGGTACGGTGTGAACGCCAATGCCCACCTGTGATTGCAAGCGCGAAATCAGCAGCGCGGCCATGGTTTCGCCCATGCAGCGCACCACGCTTTGGCGCGTTTCTTCGTTGCGATCGATGATAAGCGTGGGGTCGTTTTCTGCCGCTCGGGAAAGGAACGTTCCCAGCTTGTCTTCGTTCTTCTTGTCGTCCGCTTCGATGACTACGGGGTAGTACGGAACGGGCATCGGCGCCTTTTCGACAGAAATTTCGCCGGTCTGCGAAAGCGTGTCGCCCGTGATGGTTTCGGCTAGCTTGGGAACAACAATGATGTCGCCCGCCTTCGCGCGTTTGACGTCTTTTGTTTCCTTGCCCATCATCAGGTACAAGTGGCCCAAGCGCTCTTTCTTGCCGTTGCGGCTGTTGAGTAGCTCCATGCCTGGCTCAAGCGTGCCGGCAATGACTTTCAGGAAGCTCAAACGGCCCGCGTAGGGGTCAAGCAGCGTCTTGAAAACATAGGCTGCCGGGCGCTTTTCTTCGCTCACGCGGATGGTTTCGCCGCTTGCCAGTTGGAACCTGCCGTGGGCGGTGGGGCTGGGGAAGTACGTGCAAATGTCCTCGATGAGACCTTTAACACCCTGCTTGATCAGGGTGGATCCAACGAAAACAGGAATGAACAGCTCTTGAAGGATGGCTTTGTCGAACAGGCTTTCCAGCTCTTCTTGCGTCAGTTGCTCTTCACCGTCAAGGTACTTCATCATAAGGTCTTCGTCGGCTTCGGCAACCAGGTCGCATAGCTTTTCGCGTGCGGTCTCCGCGGCATCCAGGTAATCGACGGGAATATCTTCGACCAGCTCTTCATCGCTGTCGGTGAAGTAGCGCGCCTTCATGCGCAGCACGTCAACAACGCCCTTGAAGTCGGGACCTTCGCCAATGGGGATGGTCACGGCGCCCAGGCGAGAGCCGAAGCGCGCGTGAAGCGTTGCCATGGCGGCGTTGAAGTTTGCGTTCTCGCAGTCAATGTGGTTGATGAACACGGCGCGGGAAAGGCGCATGTTGTCTGCTTCTTTCCACAGACGCGTGCTCATGGGCTGCGGACCGGTTACGGCATCGAAAACAAAAAGCGCCGTCTCGCATACCTGCATGGAGAGCAGCGCCTCGCCAATGAAATCGGGTTGTCCGGAAGTGTCAAGAACATTGATTTTGTAGTCGCGGTAATTAACCGGAGCAAGGGAAGTGGCAATGGTGAATCGACGTTTAATTTCTTCGGGATCTACGTCAAGATTGGATTTTCCGTCGTGCGTGGTTCCCATGCGAGAAGTGCGTCCAGACACGAACAACATGGCTTCCGCCAGTGATGTTTTGCCCGCGCCGTCCTGTCCGACCAGGGCGACGTTGCGGACATGCTCGGTTTCGGGAGCTGCCATTGTGACCACCTGCCTTTCTTGGCGGCCTAACCTCCATCTGTGACGGAGGCGATCGGCCGACCGATCAAGTTACCAACCATCAAGAGAAGTGTTTCCACTTTTCGACAGTGTAGCGGTAAGTTTTATGGGAAAACAGAGTTGACTTTTATTGTTTTCAAAGGGTGAGAAATGATACGCCCGGATAGGTGTACCGTTATTTAACTGTTTTGCAAATCAGGTGGTCATCGAAAAAAATAGAAACGCACGGTTGCGTGTGTTGCTATTTGATACCAAAGGGGAGAATAACGGCATTTTATTGTCTGATTCCGTAATCGTCCCGGTGCGAGTTGAGGCAAATTGCTTACTGAACGATTCACTTTGTCGGAAATTGAAGGCAAATGCGCAAAATATGACGGTACGGGGTGGGTTGCGCTTGACGACCTGGGATAAGGAAATCTCGCGACCTGGGCAAACGCGTTTTCGCTTGTCGGAAAAAGCTTAAAATGAGGCCGATAGACCGGTTTCGCACCCCCTCCCTGACCTACCCCGTATCGGCATATTTTGCGCATTGGGGACGTTTTTCCGACAACATGGTTTGCGGATGCCGTTTCAGCGTTGCGCTGGGCGGCGCCAGAAGAGTTTCTGGCGCCACCGAAAGGGGTTTCGGCAGCGTCCGAGGAGCATTTCGATTGTTTTATTGGGTGACGTTATCGTTGGGCGCCGAAATTAGTAGCTGCAGTGTTGGCGGCACAAGCAGTCCATGAGCTCCATCAGCCTATTAAGGTCGTGTTGCGTGATGGTGCTGCCGTACGTCATGGTCTCAAACGGAACGCCTTCAAAGATAAGGTTCAATCCCGTTTGCTCAAATCCATTGCGCTGGTAAAAGCGCAGGCGGCGTTGACGTTGCTCGGGGTTTTCCGCGTTGGGGTCGTTGACTACCTCCATGTCCAGCATCACGGGTTGCGCGCAATTCTGCTTTATGGCGTCCAACACGCGACTGCCCACGCCGCCACCCTGGCATTTTTCGGATACGCCCAAAAAGTTCAAGTAGGCAAAAGGGAGCTCGGGGAAGTCCCAAATAAATGACATGGCCGCAACAGCATTGTTTTCCACGTAAGCACAGAGCTTGACGCAAGAGCAGGCGTCAATAAGCGCGAGTAGATCATCGTCGGAAATGCGCTCGTATTCAGGGAAAACGCTGTGGTAGATCTCCAAAGTGTCATTGAGATGGGCTGAATTCCTGTTTACGTCGATTATTTCCATTTCCCTTGTCCTTTCTTGGCTGCCGCGCCGGAACGTGGTTCCAATACGAAGATTAAATGCGGCGGTCACATGCGGTGACCCCAGGGTATCATGAGGGCATCGGAACCAAGAAGCCCCTTTCGGATGGCGTTACCGAGCGGTCATCGAGCTAGATGCGCGCGGTTGTTGCTGCTTGGAGCTGAAGTCGCTGCAAAGTCAGTTGCGGCGCGTGGGCCTGAGAGGTACGGCATGAAGAAGCAGCATGGAAAGAGAAGCAGCATAATTGGGACAGCGTCTGTGGCTCCGTAATGTTGCGAATTCGATGTTGTTACTTGAAGTCAGGGGTCGCTGCTTTTTCGGCGCTGTCAACGGCAACAACGAAAAGCGTTTCCCAATCAACAGTGAACGACACGTCCAAGCCGGCGTAGGCAAGGTGATAAATGCGGGTTGGCTCGTGTTTGCTTCCCGCGCGGCGCGGATCCTGACGCAACACCTCAACAAGCCCCGTTCGTTTTTCTGCGGGCACTTTTTCGCGTAATTCATCAGGCAAAACGACATCAAGCTCATTCCAGGGTGTCTTATCGATGAAGCCACCCGTTGCTTCGGGGTGACAATCGGCAAAGGGGATGTAGGGCTTGATGTCGAAGATGGGCGTGTTGTCGCGCAAATCGGCTCCCAAAATGTGGATGATAGGGCCGTTTTCAGTGTGCTCGACGCGGTCGAGCTTTACGCAGGTGAGTCCCAGCGGGTTCGGGCGAAAGGGGCTGCGTGTTGCAAAGACGCCTACGCGCTCCACGCCGCCCAAGCGTGGCGGTCGCACCGTGGGAGACCATTGAGCATCGCGCTGTTTCTGCTGGTCAGCCGCTTGTGCGTGCGCACTCGCGTCCGACTCGATGTCGCAAGCCGTACCGCCAGGCAACCCGTTTTCGAACTGCCAGATCAGCCAAAGATGCGAGAACCCTTCGAGCCCTGCCACGGCTGCCTCCAGCGCGAACTCCGGCTCGAAGACAATCTGGCCCTGCAGGTGCGGCGCCAAAAAGCTGTTGCGCGGAATGCCGAACTTCTGCGGCAGGTCGGTGCGTATATGTGCGATCGGTTTCATGTCCATGCGGGCGATTGTACCGCATTGTGGACGCAACTTCGCTGTGAAGCGCTGTGCGGGCGTGCGCAGTCTGCTAAAATACTCGTTTGGAATAAACCAAGGAAGGCATATATGACTGTTTATTACGTTGATTACGAGAACGTGCACGCGGGCGTCGATGGTATTGACAAGCTGACCGCGAATGATACCGTGCGCATTTTTTATAGTCCTAAGGCCGATACGATGCGCATTGCTTTTGTCGAGCAAGCGTTGCGCGCGCAGGCGAAAATCGAGCTTATCAGCGTTGACGTGGGAACGCCGAATGCGCTGGACTTTCATTTAGTGGCGTGGCTGTATAGCGAGCTTCCGCAGGCAACGGAAGAGCACGTGATTGTGAGCAACGATCATGGTTACGATGCTGCGGATCGCATGGGCGTGCGTCTTGGATTGCCCCAGGTCAGGCGCGTTTCAAGCATTGCGGAAGACCTCGGGCTTCCTCCTACGCCGCTTGCGGAGACGGCGGGGAAGCGTCGTTCGTCGTCGCGTCGCGGAGGGAAGGGCCGCCGCGGTACTGCCGAGGCTCCTGCCGTTGATGCTCCGGCAGATGCTGCCGAAGCCGTGGGTAATTCGCCTGTGGAAGGTGTCGCTGCAAATGGCGCGGCTGCGGAAGGCTCGGCTGCTGATGTTGGCACACTTGCGTGCGAAGCGCCGACGGATGCCGCCAAGGCAAAGGTGACCGAAGGCTCTGAAGCGGCCGAAGTCGTTACTGCTGTTCAGGGAGCAGAACGTGCCGTCGAGGCCGCTGCTTCCGTAGCGGGAGAATCCGCGCCGACAGCGCCGACCGCTGCATCCGAAGACGCAAAGAACGGTGAAGCCGCTACGCGCACGAGCAAGCGCAATGGAAAATCGCGTCGGAAGAAGAAATCTGACAAGAACGACAAGGGTGACAAGAACGACAAGGGCGAAAAGGCGGGCGAAGAGCCAGCTGAGAAAGCGACCGAAGAACACGTTGAAAAGGCAACCGAACGGCCTGCGGAGAAGGCGAGCGAAGCGCCGACAGCTGCGAAAGCGGCTGACGTTGCAGCGAATGCGGAGCCGACCGTCGCAGAATCTGCTGACATCGCAGCGAACGCGGAGCCTGCCGCCAAACCCGCCGGCGAAGCGGAGCCGCAGGCTGCTGCCGCCAAACCCGCCGCTGAGCCCGCACCCGACTCCGTAGCTGCCGAGTCGCAGGCTGTCGAGCCCGCTGCCGCAGCTGAGTTGGCCGTCCAGCCCATCTTTAAGCCTGCCGCTGAGCGTGCGACTGAGCCCGATGCAGCTGACCCCACAACCGAACCCGCAACTGAACCTGCATCCGATGAGCCTGCACCCGAAAGCGCCCCGAAGCAAATACGCGGTCGCAGGCGTCGTCGTTCTGCAAAGGCCGACGCAGCGAAAGCGGACGCCGTTTCAAAAACCACCGTGCTTCTGACGGAGCGCGATGTGGTATTGCCCGAAGATCAGCTGAACGTTGTGGTTAAAGCGGCGCAGGCGGCCACCACGAAGCAGGAATTTTATCGCGGCATTATCCAGAAGCTGGGTCAAAAACAGGGGCTTGTTGTATACGGCCAGGTCAAACAGTTGTTCAAAGAAATATCTGCAACTGTTTCGGCCGATACCCCTGAAAGCTGATGTTGACAAAAGGTGGGGTAATTTGTCAACAAATGAGTGAATCGAAAGAGGAAACTTCGCATGAATGCAACAGAAAACGTCACAGCTGCCGGATGTGCGGAAGCCGTGAAAGCCGCAGAAACCACTTCTGAAACGGCAGCCGAAACGCCGAAAGGAACGCTCTACGGCGTAAGTGTTGGCCCGGGCGACCCTGAGCTGCTCACGCTGAAGGCAGTGCGTGTCCTTCGCGCGGCCGATGTGGTGGCTGTACCGAACATCGGACATGGCAGGCAAACGGCCTACGGCATCATCGAAGAACACATTCAGGGCAAGCCGCTCATCGATTGTTCCACGCCCATGCTGCGCGATCGCACGCAAGTCATCGAAGCGTACCGCGGCGTTGCGGCCGAAATTGCCGCCGCGCTGGACGAAGGCAAGGACGTTGCGTATGCCGCCATCGGCGACATTGGGGTGTATTCCACGTACTACTACATTCACGAAATGCTGGTTGAACAGGGGTATCGTGTTGAAGTCATCCCCGGTGTCACCTCGTTTTGCGCCTCCGCCGCCCGCCTGGGTATTCCCTTATGCGAAGGTCCCGAAGCGCTGACGATTGTTCCCGTTATGGCGGGCGACGCGAAAGATGCCGCCATGGCGGTTCCTGGCACGAAAGTCTTCATGAAGAGCGGTCGCGAGTTGGATGCCGTGCGCGAAATTGTAGAGCAGGCTGGCATACTGGATACTACGTCGCTCGTGGCGAATTGCGGTTTGGAAGACGAAGCGCTTTATCCGCATCTTGCCGATGTTCCTGCCGATATGTCCGACTACTTCACGCTGGTCATTGCGAAAGAAAAATAAGCACGGCGAAAACCGTAATCATCCAGGGGCGTTTGTGCATAAGGGGAGAATAAGGGGAGAACGTGGATGCGTTTGCAGCGAAGCTCAAGCATAGCTTGAGCGAAATCGACGCGCGCTGGCCGTCGGTTAAGTTTTTGAGCCTGGGTTTTTACAGCGCGTGGATCTTGCTCATGATGAACGGCTCAAGCATTGTTGCCATGCCGACGCATCTTGCGACAGGCGAATCGCACAATGTCCTGTATCTTGCTTCGGGCGTCCCCTTGTGCGTAACGCTTCTTGCCTTGGGCGCAACGCATCGCAAGATGCACCGTTATGTCGCGCATGGTCCGCTTGTTCCCTGCATGGGACTGCTCGCTTCGTTTTGTACCGCGATTATCCTGGGTGCGTTTGGCGGCAATTTCGGGACGGTGGCTTTTGTGCTTGCTAGCGCGGGCACGGGCATTGGAACGGCGTTTGTGTGCGTGCGCATTGGCAGCATGTATTCGTATTTGAACGGTAATCGCATTTTCTTCACGGTGTTTTATACGGCCATTATCGCGAATCTCATTTACTTCATGTGCGCTGCTATTCCGCGACTGCTTGCCCTTGTTGTTCTTTCGTCGCTTCCGTTTTTAGCGGTGCTGTTCTGCTTTATCCGAGGCGAGGAAGGCGCCCCACACGATGCCGATACGATTCCTATTGAAATGCTGCCCCGAGGGTTTTTCCTTCGCTGCATTGTAGTGGTGTTCGTTTTCGCGCTGGCGGTGGGCGTTTTCAAGGGAATTGCAACGCTGGAGCTTCCTGCGCAAATCGTGCGCGACGAATCGATTGCATCGGTATTCGCCAGCTTGAATGTGAAACTGGTCTTGCTGGTGGGTTGTGCACTCTACCTGGGTGCTCATTCCTTCGACATTGGGAAAATCTATTACCCGATTGCAACGATTGCCTGTTTGGTAATCCTGGTTTCGCCGTTGTTGGGCGAGACGTTTCGTTTTGCGCAGTTGGTTATCGTTGATGCTTCGTATAATGTTTTCATTCTTGCTGTCTGGTGTATTTTGGCAAGCATTGCCTCGCAGACAACGCTTTCCTCAACGTACGTCTTTGGTCTTGGCCGCGGCGCTTCAGCGGTGGGCACCACGCTGGGGCAGTTTGTGGCGGGCTTTTCTGTGGCGGCGCTCCCGGCTTTTCGCGACGGCGCGTTTATCGCTGCAATCGTGTGCGCCGTGATAGTGCTGCTTTGTCTGCAATTCGTCATGGGGGAGCATACGGTCACCGAAGCGCTGGAGAAGACGTTCAGCGAAGGTGTTATTGTTGTTCCTGCATCTGATTCCGACAACGGCGCGCAAACCGCACCCCACGAGGTGCCCCTGGAACATTGGGACGTTTTATGCGAAACGCTTGCCGCCGAGAAGGGACTTACGTCGCGTGAGTCCGAGATCTTGGGCTTGCTGAGCCGCGGTCGCACGGCGGCGTACATTTCCGAGGAGCTATGCATTTCATACAACACGGCGAAGGGCCATATTCGCAACCTTTATGCGAAATGCGACGTTCATTCCCGTCAGGAATTAATCAATATGGTAGAAGCGAAGAGGGCGTTGAAGTAGCGCCATTGCGTGGCTCATCGCCGACTTTTGATTCTTTTGCTGAGAAGGAGCAACTGCGCTTCTGCTTGTGCGCCGCATGCAGTCCATCGCTCAGCGCTGAAGTGTGCAAAAATGTCACAACCCGCGCTTATCCCTGTAAAATGCCTGCTCAAACCCATGTAACCCGAAAAGGGTTGGTGAGCCGTTCACCGGAAACAACCCTTTTTGGAATGTCTCTTCTCCTGAAAAACATCCCTTTCGAGTCTTATGCGCGCCCTTGAAAATCTCCTATGCTTCCCGGCGTTGAAAGCTGCACGCGAAATTGCAAAAGCAACGTGTGCGGATGCAAGCAAGTGAGCCTGAAGTAAAGAGGAGGAGACATGCTTGATGCAAAGCAGCCATACGTTTTAGAAGAAAGCGATGGCGTAATGAAGGTGCGCACCTGCGCTTGGTCGCCGCCGGGAGACCACCCCGTAGGATGGGGCGTTATCGTTACCGTTAAGGATAACAAGATCCTGAAGGTGGAGGGCGACCCCGATCATCCCATCACGCAAGGACGCCTGGATGTTCGTAACCTCACCCTTGATGAAGTGGTGTACAGCGACGAACGTCTGACCAGCCCTATGGTGCGTGATCGTGCGGATCGTGGCAAAGATGCGTGGCGCAAGGTTTCTTGGGATGAAGCGTACGACCTGATTGAGAAGAACATTCGCGACATCTGGGAGAAGTGGGGTGCCGAGACCATCTTCACGCTCACGGGCACCGGTCGCGAGTCAACGCTGTACGCTCCGGTATATGGCCCTGCTATCTGCAACACGCCGAACGGTGCTTCTACATACGCATTCTCCGGCGAAGCGTGCTACGGCCCGCGTGCTACCATCACCAACTACTTGCTGGGTGCTGGCGTTCCGGAAATCGACTCCGCTCAGTACTGGGAGGATCGCTACGATCATCCGGGCTACGTTGTTCCGAAATACATCATGGTCTGGGGCAAAGACCCGCTGTATTCCAGTCCCGATGGCTTCTTCGGTCCCTGCATTATCGATTTGATTAAGCGCGGCTCAAAGATTATCGTTGTTGATCCACGTGTCACGTGGCTGGCTGCCCATGCGGAGTTTCATTTGCAGCTTCGTCCTGGTACCGATGCCGCTGTTGGTCTGGGCTTTTTGAATGTCATTATCAGCGAAGGCCTGTATGATCATGAGTTCGTTGAGTGCTGGACGTATGGTTTTGACCAGCTGGCCGAGGCATGCAAGGAATGGACGCCCGAGCGCGTGCAAGAAGTTGCCTGGGTTGATCCCGAGCAGCTGGTTGGCGCCGCGCGTGCCTTCGCAACGAATGCTCCCTCTACGGCTACCTGGGGTGTTGCGCTTGACCAGTCCAAGGCATCCACGCAAGCAGCTCAGTGCTTCTTGGCCATTTGCGCCATTTGCGGCTACATTGATGTTCCCGGCGGCATTACCATCACGAAGCCTACGAGCTTTATTGGCCAGTGGCGCTACGACATGATGGACGTTCTTGATCCTGAGATGGCGGCAAAGCATATTATTGACCCCGATGGCAAATACGCCCTGTTCAACGCGGGTGCTGCTATGGGTGGTGTTCAGGGCGACACGCTGCTGAACTGGCTTGAGGGCAAATGGGCCGACATGGAAGGCTACTACAAGCTGCGCATGTGCTGGATCATTGGCAACAACCCGCTTGCTTGCATGGCTGACCAGCCCAAACGCTGGTATGAAGCTATGAAGGACCTTGAGTTTGTGGTTGCGAACGACATCTTCATGACCCCCACCATTATGGCGCTGTGCGATGTGGTGCTGCCGCTTTCCACCTACGTTGAGCACGAGGGCTTGGTAACGCCGAATTACGGTCGCAACCAGCACTTCATTGGTGCCATGAACCAGATCATCGACAATCCCAACACCAAGTCTGACCTGGAGATTCTTATTGATATGGGTCGTCGTATGCGCCCCGAGCTGTGGGAAGGCATGGAAACGCCCGATAAGTTCTTCGACGCCAAGCTGCGTGAGAACTATGGCTACGGCTTGGACGAAGTGAAGGCTGTCCCGGCAAAGATGGCGGGCTACGAGTACAAGAAGTACGAGAAGGGCCTGCTGCGCGCCGATGGCAACCTTGGTTTCGAGACCAGGTCCGGTCGTATTGAGCTGTGGTCGCCCGTTCTTGCCGCTTACGGCGAGCAACCGTTGCCGTATTTCGAAGAGCCCGAGTTCTCTCATGAGTCGAAACCCGAGCTCAAGGCCGAATATCCGCTGTATTACACCACGGGTGGGCGTCACATTTCCATGTTCCACTCTGAGCATCGCCAAAAGGATCTTACGTGCCGCAAGCTGCATCCTTGGCCGCTGGTGACCATCAACCCCAAGACCGCCGCTGAATATGGCATTGCCCAAGGCGATTGGGTTGAAGTCGAAAGCCCGCAGGGTCGCATGGTGCAGAAAGCGAACTTGACGAACGAAGTCAACGAGAAGTTCGTCCACGTTGAGCATGCTTGGTGGTATCCGGAGCAAAGCGGCGAGGGCGAGAACCCCTATGGCGTGTTCACGTCTAACGCGAACAACCTGATTCCGCATGAAAGTGTTTCGGTCACCGGTTATGGCGCGCCCTACAAAAACGGTATCTGCCATATTCGTAAAGCGGAATGCCCTGTTGACGAGAGTCTTTTTGCAACTCCCGCTCAGCTGGCCGCTCTTCAGAAATAACGGCAGGGAAGGAGGCATACTATGAAAAACGCAATGCTTATCAATTACGGGCTTTGCTTTGGCTGCGATTCCTGCACCGTTTCTTGCATGAAGGAGAAGGGTCTTTCCTTCGAAGAGCAGGGCATCGTCATTAAGCAGTACGGTCCGGTGAAAGTCAACGGCTCGTGGGAGTGGGATTATATCCCCGTGCCAACCAATCTGTGCGACCTGTGCGAAGAACGTGTGAGCCAGGGCAAACTTGCTGCCTGCCAGCAGCACTGCTTGGCCCAGGTCATCGAGATTCTACCTGCCGATCAAGTGGCGAATCGCATGATTGAGCTGGGCGGCAAGAAGGTTTCCGTCTTCATGCCGTAACGGATTCACCCCGTAAAGATTCCCCAGGAATCACGCTTTAGGAGCATGGTAACGCCGCCAGTTGCCACTTCTTTGCCCCGTATGTTTACTCTTGCGCCCATCGTAAGGGATACCCCTCCAAGAAGAGTCTGTTCGTCTTCTCTTTTTATCCCCTGCGATGCGGCGCCTCCCCCCTCCAAAGGAGAAAACAAATGCTTCCACAGCAGAAAAAAGGATGGACAACGGTTGTCGATCTTGAAGAATACAAGAAGATGACCTGGTCTTATTTGACGAATGTCAAGCAGACCTGGCAATACGATGGCATCGCGTATATCTTTCGCAAGCGCGGCATTCATCTGTATGGCAGGGATTGCGGTTCGCTGAAGATGAACCACCCTATTCTGACCATCGGCATTCCGCAGCATAAAGACAAGAATTACGGCGTTGACCTGTATGTTCCGGTCGAAAAGAAGGCGCAAGCGCTTTCGCTTATCAAAGACTGGGATCGTATTCGCGAATACGCCGAGCTTGAACAGCAAGAGGGTAAGGCCGCCCATAAAGCTTTCGAGGCGGCAGCAACCGAAGCTAAGCAACGAAATGCCGAGAAGAAGCGTGCGGCGCGACGTGAGAAGTTTGGCAGGATGCGCGCGCAGCTGTTTTCCTAAAGCTTGATCATAGAAAACCATATCAAAACGTTTCAAAAGGAGTTCACGATGCTTCAAACCATTGAAGACACCACCCCGAAGAAAAGCGGAGGTCTGCATTACGCATTCATCATCTGCTTGGGCGGCTTTCTGACGCAGTTTATTGTTTTGAGCGCTCAGCGTCTTCCTGCTCTGACCTTGGAGTCCATCCGTCAGTCCCTGGGCGTCAACTACGCCGAAATTGGCTTGATCACCTCCATTTACATGGTGTTTTACGCTGGTCTTTCGTTCGCATGGGGTATGGCTGCTGATAAGTTCGGCACGCGCAAGGCAATCGTTGCTGCATGCACCCTGGCTGCTGTAGGTGCCATCCTGTTCGGCTTCTTGGCGCCCCTGGGTCTTGTCCCTGCAATCGTGACCTGGTCCATTACCGGTTGCGGTACTGCTGGTCTGCTTATGGCCATTCTTCCGAAGATCGTTTCCCGCTGGTTTGCCCCGAACAAGCGCGGCATGGGCATGAGCCTTATCACCCCGGGCGCGAACTTCTCCGCCATTATCTTGGGCATTGTTACCCCGCTTATCATTGCCGCCATGGGTTGGGAAATGTCCTACGTTATCTTCGGTTGCATCTATGCTGCTATTGCGGTGTTCATCGCCATCTTCTTCCGCGAAGGTCCTGAGGAGAAGGGTCTTGCTCCGTACGGCGCTCCCGAAGGCGTTCAGGCCGCTCCTGCTCCCAAGATGGAAGAAGTTGCAGAAGCCAAGGATGCGAAGGGTAACGGCCAGTCTGCTATCGCTCGTGTTCTGCGCATGCCTATCACCTGGCATTTCGGTCTGTTCTACATCATTTACCAGGTTGGCTACATGGCTGCTTCCCAGTACTACGTTGCATCCATCCAGTCCGTTGGTTTCGACTTGGCTCAGGCATCTTTGGGCATTACGTGGGCCGGCGTTCTGACCATTCTGACCGAGCTTGTTTTGGGTCAGCTGTCCGACCGCATGGAGCGTAAGAACATTATGGCGTTCATGGTTGGTCTGAATGCAATCTTTGGTTTCGGTTATTATTTCTACCTGACCAGCGGTGCTGCTCCGTCGCTGATTGTGTGCTACATTTTTGTTGCCATCATCACGGCTTCCACCGGCGTTATTACGGTTATCATGACTGCTGCCGGCGAGTACTACGATGATGACATCCGTGCAACGGGCACGGGCGTTGTGGGCACCATCAACATTGTGGGCCGCTACTTGGGTCCCTGGTTGGCTGGTATCATCATTGACCAGACCGGCGTGGTGGGCAATTCCTTCCTGATTGTTGGTATTGCCATGGCAATCGCTGCCGTTATCGCGGTGCTCATGCCGCGTAAGCGCGCAAAGCGTGCGTAGGGGTTTTCGAGCGAACGGGGAAGGACGAAAGTCGTGGCGTGTATGTTTTGCACCCGCTGCGGAGCGTGCGGGTTGGGAAAGGTGAACGGCCTGCCTGAAAAAGGGAAATGCCTTTTGTGCGGCACCGAGCTTCCTTCCGATGCGCGCGTTTGTCCCGTGTGTGGAGCGCCCGCCTTGCCTTCGTTCGGCTTGCGACCTCCTGCTGCTCCCGATGCGCGCGAGGGGCGGTAAGCGTGGCGAAAGCGCGACTCTTAGATTCTTCCTCTCTTTCAGATGCGGTGCCGCGTGGTGCCGCATCTTTTTTGCGCTTGGTTTCGGATTATTCCTGGAAATTGTCTTTCTCCAAGGGTCTGCCTAGGACTTCGTGCAGTCTAATGTCCAAGAATTGACAAGTTTCCGAAGCTTTTGGAACGAAAAGCATGCGAAGGGGCGGCAAAGCTTTCAACTGATTTTTCCGACCTGGGGAAACGTTAGAAAGCGATGGCTGGAACTTCCAGAAAATCACGCCTTGTTTCCAAAAGTTTCGGAAACTTGTCATTTTTCGCGGTTCGCGCTGCATGGCGTCTGGCTTGCCGCCCGCCGTTCGTGTCCGCCGACGCCGTCCGCGCTGACAGCTCACACCTGCAGCTACTGGTCCTTCGCTTACAACACAGTATGCACCGTTACCTATTAGCGCTGCGCCTCCTGAAGTGGGTGCAAAGGTGGTAAACTGACAAGATGTAAAAATCGCGAAACTGTCCCTTGAGGCAGTCGGCTGAATAGGGTGAGAATCCCTGCGAGTAGGTCACTGTGATGCGTTGTTGGCGTTCGCCGGCAACGATGAGTCAGATCGCCGCGCGATAACGTGAGCACCTGCCACTACCAGGGAGCTTCGCGGCAAGACGCTTCGCCATCGTCTTCGCGTCCTCTTTGTAAAAGCAGTTGCTTGTGGGGATCAACGAAGGAGGACTGATAAAAAAGATGAAGCGTTCACGTTCACGTTCAATCCTGAACAGCCTGCTTTCTCTTGTTCTGGTGCTGGGGCTTATGCCGCTGCCCGCTTATGCGGACGAAGCCGCGCCCGAGCAGCTGAGCGACGGGCAATCAAACGCATCTGCGCTTACGCTTTCGGGAAGCGGAACCGCAGACGATCCTTATCAAATTGCAACGGCGCAGGATTTGGCGGATTTCCGCGACGCCGTTAACGCAGGGAATAATGGGATTTGCGCTCAGCTGACCGACGACATTACGCTGTCGGGGGAGTGGGCACCCATTGGTACGAACGATTACTATTATACGGGCACGTTTGATGGCGCGAACCACACGGTTTCAGGGCTGTCGGTTACAAGTGCTTCGGGTAATAGCGGATTCTTCGCTTACTTGGGCGAAGGGAGCGCGGTGAAGAATCTGAAAGTCGAAGGTACCGTAAGCACTTCTAAGCAATCTGCGGGCGGTGTTTCGGCATTTGCCCAAGGCTCGTCCATTAGCAATTGCTCGTTTGCGGGTTCTGTTTCTTCAACTCATGGCAGAGCGCGCATTGCCGGCATTGTGGGCGAGGCGACAGGATCTGCCACTAGCTTTAGCGGCTGCGCAAACAAGGCATCCGTTTCGGGCAGTAATGCGGGCGGCATTCTTGGTTTCAGTAATAGGGCATGCTCGTTTACGAACTGCTATAACGCGGGTGCCATCACCGGCACATCGCGTGCGGGTGGCATTGTGGGGCAAACGGGCGCATCGAATGTTGACAGCTATTTCGCGAGCTGCTTTAACGTGGGTGAAATTTCTGAAACGGCAGATAATCGTGCGGGTATTGCGGCATGGCACAACGGTACGGTATCTAGTAACTCGGTAAGCAATTGCTTCTATACGAAACCGACCGCTTCGAATGCGGGTGGAACTAACCCTGTTTCGGGGACGTTTGTTGAATCTGTTTCGGCCGCCGACCTGGGCGCCGCTTTCGTGGAAGGCGACAATTATCCCACGCTGGCCTGGGAAAATGTAGTGGCAACGCCGAAGGCGACGGTTGTTTTCAGCATCACTCCCGAAGATGCACAACTCACTATTAATGGTAAAGTTTCTTCTGCTACATCAAAGCGCGACGCAGGTACGTATTCGTACGAAGTGTCTAAGGCGGGCTACGTTGCGGCGACAGGCGAATTTACCGTTACCGCAGAACAAGCTGCCGCTTCGCAGACTGTCTCGCTTGCGGTTGAGCTGCAGGCAAAAGAGCTCACGAGCATCACGGTGGCAGGCGCTGCCGCGCAGTACTATGTGGGCGATGAGCAGCCTGAGCTGACCGTCACGGCGCATTACGCAGATGGCACGAGCGAAGAAGTCACCGACTTCACGACCGACTGGGATTCTTCCGCTGAAGCTACAGGCAAGGTTGTAACGGTAACATATAACGGCAAGACTGCAACGCTTACCTGCGATTTCGTGGTTAAGCCTGGTCCGACGGCGGCTTTGAACGGCAAAGCCGACGTGAACCTGAAAGACGGGTCCTACGGCTTCGAAGAAGTGGATCTTGACGGCACCACCGTTCTTGCATCCACGAACAAGGGCAAGGGAAGTTCGTCTTCGACCATGACCATCACCATGAAAACGCCGGGCGTGCTTTCCTTCGATTGGAAAGTGAGCTCCGAGCCGGGTTATGACTGGCTGGATGTCAAGGTCAACGACAGCTCCACGACCGCGAATAAATCAAGTCGTTCCGGCGTTATTGACTGGACGGCGTTCAGCACGCTGGTTTCCGCGGGCGATGTTGTTTCCATCAACTATACGAAGGACTCCAGTGGCGATAAGAACGACGATACCGCATGGGTGAAAAACTTTGCCCTTGCTCCGGCATATACGATTGCGTTGACTACCGTTCCTGCAGATGCATCGCTTATCCTTAAGAACTCCGCAGGTCAGGAACTAACCGCTAAGAACGGTGCATACACCGTTGTGGCGGGTACGTATTCGTACGAAGCCTCTGCGTTCGGCTACGAAACGGCAACGGGCACGATTGACGTCGCCGATGCCGATGTAGCGCGCGAGATCACGCTCACTGCAATGCCTCGACAGACGGTGAGCTTTAACGTGACGGCTCCCGAAGGTCTTTCTGCGGCAGACGCCGCCATTGTGGTGAAAACGGGCAAGCAGACGCTTGATCCGCAAGCCGATGGCACGTACAACTTGCCTGCGGGCGAGTACACGTACACGGTAACGCACCCCAACTGCGATGACGTGAGCGGAACGTTCACTGTTTCCGACAGCGCGGTAACGGTTCCGGTGGCGCTTGAGCGCAAGTGGGTTATTGGCGATTACTTTACGGCCGCAGGCGTTGCCGTGACTGCCGAAAATGGCGGTTACGGTTTCGTGCTTGATGATAGCGACGCCAGCTTGTTGAAGAGCGAAAACAAGGGTAAAGGCAAAAGCAGCGCGGTTTTGACGCTTACCGCGCAGCAGGCAGGTCAGCTGTCTTTCAGCTACAAGGTAAGCACCGAGGCGAACTACGATAAGTTCAACGTTACGGTGAATGGAAATTCGCTGGTCAAGGATGCATCTGGCCTGGTTGATTGGATCACGGCAAGCGCCACTGTGGCAGCCGGCGATAAAGTGCTGTTCACGTATTCGAAGGACTTCTCGGGCGACGGCAACGATGACGCCGTTTGGCTGAAGGACTTCAGCTTGGCACCGGCATATGGCGTAACGATTACCGCGACCCCCGCCGATGCGATCATCGTTTTGCGCAATGCGGCGGGCGAAACCCTTACGGGTAATGCTGGTACGTTTACCGCTATTCCCGGTGAATACAGCTACGAGGTTTCTGCATTCGGCTACGAAACCAAGACCGGCACAATCACGGTAACAGATCAAGACGTTGCCCAGACGGTTGTACTGGACGTCTTGCCCACGCAAGCTGTTACATTCACCACCACGCTGCCCGAGGGCATGTCGTGCACGCCGGCCGTTACGGTAAAAAGCGCCGATGGCGTTGAACGCGCTTATGCCGCTGGCTTGCCGGCGGGTGAGTACACCTACGTTGCTACTGCTGAAGGCTGCGACACCGTGGAAGGTTCCTTCACTGTTGCCGATGCCGCAGTTACCATTCCCGTTGCGTTTGTGCGCACGCTCGTTATGACCGACTTTGTGGATTCCGAGCTGGCCACGCTTGCAAACGACACCACTCGTCCGTTCAAGGGCATCTATGACGAGGCGGGCAATTACTTGTATTCCAGCTTATCGAGCTACGAAACGGCAAAGCTTTCTCTCACGGCGAACGCGAATGTGCGCGTTTCCTTCGATTACGACGCCGATAACGATTGCACGTATTCGTACGGCTTCCTGATTCAGAAGGGCGATGTTACGCTCAAGAACACGCAGGGAACGAATGATTGGCAAACGTTTACCGCCGATTTATCCGCAGGCGACATCTTGTACCTGAATCACTACATTGGCTATAACAGGACGGGCACTGTTAAAGTGAAGAACTTTGTGCTCACGCCGCTGCATACGATTACTACGTCCATTCCGAGCGGTTCCGCCATTGAGCTTTACGATAACGGTGAACTCATCGCATCGAATTCTTCGGGTTCCTACGTTGTGCCCGATGGCACGTACACCTACACTGTTTCCCAGTTTGGCTACACCAGCCAGCAAGGCCAGGTTACGGTTGCCGGTGCCGATGCAGCGATCACCGTTGACGCGCTGGCGCCCGTTGAGTCCAAGACCATCACGTTCGATGTTCCCGAAGGCGCAACGGTCACGGTGAACCACGCTACGGCCGGTCAGATGACCGCCCAGGAGAACGGCACGTATGTTTTGCCGGTGGGCGCATCGTTTACGTATGTGGTTTCGAAGGACAACTACCTTCCCCAGAGCGGAAGCTTTACGGTATCCGATGATGCGACCATTTCCGTTACGCTGGAATTTGCCGGCGAAGCATGGGATGGCACTACGAAGACCGAGCCTTCCCTGGTAGAGGGCGTGTATCAGATTTCCAATGCGGCCGAGCTTGCTTGGTTTGCCGATAAGGTCTCCGAAGACAACACGGTGAACGCTGTGCTGACCAGCCAAATCAACCTGGGCGGCAAGACGTGGACAAGCATGGGCAAGCTCAACGAAACAAGCTATCAGAACGAATTTGCAGGAACGTTCGACGGCGCGGGCCATACTGTTTCCGGCCTGAAGGCAAGCAATGGTTTGTTCGCGGCAACTTCTGTAACGGCTGTCGTGAAAAACTTGGCAGTGTCCGGTGAAATCCAGGGCAGCTCCAACATCGGCGGCATTGTAGGAACAAACGCCGGCCTTATTGAGAACTGCCTGTTCAAGGGTTCGGTAAAGAACGGAAGCTCGTATAGCACGGGCGGCATTGCCGGTCGCTGCTCGCAGGGTACGGGCATTATCCGCAACTGCGTGAACGAAGGCGAAATATCGTACGTGGGCAACCTTTACAGCATGACGTCTGTCAACTTGGGCGGCATTGTGGGTTACACGTACGGCGAAGTTTCCAACTGCTATAACGTTGGTTCGCTGTCGGCACATGCTACCTACGCCAAGGGCATGGGCGGCATTGTTGGCTCGCTGCGCAGCTCCACCTTAAGCGGCAGCGGCTCCATCGTGAACTGCTACAACGCGGGCACGATGACGAAATACGCTGCTGCGGGCGCCCTTGCGGGCGTGCTGGATGGCATGGCTTCTGTGACCAACAGCTACTACCTGAACAGCTGCGGTGCAACCGATGAGCGCGCTCAGGCGAAAACTGCTGACGAGATGAAGGCCCACGCGTTTGTGGGTGCGCTGAACGGTTCGGACGGCACGGCATGGCGCATTGACTCCGATGCCATCAACGGCGGCTTCCCTGTGCTTGCATGGCAGGGTGGCCAGGAATACAACAACCAGGATGCGAAAGATGTTGCGGCGGCTGTTGCGGCACTCAAGCTTCAGGCGGTAGCCAATGGCGAAACCGTCGATCTGACCGCTGGCACCAATGGTGCGTATTCTTTGGAGCCCGATCAAGCAGCAGCGCTTGTTCTTCCTGCTGCAGGCGCACAGGATACGGCTATCAGCTGGGCAATCGCGGCTGTAGGCGACACGAACGAAAGCGCAATTGCGGCTGATGGCACCCTTACGTACCCCACGGCGGGCACTGCAACGTATACGCTTACGGCAACCATCACGAAGGGCGACGCTTCTGCGGCCGTTTCCTTCACTGTGGAGTTGCTTTCTGCCGCCCAAGTGAACGAAAACGCCCTTTCCGCCCTTTGCACAAAGATGCAGGGACGTTCGATTTGGGCATTCCAGGTGAAAAACCCCGATACGACTACGGCGCGCGATGCCGTGGTTGATTACCTGACCAGCCAAGGCATTGATCTTGACCAGGAAGGTATTACGCTCACGTTTGTGAACCCGGGAACGAAGGCGTTCCCCGGAACGGATACCGTCAACCTTGCCGATGACGGCACCATTTCGTACTTCCAGGGTATCGAGGGCAATGCGTCCGCGAAATACGCCCAGTACGATAACGTGACGTTCAACATTGAGCGCGGCGGCGCAACGAAGCAATTCGGCGTGCGCCTGTTCATTGGCTGGGAGCGCGCCACCGTGCAGGATATTCTGAACGCAGCTGCTTTGAGCGTGACCTGGGATTCCATTAAGCCCGAAGGCGTGAACAACCAGGTTGAGTACGAAGATGCAAACGGCGAAGCCGTACCGGGCGAGCCGGTGTTCCCGCTGTGGACGCTTGCCTGCGACGGCACCGACGTGGAGACGGGCGAAGCGAATGCCGCAAACGTTGCCGTTCCTGACAAGACGGTGCTCATGCTGCCCGCAACGGTGGGAACCGCCAGTGTTGCGTGGGAAGCAACGTATGATGAAAACGCAGGTCAGCTGGTTACCTTTGAAGACGTCTACGTTGACGGCAAGTATATGTGCAAAGCCACGCTCAACGGCAGCGCGTACGGCGAATACGAGGTGTCGCTTGACGCCACGTTTACGTATAACTTGTTCAACGATGGCGAAGGCGTGGATGTAAGCTACATTTATCAGGAGAACCCCGACACGCATCTGAGCGAGCCAGTTCTTGACGAAGAGGGCAACCCCATTACCATTGATGTGCCGCTGGTAACTACGTATGCCGGCATCAGCTTTGTGCTGGCGCAGGGCGAAAAGACCCCCATTGATGCCGCGCAGACACAAAGCGATTTGGAGAACAAGTACGAAGATTTGATCAGGGACTTTGTTGACAAGGATAAGAAGCCCGATCTTGCCAACGTGACCGACGACCTGCAGATGCCCACGCCCTCTACTTTGGAGCAGTCCGGCATCTTCCAGGATCGCGATTTCGAGAAAGTCACCATGACCTCGGGCGATACGGAGCACCTGACGTTCTATGGTTACCATGCTCAGATTTATCGTCCGTTGCCGGGCGAAGAAGCGGTTACGGTTCCGTACACGGTGACTATCACCGACCGCATCACTGAAGAAGTGTATGCGGAAAAGACGTTTACGCTGACGGTGACTCCGTTCGAACAAAAAGAGCTGGATGACGCGCTTGCCCTGATGGCGCGCGTGGCCACGAGCGATGTGTACTGGAACGGTCTGGCGTACGAGGGTGCTGACAAGAACAACATCACGCAAAGCTTGAAGCCCTTCAGCGAGATTGTGGCTGATGTTGAAGGCAACCTTACCTACATTCGCGGTGCGCTGAACATCACGTTTGACGGCATTGAGCTGGACGATTTGCCGGGTTACGACCCCATGATCTACGGCCAGAGCTGGCGCGAGATCCGCTCAAGCAACGAAAACGTGATTGCCAGCGAAACGCTGCGCTTCACGCAGCCGGAATATAACACCGAAGTCACGTTGGATTCCGTGATGTCGTACACGAAGTACGCAAAGTACTGGGAGAAGTTCGGCATTGGCGATGAAGCTACCGAGGGTTCTGCCTTGAAGTACGAAGCGTTCAAGGGCTTCTACAAGGTACCCGTGAACACCACGGTCAAAGTTGCGGGTACGAAGGGCGATACGCCTATCGAGCCGGCGCCCGATGTGAACGTAACAGTAACGGTCAGCCTATCAGGCGTTTTGGGCACTACCGCCCAAAACACTGTGGCAGCAGCGCTTCCTGTTGTTGCCAAGGACCTGAACGTTGATGGCAAGGTCACGTACGACGAGGCCATGGTCGCTGCGCATCAGGCATACGCCAAGAACGGCGCCGATGACTTCGCCATTACGGCATCGGGTTGGGTCAGCAAGCTGTGGGGCGTTTCCACGGAAAGCTCGGGCTTCCTGCGCAATGGCGCCGCTACGCCCGATGTGATTTCTCGCATTACGGTTGAGCCGAACGATGTGCTCTATGTGTACACGTACAAGGATTCGGCGAACTACTCTGACCTGGTCACGTCGTTTAACGTGACGTCTCAGAGCGTCAGCGCGAACCAGGCGTTCGATATCACGCTGAACTACAGCGGCTACGATAGCAACTTCAACGCTATCACCGGTACGGTTTCCGGTGCGCAAATCGGCTACGCCACGCCGGAGGGCTTTGTGCCGCTGGAAGGTTGCGTGACGGCAGCGGGCGGTAAGGCAAGTGTGACGTTCGCGAAACCGGGCACGTACGTGCTTACCGCGCAAAGCGACAGCAAGATCATGACGGCGCCGTACTGCATTGTGACCGTTGAGTACACGCCAAGCTTCACGGTGGGAAGCCAGCCGTTTGCGGGCGACTACGTGAAGGTCACGCTGGGCGCTGGTTTCGACGAGGCCACCACTCCCGTTGCGGCGGGCGTGAGCTTCCTGAAGCTTGCGGATGGCACGTATGCGGCGCTTATGACCGCCAATGAAGCTGCCGCTCTTACGGCGGATTCCTTCACGTTTGCGGAAGGCGCCGCTGCAAGCGCCGGCGTTGTGGGCGACGTGAATAATTCGGGTCGCATGAACATCGTTGACGCGCAAATTGCCTACGACTTGGGCAACAACAAGTACGCCGACTTCAGCGTGTTGCCCATGGCGGGCTGGTTCGCGGCGGATATGAACGCCGATGGCGTGGTAGACGCAACCGATGCGTTTGCCATCCAATACGCTGTTCACTACGGACGCGCGTAACGCACGTTTGACGTGCGCGAACGTGGTCGTTTGCGGAAAAGCACGCGTAGGGGATCGCATTGCGCGCGTAAGCGGGCAATGCAACGAGCAGTAAGTTAGCTGCTCCCGCGTGCATTATGAAAGGGTGCGGTGCCTTTTTGGTGCCGCACCCTTTTCGCGTTCACCGGCGAACGGCGCGTCTTGGAGTGCCGCCCCTCTTGATTCGCCTTCGTGCAAGCCAGTGTCCCTAAATTGACAAGTTTCCGAGACTTTTGGAATAGAAGCGGCAGGCGAGGAGGTGTGAGGTTGTCTGTTCGCTGTTCCCAACTGGGGAAACGCTGAAAATCGACATCAACGGCTTCTCGAAAATCGCATTTGGCTTCCAAAAGCTTCGAAAACTTGTCATTTTTCGTGGTCTGCCCTGCGTGATGAGGTAGCTCAAGAGAAGAAAAACGCGCTATGGCGGTGCGCTGTACGAGTCCGAAAATGCTTCGGCACCGCCAAGGGGAGATTCCCTGTTGCTTTCGTGTACTCAGGGAGCGCTTTTGATACAATGTCCAAGGCAAAAAACGCAACATCAATCACAGCAATGAAAGTGTAGAACATGGCACAAGCATCTGCCGCATACGGCAACGACAGCATTCGACAACTGAAAGACGAGCAGCGCGTACGCCTGCGACCTGCGGTTATTTTTGGTTCGGACGGCCTTGACGGCTGTGAGCACGCAGTATTTGAGATCCTTTCCAACTCGGTGGACGAGGCGCGCCAAGGGTATGGCCACCTTATCACGCTGACCGTTTTCAAGGATAAATCCATCCAAGTGGAAGATAACGGCCGCGGCTGCCCGCTTGACTGGAACTCGGTGGAGAAGCGCTTCAACTGGGAATTGGTCTTCTGCGAGCTGTACGCCGGCGGCAAATACGACAACAACCAAGGCGGCGACTACGATTACTCCCTGGGCACCAACGGCCTGGGTTCGTGCGCAACGCAGTATGCTTCCGAATACATGGACGTTACCGTGTGGCGCGAAGGCAACAAATACCAGCTGCATTTCCAGAAAGGCAAAGTGGTGGGCGCCAAGAAAAAGGCGCTTACCGTGGAGCCCACGGATGAAACGCGCACTGGCACTACCATTAAATGGCGTCCTGACCTGGAAGTATTTACGTCTATCGACATTCCTATCGAGTGGTTCCAAGAAACGCTGCGCCGTCAGGCGGTTGTGAACGCGAATGTGACGTTCCGCTTGCTGGTGGAAGGCGATGAGGGCTTCACCCAGGAAGAGTTCTGCTACCCCAAGGGCATTGAGGACTACATTCTGGAGAAAATCGGCCACGATTACCTGACCGAGCCGTTCTTCATCCAAGCCGACCGCCGCGGCCGCGATCGCGACGACCTGCCTGATTACAGCGTGAAAATCACGGCGTGCTTCTGCTTCTCGCGCGGCTTGCAGATGCAGGAGTACTATCACAATTCCAGCTGGCTGGAAAACGGCGGCTCGCCCGAAAAAGCGGCGCGCAGCGCGTTTACCAGCGCAATTGATGCGTATATCAAGCAGCAGGGCAAATACACGAAAAACGAAACGCCCATCAAGTGGCAAGACGTGCAAGACTGCTTGGTGTTGGTAACGAACTGCTTCTCCACGCAAACAAGCTACGAGAACCAAACGAAAAAAGCCATCAACAATAAGTTCATCCAGCAGGCCATGACCGCATTCATCAAAGAGCGCATGGAAACGTACTTGATTGAGAATAAGGCCGCGGCCGATAAAATCATGGAACAGGTGCTCATCAACAAGCGTTCGCGTGAAAACGCCGAGAAAACGCGCCAGAGCATCAAGACGAACTTGCAGCAGAAAACCGATATGTCCAACCGCGTGCAGAAGTTCATCGACTGCCGCTCGAAAGACAAGGATCGCCGCGAAGTCTATATTGTAGAAGGCGACTCTGCAGCGGGCGCCTGCCGCCAGTCACGCGATGCGGAGTTCCAGGGCATTATGCCTGTTCGCGGTAAGATTCTGAACTGTCTGAAGGAAGATTACCCGCGTATTTTCAAGTCCGAGATCATCATGGATTTGCTGCGCGTTTTAGGTTGCGGCGTAGAGGTCAAAGACAAGCGTCTGAAGAATTTGGGCACGTTTGACCTGGACAACTTGAACTGGAACAAAGTCATCATCTGCACCGATGCCGACGTTGATGGCTATCACATTCGCACGCTTATCCTGACCATGCTCTACCGACTGGTGCCCACGCTTATCAACGAGGGTTACGTGTATATCGCCGAATCACCGCTCTACGAGATCAACTGCAAAGAGAAGACGTATTTCGCTTACACGGAAGCGGAAAAAGCGAATATCCTGGAAGAGATTAACGGCCAGAAATGTTCCATTAACCGCTCCAAAGGTTTGGGCGAGAACGACCCCGACATGATGTGGCTGACTACCATGAATCCGGAAACGCGCCGCCTGATTAAGGTGCTGCCCGAAGACGTGGTGCAGATGGAAACCATGTTCAACTTGCTGCTGGGCACCGATGACGAAGGCCGCAAGCGGCACATTGCCGAGCACGGCAAAGAGTATCTGGATCAGTTGGATTTGCAGTAGGTTGGATGAGTCATGGCAAAAAGAACAACAAAGAAAGAAACCGCGAAGCGTCGCGTGAATAACCCGAACGTAATTGGCCTGCACTCCGAGGTTCTTGAGCAGCCCATTACGCAAACGCTTGAAGTGAATTACATGCCGTACGCCATGAGCACGAATGTGTCCCGTGCGTTCCCGGAAATCGATGGTTTCAAGCCGTCGCATCGCAAGCTGCTCTATACCATGTATAAGATGGGCCTGCTCACGGGCGCGCGCCAGAAAAGCGCGAATATCGTGGGTCAGACCATGAAGCTGAACCCCCATGGCGACGCCGCCATCTACGAAACCATGGTGCGCCTGGCCACGGGAAACGAGGCGCTGCTTACGCCGTTTGTGGATTCCAAGGGCAACTTCGGCAAGTATTATTCCGGCGATATGAGCTACGCGGCGTCGCGTTATACGGAAGCAAAGCTTTCGCCCATTTGCGCGGAAGTGTTCAAGGACATCGACAAAGACCCGGTGGATTTTGTCGATAGCTACGATGGCGCCATGCAAGAGCCGCGCTTGCTGCCTACCGCTTTCCCGAATGTGCTGGTCAGCGCGAATAAAGGCATTGGTGTTGCCATGGCATCTGACATTTGCGGCTTCAACTTGAACGAAGTGTGCGAAACCACCATGCGCTTTCTGAAGGACCCGGAATGCGACTTGTTCGAAACGCTGCCGGCACCGGATTTTTCCACCGGGGGCGAGATCGTGTACCGCCGCTCCGAGCTGGAGCGCGTGTACGAAACAGGCACGGGTGGCTTCCAGATTCGCTCGCGTTGGCGCTACCTGCCCGAAGAGCGCATCATTGAGGTGTACGAAATTCCGTACACCACGAAAACCGATGTGATTATCGACCGCATTGTCAAGCTTTCCAAGGAAGGCAAAGTGCGCGAGATTGTGGACATCCGCGACGAAACGGACTTGTCGGGTCTGCGCATTGCCATTGACATCAAGCGCGGCGTTGACCCCGAGCAGCTCATGGCGAAACTCTTCCAAATGACTACGCTGCAAGATACGTTCTCGTGCAACTTCAATGTACTGGTCGATGGCTATCCGCGCGTTATGGGCGTGCGTCAGATCTTAAGGGAGTGGGTTGCATGGCGCGTGGAAAGCACGCGTCGCCGCGTGACGTTTGACCTGAACAAGAAGTCCGAGCGTCTGCATTTGCTGCATGGTCTGGAAGCCATTTTGCTGGATATCGATAAAGCAGTCGAAATCATTCGCCACACCAAGCTTGAGGCCGATGTTGTGCCGAACTTGATGGAGGGCTTCGGCATTGACCGCACACAGGCGGAATTTGTGGCGGATATCAAGCTGCGTAACATCAACGAGGAATATATCCTGAATCGCACGAACGATATTGCAAAGCTGGAAGAGGACATTGCCGAGCTGAACAAGATCTTAAGCAGCGAGAAGAACATCAAGCAAGTTATCTATAAAGAGCTCGCCGCCATCAATAAGAAGTATGTGACGCCGCGCAAGACTGGTATGGTTGAACCCAGCGAGATTGTGGAAATACCCACTGAGCCCGAGGTTGAGGAATATCCCGTGACCATTCGCGTGTCGCGTGCGGGGTACTTGAAGAAGCTCACCGAGCGCGTACTTCGCACGAACGCCGATCACAAGTACAAAGACGGTGACACGCCGTGGCTTGAGTTCGAGTCAAATAATACGCATGAGCTGCTGGTATTCACCGATAAGGGACAGTGCTACAAGTGCAAGGTGGCGGCGCTTGAAGATACGAAATCGGCGCAGCTGGGCACGTTTTTGCCCACGGAGCTGGAGCTTGAGCAGGATGAAAACATTGTGTGGGTGCTTGATCCCGGCGAGTACAAGTACAGCGTGCTGTTCTGCTTCGAAAACGGCCGCGTGGCACGTGTGGCGCTTTCGGGTTATGCCACGAAGCAAAACCGCAAAAAGCTGAAAAACGCCCTGTATACGGGCAGCCCGCTTTTGCAGGCAATTATCCTCACGGAAGACCGCGAGTTAGCATTGTGCTCTAGCGACAACCGCGTGGTGATGTTCGATACCGCGCTTTTGCGCACGAAGACCACGAACAACACGCAAGGCGTGCAAGCGTTTACCATCAAGGGTGCGCGCCACGTGATTGCGGTGGGAAGTCTTGAGGAATTCGTGGGCGCGGCGGCTGACCCCGAGCGTTTCCGTGCGGCATCGTTGCCGTCAACGGGGTATCCCATTCGCGAGCAGGATCAAAAATCGCTGTTTGAGTAGACGGTTCCTTCACCTTCTCCTTTTCCCAAAAGGAACGATTCTGTATCGGTTGTTTTCTGACATGCAGCGGTGTTTTATACTACTTCCAACAGAAAGCGCGCCCGGGGAACGACGGGGAAACGACGATCTTCGGCGGGGCGCACGAATTGTTATTGCGGGGTACGATATGGCTAAACTGCGTTTTAAGAACAAGCAAGAAAATCAAACGATATCGGAAGAACAAGCGCCTGAACAGGTGGTAAACCCTGAGGAGCTCATTGACGTGCGTGCTCTTACGGAGCGGTTGGTGCAAGACCACGACCTTTCCGATTCCGATGTTGACGAGATTCTGGAGGCAACGCGTCTTCGCCAAAAACAGCAAGTGCTCACCGTTGCCGAGCTGAATGAGATTATGGAAGCGGCGCGCGGCGGTACGCGCACGAAGACGTTCGATAAGATTCCGATTCCGGTACGTATCTTCGCCATTGGATTTATTGTTGTGGGTGTTTTGGCGCTGGTACCGGCGCTGCTCATTGTGCTTTCCGCGTTCAATATGGATCTTTCCGATTTGTTGGGTCGCGCGAACTTGAAGCAATATACCGTTACGACGATGGTTGTTGCCGTTATTGATGCTGTGGCGTTTGTGGTACACGCGTCGTTGAATGTTATCATCGGCATTCGCCTTTTGCGCGGGCATCGCGCGAAAGCGGGCGTGCTGTTGTGGAGTGCGGTTGCCGTTGGTATCGTGGCATTTGTGTGCGACGTGATGCTTACCGGTACGCATGCGTCTGTTCTTTCCGAGCTCATCAGCGTTGTGCTGCTTATCGGCTTTTCCGTGTATCTGAACCCGGCTATCGAACGCGGCGAGCGTTTGCGTCGCGGTTTGCGCGATATCGATTTGGAGACGCACGCCGAAGCGGGCACGCTTGGCCTTGCCGATAAAGGCCAGGGTTTCATTCGCCTGGATTTCTTCAACGTGTTCTGGACGTTTGTAGTGTGCTGCATTTTGGGCGATGTGGTTGAGCTGGCGTTTCACATGATTGCCGTTGAGCCTGGTGTATACCAGGATCGCGCGGGCCTGCTTTATGGACCGTTCAGTCCCATTTACGGCGTGGGTGCGGTGCTCATGACGATTGCGCTCAACCGCTTCAAAGATAAAAACGTGCTGCTTATTTTTGTCATTTGCACGATTATCGGTGGTGCGTTCGAGTATTTCGTAAGCTGGTTTATGGAAATCGGCTTTGGCGCCGTGGCATGGAATTACGATGACCAGTGGCTTGGCTGGCTGTTTGGCGGACGTACGTGCCCGCTGTATGCATCGATGTTTGGCCTGTTGGGCGTGGTATGGATTAAGGCTATGCTGCCGTGGCTGCTGAAGCTGATCAATCGCATTCCTTGGAACAAGCGTGTCGTTGTCACCACGATTTGCGGCATTCTTATGGCGGTGAACTGTGTTATGACGCTGCAGGCGCTTGACAACTGGTATTCGCGCAGCGCCGGCATAGAGCCCATAACGCCCATCGAGCAATTCTACGCCGAGCATTATCCGAACGATTTCATGGAGAACCGCTTCCAGAGCATGACGATTCATCCCGAGCAAGCAGCGCGAAGCTAACGTTTAGGGCGTCGAGGGATTACACGAGATGGCAAGTGAAAACAACGAAGAAATAGCGCGCTACTTGCGCAACAATGCTGCATTGTGCGATGCGCTGGGGCTGAGCGCGGATGCGTGTTTGGCGGTTGAGCCGCTGGGAAAAGGCGAGCATAACGAGAATTACGTTTTCTGCGAAGGCGGCGCAAGTCGGCGTTTCGTGTTGCGCGTGAATCGCGTTTCCCAGCCGTTCCACACGAAGCAAGTCGCGTATGAATATGCCGCGCTGCGCGCGCTTGAGCAAAGCGGATGCACGCCGCGCCCGCTGTATTGCGATGCTAGCGCTGCGGCTCCTGGCAATGGCGTGTTGGTGGAGAGCTTTTGTCCTGGTAGCGAGCTTGATTTCGACGATCTGAAGCCGGGCGATTTGCAAAAAGTCGCACGTCTTATGGCAAGCGTTCATGCTGTTCCTGTCGATGAATCGTGCGGATTATATAGACCCGATGATCCCTTGAAGCAGCTTTTCAACGAATGTATCGATCGCTTCTCGGTATACAAGGGCACGGCGTTAGAAGATGCGCGTTTTACGCGCTGGATAGAGCGCTTCTTCGCAGAAACGCAGAAAAAGATCGATGCCAGCCCCGACCCCGATGAGAATCGTCGCGTCATCAATACTGAAACGCTGCCATCGCATTTCTTGTTGCTTGACGGCGAAGAAGGGAAGGATGCTGCCATACGGGGCGCAACCTCCGCGCGCGTGGCTTCTGGCGCATCGAGCGGGTGCGCTGCGACTGCGGGCGCATGTGCGCCGGCAGGTTCGGCGCCCGCCGCAACAGAGCCGACAGCTACAAGTGGCCTGGGGGCGTTCGTGGACTGGGAGCGTCCTATTTTAGGCGAAGTGGCACAGGACCTGGCGTTTTTCGTGGCGCCGTCTACTACGTTTTGGGATAGCGTGTACTTGTTCCCGCACAAGGACATCCAGCCGTTCTTGGATGAATATTGGCGCACGGTTGATGGCCGCTTCGACAAGGGACGGTTCGAGGCGCGCTTTGACGCATATCTTGCCGTGTCTGTTTTGCGCAGCCAGACTTGGTTTTGCAAGAACGCTGCACGCTACGCACAAGGCGCGGGCGCCCATACCGTCCAGCGCACGTTTGATAAATGGGATATCTATACATCCGATGAATTCAACGAAATGCTCCTGCGTGAATGCTTCTAGCTTTTGCTTTGCGCCTGTTCCGTTTTTCGGTGAAAATAGGGAAGGGTCCGTGACGGATTCGTTCCCTTTCGTGACAATGACCAGAGAGAAAAGCTAAGAGCCGCTCCTTTTCTGCTGACGTGTGAATAAAACCGCGTTGCCTTGGTATACTGTGCCCGTACGCTGTTTGGTGGGAGTGCGATAGGAGGAGGCTGGGCATGAAACGTCAAACCCCCGCTTCACGCAAGATTGCAAATGTTTTTCTGTCGGTTGTTTTAGTGTTGGGGCTTGCGCCCGTGCCTGCATATGCGCAGCCAGCGGACAATGCAGGTGCCGCGCCGGCGGCTGCGGAAGGTTCTGCGTCTGCAATAGAAGGGTCTGGGGCTGCCGTTCTTGACGTCCCTGAATCGCCGTCCGGCTTTGCGGCCCCCGAATCTGTGTCTTCCGTTGCCGAATTGCAAGATGCTTCCGTCAGCGCTGCTTCTGAATCTGCAGCCCCCGCTGCGGAAGCGCCCATCAGCGCCATGCTCACTCCTGGCTGGATGCAAGAGGGCACGTGCGAGTGGAAAATCGATGCCGAGGGCAACCTTACGGTGCGTCCGTTGGGCAACGGTACTTCGGGCGAGATGCATGGAAGCTGGGGAGGTTCTTCCGGGTTGCCCTGGTATGATCAGCGCTTGTCAGTGAAAACGGCATATTTTGAACCGGGTGTGTCCATAGGAAGCTGCTTTGACCTGTTCAATGGGTGCAGTAATCTTGTTTCTGCTGATCTGTCTCAGCTTGACGCGTCGAACGTGACCACCATGGGCTATATGTTCACGGATTGCCATAGCCTGGAATCAGTCAACTTGCGCGGGCTCGATACGTCGAATGTTCGTTATATGGATAGCATGTTCTATTATTGCAAGTCGCTCACCTCGCTTGACTTATCCTCTTTCGATACCTCGAATGTCTTGAGCATGAGATCTCTGGTCTATGGATGCTCGAATCTCGTTTCGATTAACCTTTCGAATTTCAACACTTCAAGCGCAACGGATATGGCCAGCATGTTTTCCGATTGCACCGCGCTCGCTTCGCTTGACGTTTCGAGTTTTGACACGTCGAACGTAACGAACATGGGTGGCATGTTTGCTTATTGCCCTTCGCTCACCTCGCTTGATCTTTCGGGTTTTGACACGTCGAGCGTAACGAACATGGGTGGCATGTTCTCCAATTGCCGCTCGCTTGCCACGCTTGACATTTCGGGCTTTGATACCGCGAAAGTAGAGCGTTTCCATACCATGTTCTCCAACTGCAAGGCTCTTACCTCGCTTGACTTGACGCATTTCGCTACGTCTTGTGCCG
This sequence comes from uncultured Eggerthellaceae bacterium, assembly GCA_934670115.1. Classification (GTDB taxonomy): domain Bacteria; phylum Actinomycetota; class Coriobacteriia; order Coriobacteriales; family Eggerthellaceae; genus CAKUOV01. The sequence goes on from CAKUOV010000004.1 coordinate 106,458, forward strand.
AGCATATGTCCAGCATGTTCTCCGATTGCGAAGCGCTCACCTCGCTTGACATTTCGAGCTTCAACACCTCAGGCGTGATAAGAATGGAGAGCATGTTTGCTAACTGCGAAGCGCTCACCTCGCTTGATGTTTCGAGTTTTGACACTTCAAACGTGACGGATATGAAATACATGTTTTCCGGTTGCTCTTCACTGGTGACTCTGGATCTTTCTTCGTTTGACACGTCGAACGTAACAGAAGCAAAGCAGATGTTCCATAGCTGCAATGCGCTCACCTCGCTTGATTTATCCCATTTCGACTTGTCAAAGGTGGATTCCAGCACGTTGGGCGATCTTCTGTATGGGTGCTTCAAGCTTTCTCGATTGACGCTTGCTGCCGGGTTGGATCTTTCCAACAAATCGATGCTGAACAAGCGCCCTTGGATAGATACGGCGGGCAACGTTTTCGATAGCACGAACGCCATGCTGGCTGCGAATGCCGCGCGGACGTCTGGAGCAGAAACGTACGCGATTTTCCAGGTTTCCGATGGTTGGACCAGGTCGGGTTCGTGCGAGTGGATGATTGATACCGCCGGTATGCTTACGGTGCGGCCGCTGAGCTGCTTTACCCAGGGAAAGCTGGAGCATTGGATTGGGCTGGCTCCTTGGTATGCGCAGCGCGAGTCGGTGAAGGCGGTGCACATTCAGCCAGGCGTTATTGCGGTTACCTGCGAGTCCATGTTCTTCCAGTGTGGGAATATGGTTTCGGCCGACCTTTCCGGTCTGGATACGTCGCTGGCAACGAATATGTCCAAGATGTTTTACAGCTGTGAGTCGCTTGCCTCATTAGACCTTTCGGGTTTTGGTACGTCTTGCGTCACAACTATGAATTCCCTGTTCAGTGGCTGTAAAGCACTTATATCGCTTGATTTGTCGATGCTTGACGCTTCAAATGTGAAGAGCATGAATTCGATGTTCAATGGATGCATGCGCCTTGCGGATTTGAACCTGAAGGGCTGGGACACTTCAAGCGTGACAGACATGGACGGCATGTTTATCGCTTGCTCGTCGCTTTCTTCGCTGGATTTGAGCTCGTTTGACACATCCCAGGTTGAAACCATGCGGTCGCTTTTTGCGGCTTGCGAGTCGCTTACGGCGCTCGATGTAACGTCGTTTAATACCGCGAATGTGAAAAAGATGGACTACATGTTCCAGGATTGCTCCCAGCTTAAGGCGATTTATGTATCGAAGGCGCTAAGCACAGCGAAGGTGGTGTCTTCGTCGGGCATGTTTTCGGGATGCCAAGAGCTCGTGGGCGGTGCTGGCACTACGTACGATGCTGCCTATACCGATGCAACGTATGCGCGCGTTGACCAAGGGTTTGCCGCTCCAGGGTATTTCTCACTGAAACGCGGCGATGTGACAGGAAATGGTCTGGTCAATGTGGTTGATGCCCAGATTGCTTACGAGATTGCCACCACCACGGCACATCAGGGTCATCCCGATTACGCGGTTATGCGTATCTGCGCCGATGTCACCGGACCAGCTGGTGTGCCCGATGGTCAGGTATATGCCGAAGACGCGTTTGCCATCCAGCATGCCGCCTTGCGCGGCTGGGGTGAGGCGCTAGCCTGCTAACCCCTGTTAACCCAGCTTATTTGTTGACAAATTACCCCACCTTTTGTCAACATTTTGAGCATTCGAAAACCCGAGGTGCCCCGCGCGCCTCGGGTTTTTGCGTCCTGCTGTGGTGGATAGTCCGAGCGTGACGAGAGTGGCATCGAGGGCCGCCTGGCGGCAAGGGATTGCCTCACGACTCCGCTTGGATAATGCTTCTTCTGGCTTGCGGCTCGCTCAACTTATCCAAAGCGTCGCAGTTCGGCTCGTCCCTTGCCGCCAGGCGCCTTGTAGAGTCCATTTGGTCTGGCCGGGCCGCACAAGGTGATAAAGCTCGCTGCTCCTTCGCTTGGCTCGTCTCTTTGCTGAGGGGTCATTGGTGCACCGCTGGGATGCTTGGATCCGCGCACGAATTGTTGACAAAAGGTGGGGTAGTTTGTCAACAAGATGGGACATGCGGCTCAAGATCGGGGGCCTAGGTTGGACACGTGTCCCAATCTTACTTTCGCGCTCGATGCGGGGTGGCATCGGCCTGTATACTGCGTGGTGTGGTATTAGAGACATTTTTATGGAAGAGGTGGCCCATGAAAAGACAGGCTTTTGGTTTGCGGAGAACCGCGAACGTCCTTCTATCGGCCGCGCTGGCGCTGGGGCTTTTCCCGGTAGCGGCGTTTGCGCAGGTCGCCGATGCGCCCGGCGCGCCAGCCGATGGAGCCGCACCGGCCCTGACCCCCCCCAAATCCTCTGAGCCGATAGCGCCGCAATCGGCCTTGGCGGCCGCAGCTGCGCAAACCGCCGCGTCCGCTGCCGAACCCGCCGCCGCGCAGGCCGCACCCGCAGTCGCAGCGCCCGCCGATGCCGCGCTCACTCCCGGCTGGACGCAGGCGGGCACGTGCGAGTGGATGATCGACGCCGCCGGCAAGCTCACCGTCCGCCCCTTGGGCAACGGAGCGTCGGGCAACTTGGGCGCGAATCCTGCAGGCAACACCCAGTCCGCGCCCTGGCGTGAACAGAGAGATTCGATAACGTCCGTGGTCATCGAGCCGGGCGTATCGACCACCTGGGCGAATTACATGTTCTATTACTGCACGAACCTCGTCACCGCCGACCTTTCCGGATTGGACACCTCGAGCGCAACGAATTTCATCAGCATGTTCGATGGCTGCCAAAAACTGGAGACAGTCGATTTGAGCGGGCTTCAAACCTCCAAGGCGACTTACATGTCCTTCATGTTCAAGCATTGCTGGGCGCTTCAGGAACTCGATTTGTCGAGTTTCGACACCACGGACGTGATCTATATGACCGAAATGTTCTATAGCTGCAAGTCAATCAAGTCGCTCGATCTGACGTCCTTCGATACCAAAAAAGTTCAGCTCATGCAGGGTTTTTTCCAGGGATGCGAGTCGCTCGAATCGGTTGATTTATCGACATTCACCATCACTCGCTCCACGAGCACGGCTCACTTCTTCCGCGATTGCCCGAGCCTTGACCGCCTTGTGCTTGCGGCGGGGATCGATTTGGTTGGCTGCGTGATGTACGAGCACGCCTGGATCGACACGGCGGGCAACGCGTACGCGGATTCGAACGAGATGTTCGT
>CAKUOV010000005.1 GCA_934670115.1 uncultured Eggerthellaceae bacterium
GTACGAAGGGGGTTTGACAGGCAGATACGATGAGTACGTTATCGACGGTGAGCTTCCCCAGGAAGCCTACGAATAGCTGAATTGTGGAAGGTTTGGTTCAGCAGTCTGTGTCAAAGAAAAAACAAGCCTGTCCTAATTATCGGATAGGCTGAGCTACGGCGACCGCTATCATAGGGGCGCTTTAAAAGAAAGGGCGTGCCTTCAATGAAAGTAAGAAAACTCAGCGGCATCGATTTGGCCGATATCACTACGTCCGATGGCGTAACGTCTCTCGTTCCGTGCGGGGAAGATCGCTTCGAAGATATGATGGAAACAGAACGCCAGGACTCCTATTCTGGCTGCTATTCGTGCAGGATTAGCGACAGGGATGAAGCGAGAAAACTCTTTTTCACGGGGAAGGAGCGCTTGTTCTCTGTCGTTCGCGAATCAGATGGAGCATATGCGGGCTACTGCGCAGTCCACGACATCATCAGAACGGATTGGGAACTGGGAATCGCATTGCTTCCCGAAATGCAAGGCTCTGGCCTGGGGTTTTCGTCATATAGACAGCTGATTGACATTGCAAAGCGTGCGCATAAGGGTGGTATTGTTGGGAAGGTTGAACCCGATAATGTCGCCAGCCTTCGCATGATGATGAAGTTGGGCGCAACACCTAAGGGCTTGTGTCCGGTGGCGGCGATTCCCGAAAACGAAAGACAGAGCGTCGAGGAAGAATACGCTGATTTGATCGATGGAAATATAGAGGCGCTTGCTGCGTGGTTTGGGGCGCCGTCCCGCAAACTTTTGACCCATGTTTTGATGTTTGATCTGGCTAAATGTAGTGATTCAACGACCCGCCTTCCTTTGGCTAATCAGCGCAGGCGTATCTCGATGCTCCATAAGGCATACGAGAGAAAGCGCCTTCTCGACGAGCTGGAAAAGGTGGTCGAAGGGCTCGAGGGCGTTCTGTCCGATGATGCGAAAGAGATGATTGCAGAGACTCGCCGTTCCATTGATGAGAGATTCTCCCAGGTGAGAGAAGCGTAAGGTTCGGTTGCGACTTTTGCTCCGTGTTGTTTCTAGCCGTTTAAAGATAAGCCAACGGCAATGCGAATAGAATTAAAAAACACCTATAAATTTAATTCTATTGGCGAATATCGTTGGTTTGAGTTAAAAAATTAACGATTTTGCTTACCCTGCCGGTCGAGTTTGTTAGGGCTGGCTTTTGCCTCTTCATCGGAATGCCAGCCCTGGCGGACTACCGCCATCCGAAGCGCACGGCGTACTGAATGGCGAAGGTGTCGTTCGCATCCAAGCTAAAACTGCCGTTCGCATCGGCGGTGAGCTAGGCGCGTGGTGTATCTATAATGTTTTCTATTATTAACATAAACATGAAAAATGTCTATAATAGTGAACATTAAAGGTGGTGAACGAGAATGAAGAAAGCTGCATACAGCATACTGCCAGGAACAGAAGAGATTTTGGCAACCATGGGGGAGCAGATTAAGCTCGCAAGACTCAGGCGAGGCTTGTCTGCCGAGCTGGTTGCCGAACGCGCAGGAATCAGCCGAGCGTCCCTCTGGAAGGTCGAAAAAGGAGAGCCATCCGTAGCTATGGGTATCTACGCAGCTGTTCTTCATGCCTTGAATAACCTGGACAAAGACTTGCTTCTTATTGCCCGGGACGATGAGCTTGGCAGGCAGTTGCAGGATTTAAATCTGATTACAAGGAAGCGTGCGCCAAGGGGGCGTTGATGGTGTCGGTCGACCAGAAAACGGTTTTCGTTTATGGTGCTCAGCCCAAGAAGGATTTGATCGAGTTGTGGAAGCGTATTGTATTCAGCATGGCGGTGACCAACACCGATGATCATCTCAGAAACCATGCGTTTATTCTTACGGGCAACAAATGGGCGCTTCCCCCTTTGTACGACGTAAACCCGGTTCCCTATGGCGGCGAGCTCTCCCTTAATGTGGACGAGGTGGATAACAGTATCAACATAGAGCTTGCCATGCAAACCGCCGTAAGATTTGGTATTTTGGAATCAGATGCGAAACTCTACGAGGAAGGCAGCGAGATCGCGGTGACGTTCCCCGATCTTGGCGTTGCTACCAGCGGGGCGGACGATAACGACGCCCTGCTGTCGGCGCGCGAGCTGCTTGGATGCGTCATTTACGGAATGGAAGAGAACGGAGAGGAGCTTCCCGCGCCCACGCCCCTGCCCAAGGTCGAGCTGGAGCCCGGCGAGAGCACCGCGCTGGTGGACGTCTACATGCCCACGGTGCGCCTCGCGCAGGAGAACAAGGCCGTGAACCGCACCGTCACGCTTCCCGCATGGCTGAACGCGCTTGCGGTGGAGCGGGGCGTGAACTTCTCCCAGACCATGCAAAGCGCTATCAAGTCGCAACTTGGAATCGCATAGCTTCAGTTGTAAAAGGAATTTTGACAACTGCGGGAGAAGCAAAACACCGTACGGGAGCCATTTTGCCAACCTTGACAAAATGGTATGGCGAAAGGGACGGAAGGAATAATGGAAGAGCCCATCGAAAACGAGATAATCCTGTACCAGTCAGAAGGCGCGAACGTGCCAGTGCAGGTGCGCTACATGGATGATACGCTGTGGATGTCACAAAGGGAGATAGCCGATCTGTTCGGCAAAGACAAGTCCACCATTTCGCGGCACATGAAGAACATCTTCGAAGAAGGCGAGCTGAACATCGATTCAGTTGTTGCAGAAATTGCAACAACTGCGGCTGACGGCAAAAAATACAAGGTCGCGTTCTACAGCTTGGATGCCATCATAGCCGTGGGATACCGCGTGAACTCGCGACAGGCGACGCGCTTTCGCCAATGGGCTACGGCGACGCTCAAGGAATACATCACGAAAGGGTTCGTGCTGAACGACGACATGCTCAAGAACGGCGCTCCGTTCGGCAAGGATTACTTCGACGAGCTTCTTGTGCGCATCCGCGATATCCGTGCGAGCGAGCGGCGCGTGTACCAGAAGATAACGGACATCTTCCAAGAATGCACCTACGATTACGACCGCACCAGCCAAGTGGCGCGCAACTTCTACGCCACCGTGCAGAACAAGCTGCACTACGCCGTGACGGGTGATACGGCAGCCGGCATAATCCAAAGGCGCTCAGACCCCGCGCTGCCGAGCATGGGACTCGCCACGTGGAAGGGAGCGCCGGACGGCCCCATACACTCGAGCGATGTGACGATTGCCAAAAACTACCTGACCGAAAAAGAGCTGCGCGAGCTGAACAGGCTCGTGACCATGTTCCTGGACGCGGCGGAGGATCGCGCCGAGCGCCATCAGCTGACCAGCATGGAGGATTGCGTGCGGCTGCTCGACGGTTTCTTGACGTTCAACGGGCGCGACGTCTTGAAGGGCCTCGGAGACTGCAACAAGAAAACGGCAGACAAAGTTGCGCTAGAGCGTTTCGAGGAATATAGGAAGAGCCAGGACATGATTTACGAGAATGATTTCGAGAAGATCATGAAAAGGCTGGAGGGACGATAGCCCGTCAACCTCTTCTTCGGCGTCCGCAACCCTTTCCATGATGATAGAATCTGTCATTGCGAGAACCTTTCTTATTCTTGGCTTCTACAGCCATAGGACATCGAAAGGTTCTCTTCCTGTGTCTACTCAGGTTCCCGAATGCCTTCCCGATCAAATCAACTCGTGCTCATTGCTACGCGCCGCCAGCAATCTGTACTACAATGTGCAAGTGATGCTACGCGATGTGCAATGCTCAGATGCGCCGCACAGCAAGATCGAACACAAAATCACACGCGGCCTGGGAAACTGGGTCGGCAAGGTGGCACGGAGGTATACGCAAGTGTCGCAGTTCAAGGATACCCTAGGATAAAAGTATGGCCGACGTTTTCGCGGAATATGGCAAGCTCGAAGAGGCGTACGCTGGTGATGCCTGGTCGCTTCTACGAAGCAAATATTCCCAGGTGTACGTTGCAATGCTTCACGTTGCCTTCCCCGATCGTTCGAAGCCAGTAAGAACGGAAGCCCTTCATTCGACCATCGACGCCATGCTTGTAGAGCTGCGCGCTGAAGGATACGAGGTGCCCACGGTATCCGGCCGTGACCTCTGCTCGGACCGCTGGATGAACGAGTTGCGTCTTTTGGAGAAATTCGAGCTTGATGATGGCGGAACCGAATACCGCCTGCGTTCGACAACCATTGCCGCTTTGGACGCCGTTGATCGTATGGGCGTGCGCGATGTTGTACTAAGCAGCCCGCGCATTGAAACTATCGCACACGAAATAACGAAGCTTGCTTTACTGGTGAGTGGGGATCCTGTGCAGCGCCGTGCACAACTCGAGGCCGATCTTCAGGCTGCACAGTCGGCGCTTGATCGATTTGATGAAAGCGGTGGCGCATTTGACCTTTCCCCCGAAGAAATACAAGCGCGTCTGATGAACGTGGTTGATCTGCTCCGCCAAGTTCCAGGCGATATGCGTCAAATCGAAGAGCAGCTTGGTCGTGAACGCGATGACTTGATTGATAAGTTTCGCTCGGACGTGCGCCCGCATGGCGAGGTTATTGCCGAATATCTAGAGCATGCCGACGCGCTTTTCAATGGCACTGACAGTGGACAGCTTTACAACGGGGCCGTCGCCATGTTTGCCGACAACCGGTTTGACGCCGATATGCACCAGAAAGTGCGCAATATTGCTTCGTCGGAATATGTGGCCGGAACAGATGTCGGGAAGAAATACGATGTGCGTTCATCGTGGGAAGCTGTCTCCGACGGAATGCTAGGAATTTTTGATTTGCGCAGTCGCTGTTCGCGAACCATTGGCAACGCTGTTGGCAGCTACGACATGTCCAGCTATCGTGCTATGAGCAGGGAGCTTAAGCGCTTGGAGTCCCTTATGTGGGAGCGCGCAATGATGGATGGCGGCGCGGGCAAGAAAAAAGCACTTATGACCGATCCGTTGCTTGATTCGGACATCGAATGCTTGCAGCGCAGGCTTAAGGGTCCCGATAAGAATGAGCCGCCCCCTCCGCTAAGCCAGGCTGAAGGCGAAGCACCCGAAGTTGACCTGGAGCGTTTGCGCATGTTGGGCGGCCCCTTTACCGCTCAAGTTATTGCAGCATTTGAGAGCCTGCTTAGTCCGGGAGAAACAGAATCGGCTGCATTCTTGTTCGCAAAGCTGGACCAGGATTTACGTCGCGATGTAGAAGTTCTTGGTCTCATTCGATATGCGGCAAGCAACAATCTTGCGATGGATGGCGCCGCTCCCGATGTCTACGAATGCGTTGGTCCCGATGGCGCCAAGCGCGCTTGGCTTGCCCCGCGCATCCTTGTTTCAAAAGGTGGCAAACAACCGATAGGAGCAGAACGTGCCTGATCATAATACGAAATCTGAAGAGCAGAATTCTGCTGAGTTGTTTCCTGGAGATCAGGGAACCTTGCCCGAACCGGTTCGTCGTGTGCTCGTAAGCTTGCTGCGCAACTCCTACATTAGCTATGAGCGCAATTCAGAAGGCTGGTTGTATCTCGTTGAATACCAGCAGAGCGTCAAAAGCGCACTGAACAATCTCTTCTTGGAGCTTCACCTTGATGAGCGAAACGAAATTGCCTATTGCGTGCCCGTGGAAAACGCGGGTGCCGAATTCCCCAAGCTCAAACGCGAGCACGAGCTGACCGAAACGCAATCTTTGCTCATCATATTTCTGCGCCAGCAATACTTGAGTCAGATGTCTGCGGGTGCTGAAAACGTCTGGATCGACGGCGATGAAATGCGCGAACACTTGAAGCGTCTCTATTCAGAGGGCATCGTAAATCACGCACGTGCCAAGAGCACCATAAACAGTGCGATTGAGTATCTGAATAAGCAGCACTATATAGAGAAGGTGTCGGGTTCGGCATCGGAAGATCGCTATCGAATCCTTCCAATTATCGAAACAGCGTTTCCCCTGGAAAAGATACGTGCGATTCGTGAGGCGTACGAGAAAGATGCTGGAGCAGGTGGTGCGAACAGCGTCGATGAGCTCGAAGGGGAAGAGGAAGAGTAGCATGGCAGCAAGTTTGTTCGAGGGAACGTCCATGGAAAACCAGTGGCAGCTGTACCGTGTTCAGCTCATCAACTGGGGTACTTTCGACGGTGTTTCCGAAGCATATTTCGCAAACGATTTTGAAAACGCTGCTGTGACGGTAATCTCAGGCGGTTCCGGCACGGGTAAGTCCACGTTGCAAGACGCTTACGATGAAATAATGATGCGTGCGCCCCGTTTTAATGATGCTTCTAACGTTGGTGGTCGTGGTGCTGGTTCGGGCTTCGGCTCTGGCAAACGTACTCTGCATACGTATGCGCGCGGCATGTTGGACTCCGTGTACGATGAAGCGGCGGGCGCGGAAGTGGCGCGCGTGCTGCGCGATAATTCCTGCTCCCGTTGGACGGCGATAAGCGCCACTTTCATTGACGCGCTGGGCGATTATTTCACTGCAGCAAAACTCTATTACCTAACTCCCGAGTGCGACTTTGTGGACGGGAGCAATACCAAATTCGTTACCTCAAATGAGCTGCTCGATCTTTCCGTTTTATCGCAGGTGGCGGATAGAAAATTTGATAAGCGATCCATAGAGAAAGTATTGCCAAACGCGCGTCAACATAACAGTCGCAGTGAGTTTCTGAACTGCGTGTATAAGTCGCTAAGCATAGGGGACGAGAACCAAGGTCAAGCACTTATGGAGCTGCTTGCGCGCATTCGATCGGGCAAGGATTTCAAAACGGTAAGTGCGCTTTTCAACGAGCTGGTGCTGGAGCGGCCTCATACCTATGAGCGTGCGGACAAAGCTTTGGAAGAATTCGACAACCATTCGAAGGTGCACGAGCAGATGCTCAAGGCTTTGGAGCAACGCCGCATTCTTGAGCCAATCGTTGATAAAAAGAAGTCATACGATGAGGCGACGGCATTTTTCGCCCTTTGCGAACGCGTGGGCGATGCCAACGATAAGACAAGCTCTCTATCGCGATGGCTTGAGCATCGTCGTGCGGAAGTGGTGGCTCAGGTGCGAGCCAGTGTAGAGGCCGAAGCGGAAGCAGTGAAATCCCAGCTTGAGGGCGAGAAGTTGCGTGTTCGGGAAGCCGAGGCTCTGGTAAAGCAGCTTCAGGCCCAAATGGAGGAGGCTGGTGCCGGCAAAGTGAAAACCCTGGAGGCTCGCATAGAAGCTGTCAAGAAAGAACGAGACTTTCGTAACGATAATCTCTTTTCGCTTCGCAAAGCGGTTTCCGATGCGGACATGGAAGTGCCTTGCGATGCTGAATCCTTTGCGGCGTTGCAGGAAATTGCGCGTGAGTACGCAGACGGCTACGACGCTCTCAAGGCGCAAATCGACGAAGAGCGCGACAAGGTTGTTGTTGCGAAAAGCGAGATTGCAAGGGAAGCCAAAGAGACCCGTTCGGATTTGGCGTACTATCAGGGTCATCGCGGTAATATCCCTCGTGAGCTGAGTGAGGCGCGCGATGCAATGGCAGCTGCCGCTGGCATGAGCGCGGAGGATTTGCCTTTTGCGGGCGAGCTCATGGAAATCAAAGATGCTGAATCCTCGTGGCGGAACGCTATAGAAATATGCCTTCATGCTCTTTCACGCACGGTGTTGGTTGATCGAGCGCGCTATGATGAGTTGAGCCAAAGCATCGATTCGGTGAGGCTTGGCACTAGAGTGAGTTTTCGGGGAATCGATGTTTCCAATAAAACAATCGGCAATTATCGCGATGGCGGCGTTGCAAGTAAGCTTGGCTTGGACAAAGAAAGTCCGTTTGCACCGTGGTTATCGCGCGTTTTAGCTGATGAAAACCATGATGCTTTATGTGTTGAGGATCCGCGCGATTTGCGGGGAGATGACCTGCGCATCACTAAGACTGGGCAGATGCGCCGTAAATTCAAAGGTTCCCATGGTCGCGCATGCGGCGACCGCAACGTTATTGGCTTCTCGAACGAAGCGACCATCGAACGTTTGACCAAGCGTTTGGCGCAGTTGGCGGCAGAGCATGCGGAGCTCTCAAAGCAAAGGAAAGAAATCGACAAGAAACGTGCACTTGCCGAGGGTAAATGGAGGGCGTGCGGCCGGCTGCTGGAGATTTCCTTCGACAAGATAGATGTGATTAGCGCCGAATCAAGCGTTGAGCGATTGGCGTGCGAGCTTGAAGAGTTCCTGAAGGGCAACAAGCGCCTTGCTGAACTGCGTGAGCAGTACGAAGTTGCTGAAAGGCGAAAGATTGATTGCGTGAAACGGGAAGGAGCCGCTGAGGAAAAGCTCAGACGACTGAACGAGGAGTTATCTACCCTGCAGTCAGAGGCGAATAGCCTTGATGCGACTCAGTTTGAACTGCCCGATGATCAGGAACAGCATATAGAGGGCCTTGCCGCAGAAAAAGAGCGGGTTTATCCGACCGTGCGTGACCTTCATAATGCCTTCTCCGAATTCGCAGAAGCAATGAATCGGGGAAATTGCGACAAGCGGACGGAAACAGAAAAGCGCGCCGACGCCGACAAACAGGCAATCGAGCGAGCGTTTTCCCTGTTCCAGAGTCGATGGTGGGACCCTAATCGAGGTGAAACGCTGGAGTCCTACCAGGAATACGCTGCTATTCTTGCTGAGATACAGCATCAGGGCATCGATGAGCAGGAAGCGCACTGGGCGGATAAAATGCATCATTGGATTCGCGAGGATTTAGTTCAGCTGCGGAGCTCCTTCGATAAGGCGGTACAGGAAATGGAGGATCGCATCGAGCCGATTAATGGCATCTTGGCTGATTTGCCTTTTGGCGTCGATGGCGGACGACTGCAGATTTCATTGCGCGTGAAGGAAAGCAAGCGTGTTGCGGAATTCAAGCGTACGTTGAATGACTTTGCCGGCAACGCGACTGCGGATTTCGACGTGGTGAGCTTTTATAACGACATCAAAGGATTCATGGATCAAATACGCCCAGGCAGCATGGACCGTGATGCCTTGCTTGACAGGCGTCGCCACGTGGAGATTTCTGCAAAGGCATCTTGGCCTGCGGAATTGGAGCGCGAAGACAGCTACTACAACTCGCTTGCTGGTAAAAGTGGCGGCGAAGTCCAGGAGCTTGTTGCGTTCATTTTGGGTTCCGCATTGCTGTATAGCCTGGGTGGTGAAGCGGGCAGCAAGCCCGTATTTGCGCCCGTGATGCTTGACGAAGGATTTATCAAGGCAGACAGCGAATTTACTGCGCGCGCTGTGTCGGCTTGGAAGAGTTTCGGGTTTCAGCTGATAGTGGCTACGCCCGAGGATAAGTTTCAATCTGTTGCGCCCTACGCAGCTGGTTGTGTGTACATAACGAAGAACACCAAGGGTGTATCTCGCGTATCTCAGACGAAGCTGGTAGAGAAGGCGACGGCAAATGCTTAAGAGCGCAGCAACTATCGAAGTTTCGTTTCAACGGCTCTATGAGGGATTGTGGGCTAAGGAAGCTGCAGGCTGCTCCGATGCGCAATGGCCTAAAAAGGTACCGCTTGGAACGTATTCAAAACAGGAGCTTGAAGCTCACTTTGCAGATATTTGTGCTTTGGGAGACGAGCTGCGTGGCATGGCTCAATCGCTTGGCTTGGGCGTGGAGTGCGCAACAAGAATAGTTGGCGGTACGAAGCAGAGCCTGCCGACGCATTTTGTGATTGAGAATATGGATTCTTTGGCTGTTGCAGCTGGGAAGAAGAAGGCCTACGGACAGGCGTGTGAGCGCACGCGGCGACTTCGCCAGGACTTTTCGTGGATCAGCAACGAAGATATCGCTCAGCTGTTGCGCGAAATGAAGCGCGCAGTGCCCGATGATGTTGATTTCGATCTTGCTTGTAGGGCGGGAGTGTGGTTCAGAGAAAACGATGCGCGGGGTCTTACGGCCAGGCAGATGCCGCTTGTTGGATTCCACGCGAAGTGGCTTGACGCGCAGGGAAGGCGTTCCGTAGTTGCAAAGCTTGCCGGTTTGGAAAGGCTGCCATTAGAAGATCGCCCTGCCCAGGTAAGGTTCACGTATCTTGATCCGACGTATCTTTCCAAGGGGGAGCGTCGTTTTGATTCATGGGTTGAAGGCGATGCTTGCGCTCTGCCTTACAGACCGGAAGTGGTTGTAATCTGCGAAAACCGCGATTCTGCTTTGTGGTTTCCCGATGTTGAGCGTGGCGTTGCGGTGATGGGCGATGGTTTTGCTGGAATACAAAACGTTACGCCGATTGATTGGATTCAATGCGCGAATCTGGTGGTTTATTGGGGCGACATGGACGCTGCTGGCTTGGAAATATTGAGCGGGTACCGGGAGCGCAGCCTTGCGTGTGAGAGCATGCTCATGGATATCCCTGCATTTGAGACTTATGAGGAATTTGGAACGCGCGTGGATAGAAAAGGCAATGAGATTAAGCCGAAGGAGCCTTTGCTGTTGCTGGGCCTGCGCGAATCCGAACGGAAACTTTACCTGCGTCTTGTCGATCCCAAGTGGAGTGGGGTTCGCAGGATCGAACAAGAGCGCATTCCTCTTGCGGACGCGCTGACGAAGCTGAACGAGATCCGCAAGAAGTATGAGTCAGGCAGTGGCGAGCCGTGATGCCAGGGGCTTGCTCGGCAATCGCTGGCGTCGTAGCTGTAGTGCGTTTGGCGGAACGAGTCGTCCTTCGTTCTCGTTTTGGAAAACAAGAGCATATTCGCGCGATGTGTCTTAGTATTCAAAATGTGGTAAAAATTGGGAATACTATTCCCAATTTTCACCACAAAACATAAACATGGGACAATGGCCTTGCTGGAAAAGGAGGCCACCTATGTATATCAGACGCGAAATTGAATCTGCAATCGATGCCATGCTTGGACAGGGAAAAGTCGTGCTGGTCACTGGTGCTCGGCAGGTCGGTAAAACAACCACTCTTAGGCATCACCTTGGAGATTCTTTCGGCTATGTCTCCATGGACGATCCTCGAGAGAGGGCTCTGGCCTTGCAGGATTCCGTGCTTTTCTTTGAGTCGAAGGAGCTTCCGCTCATCATCGATGAGGTTCAACGGGTACCCGAGCTGTTCTCTTCAGTGAAGTGGATTGTTGATCAATCCAATGAGAAAGGTCGCATCGTGCTTACCGGTTCGCAGACGTATCATCTTATGAAGGGCGTAAGCGAGTCTTTGGCAGGAAGAATAAGAATTCTCGAGCTGCCCCCTTTGAGTTTAAGGGAGCTCCTTGCATCATGTGACAAGACCGGGCCTTATATTCCTTGTCTCGTCAAAACTGCAGGCAATGCATCTGCTGAAGATATCTGGGGAATCATCCACAGAGGGTCGATGCCCGAATTGCAAAACAAGGATGTGAACTGGGATTTCTTCTATACAGATTATGTTTCCGCGTATCTCGAGAGGGACGTGAGAGACCTAATTAACGTAAAGGACGAGTCGAAGTTTTACAACTTCATGGTCGCCTGCGCTGCAAGGACGGGCCAGCTTTTTAACGCTTCAGATGTTGGGGGCGTTGTTGGGGTGGACCACAAGACCATTAAAGCGTGGCTTTCGGTTCTGCAGGCGTCTAACATCGTTCGAATTGTGGAGCCTTTCTTTCCCAATGTGGACAAAAGGCTTACCAAGACGCCCAAGATTTTCTTCCTGGATACGGGGCTTGTTTGTCATCTGACAAGATGGATTACTCCTGATCAGCTGCGTAACGGTGCTGCGGCGGGACATATCTTTGAGACTTTCGTGGTATCGGAGGTGCTGAAAAGTTATATGAACGCCGGCGCAAGCTTGCGGGATATTTGGTTCTATCGCGACTCCAAGAAAAGGGAGATAGATCTGGTAATCCAGGAAGGGCATATCCTGCACCCTGTAGAGGTGAAGATGGCGGCAACTGTGGGAAGCGATGCCGTAAGAAACTTCGCTTGTTTGGAAGACATTGCAGGCTACGAGCTGGGTTTTGGACATGTTGTTTGCCAGACGAAAGAGCCCTATTTTATTTCTAAAGACATTCAGGCCATTCCTGTTTGGGCGATTTAGAACGAATTGTGTTTCGCATTCAAGACGCTTGTGAGCAGAGAAACGTTTTCGTTTGCTCGCGCAATGTTGTACAAAGCTATCCATGTTAAAAACTTGCAGATATTGCAGGTCTTTAACATGAAGCGCTAAAGAAGCGGTGAAAATTGGGAATACTATTCCCAATTTTCACCCCCTCAACGAAAGCGCAGACCAACTTCCCCGTTGAGGGAAGTCGTTGCCATCAAGCTATTCCGTGAGATTTTGACTTTTCATTCCGTGAGATTTGCGGTTTCTATTCCGTGGATTTCGAAAAAGCGATCGCTTTGAGAACAGGCGAATCTTTTCCCGCTCCAAAGAGAACACGTTTTCATTAAAAATGTGAAAAGAAAGTGAAACTCCGACCTTGCTTGCTTCTCGAGCAGTAAATTGCTTCTCTATATTTCGGATGTCAGCAAAACTTTATCCTCCGCTGCTTGGGTAAGATCGACTTGAATCGCATCGCCGACGCGAACGGAAAAATCTTGATCGGGCTTGTTGACGAGCGCAGCTTCAAGGCAACTATCACCTATACGTTTAAGATTTGCCAAACTTGTTCAGGCTGCTTTTTCTTCGAAACAAGAATGCCGCTAACATCGTCGGGAACCATTCGTGCCTGAAGGGATCGATGATTTCAATTCACCTCTTCGTCATCGGGAAAGGCGCTGCCTGGCATCCGCCCTCGCTCTGCCGTCTCGATTTCGTTACGCAATTCGTATGCGAGCGTATCTTCTTCCTTCAGATGCCCAGGATGTCCGTACACGTCAGTCGTAATTTGGCAAACTCGCCAATTAAAGTCGGGATCTGCTGGTTCACTGGTTCCGCCGAATACTTCGACGCCTGTTACAACGCATGATAAAATCCAGCCATCTTCGGCCAAAGGCATCAACTTTTCGAATTCAAGCTGGTCGTAGTCGTGATAAGGAGAAAGCGGAAGCTTGACGCCCTCTTCGTTCAGGAAAGCGGGCTCCACCCAGCCTTCTTCATCGGAGAGCTGCACAGCTAGCGTGTCGCCCTCTTTGACGTTAGCTATTAGCTGCTCTTCTTCCAGATCGTCGTCGTATTCCGTTTCGGTGGAGTACCAGGCTATGTCTGCCCAAAGATCGGCCGAAGTAATGCGCAAGTCAATGCCGTTTCGAAGACCACGTTCCTCGAAATCGGCGATCGTTAATCTGTCTAGCCTTTCTCTAAAGCCTCTCATCTCGATTCGCTGATCCAAGTTGGGAACATCAATTACGCCCGTTTCAACCATGTTGGCGAAGTCGTCAAGATTTGGCAGGCCGTTTTCATCGGTTCCCGTGTAGTACTCGTCAAGCAAATAGTCTCGAGCATCGAAATGAGGACCTTCGTAAGGTTTTGGGCTGGGTAGAAGACTGCCGGGTTCGTATTTGTCGTTGCCGCTGCTGTGCTCTCTGCATTCCATGATGGCACTTCCTTTCCTCTGGTTTTGTCCCTTGCAAATCCTCTTGTGTTTTGCGCGATGGCTCTGTCGTTTTATCTGCGCAATTAGCATGCCGTAATGCGACCATTATGACAGGTCAGGTTGTTGTGCATGGTTGATTCTTGGTGCATGCGTAAACGTTTTGGCAGTATGGGCTTGCAACGGGGGAAGGAAAGGCGAGAGATTCTGCGTGGCACTTTACTGCGACGTACGCCGCTATTGTCGCAACTGCCACATGCAGGAGTAGCGGGCTGGCTGCGCTTTTCACTGGGCTTTCCGGACGCCAAACGTCGCAGTCGGGAATGTGATGCGTGTTATACTTCAGTTATCGAGGGAAGCCTCCGGCTCTGAACAGGGACGCAGGCTTCCCTCGATTCTCTCCAAAAAAATCAGGGCGAAACCAGTCGCCCAGTCCCGCCCTGCAAAGCCTTCTGGCTTTTCGAGATAGTGAAATTATGACAGGTTATATCCTTTCGTCAATGCTTCAATGAAACTAATAGACGAAAAAACCAAACTGTTTTCGGGATATAGATGCGCCTCGTTGAATAAAGAAAAGATTCGATGAAGCGCATCTTTTGCTTTGTTTTTGGATTCACCATCCCGGACAATCCGGTCATGCAGATACAGAAGTGTTGCAATTTCCCTCATTCTTGCATTGGCGAGCTTTGAGTTTCTTCTTGCTTTGGAAATATTCATTCTTGCTATACTTTGCGAAACCTGGCTTGGAAGATTGACTTCTGTATTTTCCGTTTCCGCGAAACCGTTGATAATACATGTGCCGTGGGCCGCCGCGTTTCTGATGGACTTCACTTTCTTCAACATGTAATGTTCGTCTCGTAGTGCTTTATCGCTCCAGCGTTCTGCGCAGAATCGGCAAAAATCAATAAAGCGACCAAAGGACATGATTTCAAGAAAAACCCAGACGGGCATATCGTGACGATATTTCTTGAGAAGACTCCCGCAATAGGTGTCGTTGTCGTGCTGACCAATCTCGTGCTCTAAAATCTCAGCCCTTTTCTTTGCGAGGGAATCCTTGTAGTCCACAACAATGGAATAACCATCCTCGTCTGCGCTTTCGGTGATTCTTTTGAGGATTCGAACCTTTTCATAATGCTCTATATCGAGCGCCATGGACAAGAACGCTGATCGCAAATTCTGATCAAGGTAAGAAAGGTCGCGAAGCTGTCCGAAATCCAACTGAATATACTGCCCATTATGTTCTCCGCCTTCATATTTAGGAAATAGCTTCCTGAAAGCGGCAAGGCGGTAGTAATTATTCTTTGCTTTTAGATAAGCAATCGCGCTTTCTTCGGAGCAAATCTGAAAACTGATGCCCTTTTCTTTCATGTGGACAATCTGCTCTTCGAAAGTGAGTTTTTTCTTTTGGTGAGCAATGATGGTCATGCGCGACCTTTCCCAAATCCAGATTTGTTTGCGATTCTAAGATTATAGCCCCTATCGGATGTTCTTATGGACAATAGAGCTCGTTGGGCTCGGGAAGCCATTCCGTGGAATTTTGCATTTCCATTCAGTGTGATTTTCATAATTCATTCAGTGGATTTTCGGTTTTCATTCCGTGCGATTTCGAAATTCTCAAATAAAACGCCTGGTGGACGATGGTTCGCAGTTCATTATTGCCATGCATCCCCCCATGATTATGGCGTTTCCTGGGGTTTGTTTGCTTGAATTGGCAAGCGAAGGCATCGAAGAGGTGGATCATTGGGCCGCGGAACATTTCTGCGTAATACGGGAATTCCTCAATGCGCCCGAGAAGGTGCTCGGCGAGTTGTTCGAAGCGTAGCGAAGGCTCTTGCCTATCGCCTGGGTTCTCCGAATGCCAAGCGTCGCCGTCGGCCGCGAAACTTAACTTGCACCATTTTTTTTGTGGTGTTTGTTAAATAAAAGTAAACTAAGACTTACTTTTACGCCGCGCATTGGTAAGATGTTGGTATAGGCTGATTACACTATCGCGAGCTAGCGAATCGTTCACCCATTTCGATCAGCGGTGCATTCCATGCACGGATCCGAATGATGTGCGACTCGCAATGCAAAAAAGAAGATTCGCTAACGGACGATATAAAGCGCGTGGAACAATGCTTGGCGTGTGCGAAGCGAGAAGTCTGCTTACGAATCTGTCTAGGCGGGATGTTATTGATGAGAATGGCTACAGCGAAATCAAAAACGAAGAAGCGCATGCGTTCTGCGTTCTGCTTGCTGCTGGCAATTTTGGTGTCGGCGACTCTTTCATGGCCGTACGCTTTCGCGGCGGATCAGGAAGAAACAACAACGGACGCGACCCATTCGGTTTCTTATGCCACTGTTAATACGGGCAATGATCAGACAACTCTCTCTTCGGTTGATTCAAATGAACATCGGGAAGGCGTCGTAGCAGGTGACGTCTCGGCAGGATCCAGGTCCGAAGGCACTCTAGAAGGAGAAGGCGCCGAATCGGATGGCCTCACGTCCGTTGAATCCGCAGAAGACGCTGGCGCAGATACGGATGCGGGTGTTGATTCCGACCAAACCGCCAATGCCGATGCGGATGCTGGCGTTTCGGTTTCCGTCGCGTCTTTGGCGGCCAACGCTTCTGCGGCGCAATCCAACATGGCCGCTGTTTACGCAGAACATTACAGCGCAACAACCGGCATGCCTTCGGGCGAGCAGAACGAATGGCAAGTTGTTCGCGAGAATTATTCCAGTGTTAAAGCGGGCGATGGCACGTATTCTTATTCCAGCGATGGAGCCGTGCGTGTGCAAAAGGCCGTTCTTCCTACCGATACGGAAAACAAGTTTCAGATTTATCTTAATGTGGAGCCGCAATTGTCTTGGACCGAGTTTTTCAAGAGCTTGGACAATTATGCTTCTCACAATAAAGCAAGTTCTTTCAACCCTAATTCGGGTGCTACGAAGTTGTTGTCTCAAGATGAGTACGATGCCCTTACGGCTACCCAAAAGACCTACTACGAGCCAATTAATGTTCGTTACAAGCTTCCGAATGGAAGCACAAGCGAAGTTGTTCGATACGGTAATTTTCACGATCCCGACAATAAAAAACGAATTAGAGCCGTTCCGAATGGCTCGTACTGCTGGTCAAGTCAAAAATTCTCTAAATCGGGCCTTGTAACGGGAATTAACTGGAGCGAATTGGTCTCTGCTGCAGGAAATGGCGAAAAGCTGTTCCTTGATGTCGATGCAAGCAGTGTGGCCTCTCAGTTTTCCTTTGCCGATGACTCCGTGTATCCTCATGTAGTAACTGATCCCATGGGGCAAAACATTATCTATCAGGGACTTGTTTCTGCCGACAAAGGCACCGTTGACGAGCCTGAGATTGGCTCCACGGGAGGCACGCTCACATGGACGCTTCCCACCGCAGATTACCCCGCCCTGCCTTATCTTTCGACGAGTACAGGCACGGGCACGCTTCCGGGAACGAGCTTTAGTGGGCCAGTGACCGAGCTGGAAGGGGTCAAGGAAGTTGAGATCGACGGCAAGTTGACTGCCTTCTATACCGATGTGCTTGAGATGCGCTACGAAGTTTCGCTGGACGTGGCTTCTTCGGGCTTTGAGAGCTGCGCTTATCCGAATAACACGCCAAGCGCGATCGCGATAAACGATACAAATGGAGCGACAACGGTGCTGTATGACGTTGGTGCCGAGACGCGCTCCCCGCATTATTTCCCCATCCCTGCAGTAAAGGGCCTGCTTTACGATTTTGAGTTCTTAAAAATCGACGAGAACTCAGGCAAAGGTCTTGCCGGTGCAATCTTTACGTTGCTTAACGGTGTTGGAGAAGTTGTGCTCGATGAAAACGGCCAGCCAATAATGGCAACTTCGCAGGCAGACGGTTCGGTGAAGTTCCGCAATCTTCCGTGGGGAACATATTCCGCGGTTGAAACAACGCCTCCGCCTGGGTATTCGTTGGGAAGCAGCCCGCGTACGGTTGGTCCGTATGTGCTTTGCTGGACCACGAATAAAACGTTGATTGAGGATCATGCGGGCACGCACGATGCGGACTTGGCAAGCGACCAGAAGAACATGACTGTTCCGAGCGCCATTGATAAGGTCACAAATAGAAAAATGCTGGGTCTTGGTCTTTTGAAACGCGACGAGACAAGTCATCAGACGCTTTCTGGCGTGGGATTCAGTCTTCGCGTTGACAACGGCGACGGCTCTTATGCCCAAGAAGACCCCGAGGCTGCTGTTTGGGCTGATTCTGGTAGCTCAATCCCTGGTGGTAGCGGTTTTACGGATGCAGATGGAAAGCTGTACTTCTACGGTCTAGAGCCGGGAACGTATTGGCTTGTTGAAACCTATGCGCTGGCTGGTTATAAGCTGCTTGATAAGCCTATTGAGATTACGGTTGATAACGACTATCGCGTTTTCTTCTATGAAAACAATAAGGTAGAAGTAACGCCCGATGACAACAACGTTGTCCATATCACCGTAGACAACAAGAAGATTCCCATCCTTCCCAGTTCAGGAAGCTCAGGCGGTTTGGTGTTAGGAGTGGCAGGCGTGGCGTTTCTTTTGATTGCGGCAGCTATAGCTTTGACGTCGCAAGTAAGGCGCTTGAAATCGGGTGTTAATCACTAAGGGATTCTTTCGGGTAACCGGGTGAATATAAATAAGGGTCCGGTAAGCCGGGCATAAGAAAGGAGTTCGAGAATGAAAGCTACACAGTTTAAGAAAAAACTGCTGTCTCTTGCGCTTGCGGCGCTCCTTGCGGTCGCCTTGCCTGGAGCGGCATTGGCGGCGCCGTCGGGCGGCAACGACGTGCAAGACACAAAGGTGACCATCAACGACTTGCAGGTGGGCGATACGGTTGAGGCGTTTCTTATTGCGGATGCGCAAATTGACGCCTCCAACAACTTGACCTACAGCTTTGCCGCAAACGTGCCTGCTCCCTATAACACCGTTGAGGGTCTGAAGGACATTACGAGCGATGGCTATACGTTCGCGCAGGGTTCTGACATGCAGACTGCCGCCGGTACTATTGCTGGGGCCCTTGTCAACGATACTGCAGCAGCTACTGCTACCGCAACAGCCACCAGTGCCGATCTGACCCTTGGTTCCGGTTATTACCTGGTGCGCGTTACGTCTACCAGCGGAAATACGCGTGTGTACCAGAACATGGTCGTGAACGTCTCTCCTGTTGCCGGCACCGCTGGCTACCAGGCAGCGGCTGATTTCGCGGTTAACGTGAAAAGCACGCCCGTGAGCATTACGAAGGGCGTTGGCGAAGGCTACGCACCTACAACCGATAAATACTCCGCGGGCGACACCGTTCCATTCCAGATTACTACGGCCGTTCCAAGCTATCCAGCAGACTCTCCTTACGCAACGTTCGTGATTGGCGACAAGCCCACTGCTGGTCTTGAAATTGACATGAGCAGCATTACGGTAACAGGTGCAAACGCTGGCGACTACAATGTTGCCGCTGATGGCAATGGCTATACTATCACCTTCACCAAGACGTTCATCCTGAACAATCCTGGTCAGAACATTACGGTTAAGTACAATGCAAAGCTCACTTCTGCCGCTTTCTCCCATGATGCAACCGACGTAACGGGCAACACCGCAAAAGTCACGTTCAACCCCAACCCCTATCAGGATTCCACGGTAGAGTCTGGTAGCATTACGACCGTTCAGACCTACGGTTTTGTATTCTCCAAGGTTGGCGAGGATAAAGAAGGTGTCCAGACTCCTCTTGAGGGCGCCGTATTCACCCTGTACGACAGCACGGGAACTAACGCCATTCTTGATGAGAACGGTACCGCGCGTACCTGCACGTCTGCTATTGTCAATGGCGTGGCCTACGTGTACTTCGAGGATCTTGCGGCAGGCACTTATGTAGTGAAGGAAACGGGCGTTCCTTCGGGATTCCTGAAGGCTTCCGATCAGACCATCACGCTGAACGCGGACGTTTGCAAGGGCAACAACCCGGCAACGACCGATGCTGAAAACAACTACCTGGTCATTGGCGATTCCGTGGTTGACAAACCCGTCCCCGATCTGCCTATCACCGGCGGTGCTGGCACCTTCGCAATCACTGCTGTTGGTCTGATTCTTGTGGGCGGCGGCATTTTCCTTGCCGTTCGTTCGCGTCGCAAGGAAGAGAACTAATTCGCCGATAGTCTGCTGATGGTACACTAGGCAGAACATGTGACAGCTTCGGGAGGGGCTTGATGTCCCTCCCGTTGTTTTTTACGGGAAGAGCAATACCTGTGAATTCTAAGCTCCGAAGAATACTGATATTTGTCTCTTTAACGCTAGGCTTGGCGTGTCTGGCGTATCCTGTTGCAAGCAATCTTATTATCAGCGCTGCTCAGGAAAAGGTTGCCAAAGAAAACATTGTGGCAGTAGAGCAGCTTCCCAATGAAGAAATCGAGTCGCTGAAGGCCGAGGCGCTTGATTATAACGACCGTCTTGCCAAGGGCATGACGTACGTGAGCGATCCCTTTGACCCTGATCGTCCGTCAATTGATTCAGATGAATATGCCAGGGCTATGTCGGTGTCTGGCCAAGAAGCAATGGCGGTAATCAGGATTCCTTCCTTGGGAATTTTTGTACCCATCTATCACGGAACATCCGAAGACGTTTTGAAGCGGGGCGCGGGACATCTTGCGGGAACGTCGCTACCCATTGGTGGCACCACGTCACATTGCGTTGTGGCTGGTCATACGGGGTTGCCTTCTGTGAAAATCTTTGATCGCCTTGAAGAAATCAAAAAAGGCGAATACATATTCTTTGAAGCTTTGGGCGAAACGCTTTGTTATAAGGTAACATGCATTGAGATTGTTGAGCCCCAGGAAACAGATTCGCTCGCAATGGTGAACGGAAAAGACTTAATCACCCTGGTAACCTGTACTCCTTACGGAATCAACTCTCATAGACTTCTTGTGCAGGGGGAACGCTGCGAGTTGCCGGAAGAAGACGTAACTGCAATTGAGAATGAGTCTCCTCGCTGGGATGTGACGCTTGCTTCGGTGCTTCCCGAATTGATATTGGGCTTTGCTGCCATTGCGGTTTTGCTTTTTGCTGTTTTTTCGTTGCGCAGAAGGCGGCAGAAAAGCCGCAATGCTTCACAAATGTGCACCGACATGGGAAAACGCTCTGCCATGCAGAAACATCCCGCTGCACAGAGGCATCAGCCTTCAGTTTCAAGAAAAACGGGGCCGCCGCGAAAGGGGTAGAGCATGATAGTCAGCAAGCAAAACCAAAATATTGCCATTGTTGCCGCGGTCGCCATTCTTTTGGCCACAGCCTGCGTGGTCGCCTACCTTGGTCTGGGCTTGGTCGCTCGTGGTAACGCGGAATCGTATGTGCTTGTTGCTATTGTTATGATTGTTGCTGTTGCATCGATTTTTGTTTCCGCCATGCTCCTGCTGCTTCTTTTTCGTGCCAAAAGGTGGATTAGTAACAAAAACGAGCAAATCGAAAGCCTAGAAAAGCTCATTTCCGCTAGCGATGGCGCACTGGAAACCCTTGCTGATTACGCCGAGTCAAAAGAGCAAAGGCGACTGTCCGAGATGTCGGCTTTTGTTCCAAGCGGAATGCACCGATGCTATCTGGGCGACCCTATTCACCTGGAATATGCCAGCGAAAGCCTTGTGCGCATGACTGGCTACGCCGTTCAGGAATTTGTGGATCGTATTGGTCCCGATCGGAATTACTGCCAGGTCATTTACGAGCCCGACCGCATCAATTTCGTTGAATTCGTTTACAAGCTTGCCGCAAAACCGGGCGTGGCAACGTGTGAGTACCGGCTTGAACGCAAAGATGGTTCGCTGATTTATGTTCTTGACACCATGGAGTCGCGCCGCAACGCCAACGGCATTATGCGCGGGTATTCTTCTGTGGCCGATATCACCGAGTACAAAATGCGTCAGGAATATGACGAGCAGATACTAGGCGAAATTTCCAAAATGCTCACCTTGGCGCGTTTGAAGAATTCGGCAAGCCAGATGCAGCCTCACTTTCTTTACAACGCTCTTGCTTCCATTCGTGAGGTTATCCTTGACGACCCCGAATACGCATCCAACCTCATCTTGGACTTTTCCACGCATTTACGTGCTTGTATTCGATCTATGTCAAGCGATGCTCTGATTTCCTTCAGCGAGGAGCTGGCCAACATTAAAGCGTACGAGCATATTGAGAAGATGCGTTTTGGCGAAAGGCTTAATGTCCTCTACAATATTGAAGACGATGATTTCAAGATTGTGCCGCTGAGTATTCAGCCGCTTGTGGAGAACGCGATTAAGCACGGTATTTTCGACAAAGAAGAAGGCGTTGTTACGGTGAATGTACGACGTATTGATGGCGGACATGTTATTGAGGTCATTGATGACGGCGTTGGGTTTGACGTTGATGAAGTTAGGCAGCAGATTCTCTTGGGCGAAAGGGATTCTGTGGGCCTTATCAACCTTGAATACTGGTTGAACCAGATTCTGGGCGCGCAGATTACGTTCGAGAGCGTTTTGGGGTCGGGAACGAAAGTAACCGTTGTGGTTCCCGAGGCCGACGAACAGCCTGGTGGGCAGGGTGATTTTGAGCTCCAAGGGGAACTTGAGCTTACGGATGTCGATCAGAGCAACGGTTTTGCGCCAACGTATTTTTGGTCTTACGAGCGAATGTAAACGCCCGTTTGCAGAGAGCGAGGGGGGGACCGCCATGAGGGCGATTATTGTCGATGACGAGCCAATCATGATAAAAGGCTTCATTCGAATGAGTGCGAGCATAGAAGACCTGCAGATAGTAGGGCGGTTCCAAAAGCCGCTCGAGGCGTTGGCCTTCGCAAAAGAAAACCCATTGATATCGCTTTTCTTGATGCAAGAATGCCAAAAATGTCCGGCATTGAACTTGCGGAGCACCTGCGCGAGATTGACCCTAAAGTGCTCATTGTGTTCTTGTCTGCTTACGGGGAATATGTTTTGGACTCGAATCGTATTGGTGCCGACTATTACATTATGAAACCGTACACGGAAGAAACGCTTGAACTGGCCATGGAACGCATGCGCTTGCTTGCGGCGCGTCAGCGAAAGCGTCTGTTCGCGCAGACGTTTGGGCGATTTATCCTGTTCAGGGGCGACGAGCCGGTTCCATTGACGGGCAAGGCTAAAGAAATTCTAGCGTTTGTAGTTGTCCGGCGTGGCAAAGAGGCCAGCAACGAGGAAATTTACAGCGCTCTTTGGGAGGGCAGGCCGTACAGCAATCAGCTCATGAAGGTCTATTACAACGCACTTTCTCGACTGAAGGCGGCTTTGGCGGAAAAAAGCTTGTCTGATCTGCTTATCTCCACGCCGCGTGGGCAAATTATCAACACGGCAATGCTCGATTGCGATTATTACGATTGGCAGGATAAGACTAGTACCGATCGGGATAGGTTCGAAGGGGAGTTTCTTGCGGAATACTCCTGGGGTGAGCAAATGCTTGCAGAAATTATTTATAACTCCTGATGAGGTGCTTGTTTCATGGGGTTAAAAAAGCTGGTAGAACAAGAAGTGCGCAAAGGGTCGTCCTCTATGGATGAGTCCTGCGGTGGCGCGCGAGAGAGGTGCGGTGCGCGTAAAAAGAGGAGCATCCTTGATTCCGTCCGCTTTGTTTTGGGCATTTGCCTCATCATCGTGGGTGTTGGGCTTGTTTTTGCGCCTAACATTAGCACGGCAATCTCGCAAAAAGGCGTGAATGAGCGGGTGGTTCAAATCCAGGAAAGCCTGAGCGCCGCGCCCGATTCGTCCGAAGGCGTGGGCAACCCATCGACCGTTGTTGACGAAATTGAGCCCCTTAAAGCGTATAACGCCGAAGTACGCGAAGGCGTTCGCACCGTTAATGATCCGTTTGGCTTTGCGGACGTGCCTTTTGACGCTTTTGCGCAGTACGGGCTTTCCGATGGAATTATCGGTACTGTTGATATTCCCGCAATGGATACCAAGCTGCCCTTGTACCTGGGCGCATCGGATGCGAATTTGGCGAAGGGCGCAGCTGTGGTGTCGGGGACTAGCATGCCATTAGGCGAAGAGAGCTCGAATTGTGTGATTGCGGCGCATCGGGTGCCGCAGTTCAGGAGTATTGAGACGCTTGCTGTGGGCGATGGCGTTGAGGTCACGACTCCTTGGCAGGTTATGCGTTACCGCGTTGCAGAGGTGCAGATTATTACGCCCAACGATACGGAAGCGCTTGCTGTTCGGCCTGGTCAGGACTTGGTTACGCTTCTAACATGTCATCCTTACGATGGAAATTACCAGCGCTATTTGGTGATTTGCGAAAGGGATGACCAGGTGCAAGTTGCGCAGAAGGGTGTTGTGGAACATGTTGCCGATTTCGCGGAAAACGTGGCCCATGGAACCGTGCCCACAACGCAGTTGGAGGATGCGTTGAAAGTGGCGCTTGCGGTCTTCTTGGCGCTCTTCCTGGTGGTTGAATGCGTTGCTGTCATCATCCGCCGCCGTCGTAAGCGCCGCACGCAAGCGTAGCGGGTGGATTTACTTGAAATTAGCGGAAGGGGGGAGTATGTCAGAGCAGTTGCCTAAATATGAGTATGCGAACATCGACTTGAGCAATCCGGGTGCATTGCTTAAATACGCAAAGAAACTGGAAGGGCATACCTTTCGGGAAGTGCTTGACTTGGGGATTACGCCAGAGGGGTTGGCTGGTAAGACCGAATACGATGACGTAGCGTACAAAGGTGGTGTGGGCACTCTTATTGAAGAGCGCTATTTCGGTTACAAGGCGAATAGCGATGCTCATGCAGACTTTGAAAAGGCGGGCGTTGAGCTTAAAACAACCTGTTTTGACACAAGAGAAGATGGATCAATTCGTGCAGGTGAACGCCTTGTTTTGGGTATGATTGCCTACGATGAGAGCATTGAGGCAAGTCTTGAAGATTCGCATATGTGGGAAAAAGGCAGTAATGTTTTGCTTATTTACTATGGGCGAGATAAGTCCATTGATAAATATGACCAGCGTATCGAACATATAGTTCTTTTCACGCCGCCCGAATCGGATATGGCAATTATCCGCGAAGATTATGAGACCATTCAGCGCTATATCACCGAAGGTCGTGCGGATGAGCTCTCGGAATCGCTCACACGTTATCTGGGTGCTTGTACAAAAGGCGCAACGCGTGAGAAGAGCATGCGAGACCAAAAGGTGTATGCGCCTGGTAAGTTGGCCCGCGGGCGCGCATGGTGCTACAAGAACAGCTATATGAACTCTGTTCTTAATGATTATGTCATCGGTTTTGATGGCGGCGAATCTATTGTCAAAGACCCAGTTCAGCTCCAAGGTCGTACGTTTGAAGAATTCGTTATCTCTCTTATTGAGCCCTATATTGGAATGCAGGATGTAGAAATAGCAAGAAGCGTTGGGCTCGAGACCGATCCTAGAAACAAGTCTTTTTGGAGGATGATTGCTTATCGCATGCTTGGCCTCAATGGCGAGACAGCAAAAGAGTTCGAAAAAGCGAACATCTCAGTGCGCACCGTTCGCATTGAGGGGCGCGGTGCAATAAGGGAAAGCTTCCCCTTGCCGCCCTTTAAATTCATGAATCTTGTCGCGGAAGAAGATTGGGAAGAAAGCGAGCTTTACGAACGTTTCGATGGAACCCGCTATTTCTTTGTTGCATTCGAAGAAAGTGACGGTTCGTACCGCTTTAAGGGTGCAAAGTTTTGGTCGATGTCGCGCTCGGATGTTGACGGTCCGCTGCGTGAATGCTGGGAAAACGCTCGGGACAGAGTTCGTTCTGGTATCAAGTTCACGAAAAAGGTTCAACAATCAGGAAAAACTGTCATTTACAATAATCTGCCGGGCATGTCGGAAAATCCTGTCGCCCACGTTCGTCCGCATGCGCCACTTTCCGCATACAAGCTTGATGATGGGACGGTTGTTGGCGACATCGATAAACATGGCGATGAACTGCCAGACGGGCAATGGATGACGAAGCAAAGTTTTTGGTTGAACAATGACTATGTTTACGAAATCGTGAAAGATATTTGAGCGGGGCTTTGGAGAACGTATGCCGGCTTTGCTTCCGATTTCTATTTAAGGATTTTCTTGGTGTCCAATTTGTTGCCCATGCGGAATCAGCGAATGCTCGATTATGTTTAAAATCGATCTTGACAGGAAAGGTCGATTGATCGATCATGGATAATCAGATAGAATAGCAAGTTCGAGAAGACGCGTTCCAAAGGGAATAAAGTGACTAAAAGCACTATTAAAGTAGCAGAGCTTTTTGCGGGCGTTGGCGGATTTCGCCTGGGTCTGGAGGGCTATCATTCGGACGAGCATCCGGAGTTTGACCTGCCGTCGGCTGGCCCTTTTAAGACTATCTGGGCGAATCAGTGGGAGCCGCCTGGAACGCCGGGAAAGCAGTTTGCTTGGCGTTGCTATGAAGAACGTTTTGGTGCAGGCAGCTGCGTGAATGAAGATATCAATAAAGTTCTTGATGAATACGAAGCGGGAACGCGTGAAATTCCTGATTTCGACTTGCTGGTGGGAGGCTTCCCCTGCCAGGACTACAGCGTGGCAAAACCTTTGAAGCACGCTGGTGGTATCGAGGGCAAGAAGGGTGTTTTGTGGTGGGATATCTATCGTATGCTGCATCTGAAGAAGCCTAAGTACCTGCTTCTGGAGAATGTTGATCGTCTTTTGAAGAGTCCTGTGAAGCAGCGCGGTCGTGATTTTGCAATTATTTTATCGTGCTTGGCAGATGAAGGATACTCAGTGGAGTGGCGTGTAATTAACGCCGCCGATTATGGTATGCCGCAAAAACGCCGCCGCACTTATATCTTTGGCGTTAAGACCGATGAGACATGGAATCTGGACCGAACCTTGCTTGAGACGGGAGTCATGGCGAAAGCTTTTCCTGTTGTCGATGGCGTTTCCCGCCGTTCGGAGCTTGATGTTTCGGGCGATCCCTACGATGTGAGCAAATCGTTCGGACTGGGCATGAAAGTGTCGCCATTTGAGAATGCCGGTGCAATGCAGAATGGACATGTGGTCACTTTCAAGGTCACACCTGATTTTGAGGGTCCGTTCGCAACGCTTGCGGATGTAATCGTGCCTGATTCTGAGATTCCTGAGCAGTTCTTCATCAAGGAAGAAGCATTGCCTCGTTGGGAATATCAGCGTTCCGCAAAGAGAGAGCCGCGTACAACGTCGGAGGGTTTCGAGTACATGTATACCGAAGGCGCCATGGCATGGCCCGATCCAACCGATCGTCCTGCTCGCACCATCTTAACCGGCGAGGGCGGCTCGGCGGCTAGTCGCTCGAAACATGCCATATTGGGCGATTCCGGTCGTATTCGTCGTTTGGTCCCTGATGAGTTAGACCAGATTCAAATGTTTCCCAAAGGTTGGACCAATACGGGCATGAGTGATGGTAACCGTGCTTTCTGCATGGGAAACGCGCTTGTGGTGGGAATTCCTCGCAAAATCGGTGCCGAAATTGCACGAAGAAATGATGTGGGCTAAAGGGGGATTGCCTTTAGCCCACATTCGCTTTGGTTGGTTGCAGCCTTCTTGCAAAATGGGCGTTGATTTGCGTCAATGCCCATTTTCTAATCCGCTTTTCTTTCCGCTGTTCTAGTTTTAGCCCTGTAGGGCTGCCCCGATTCCTCCCTTACCGCTTGTCTTTCAAATACAGTTTCACGCGGACTTGTTCGCGCGGGTCAGCCTTCTTATTGCGTTGGACAACTTTGCAGCGTACCACGTCTTTGTGGCCAAAGAAAAGCAGCTGCGCAAGCAGGGAGTTTTTATCGCGTGGTACGTATCCCAGGTGCACGTCCTTGTACTTAATCGCAACGGCGTTGGGGTCGTAGGGATTGTCGAATTCGGGCACCAGGTCCAGCTTCGTGCCGACTTCCAGTTTACTCAAAACATCGGCGCCATCGTGGCATTGAAATCCGGCAATCAGGAATTGATCGATTTGCTTAGTGGGTTCGTACATTGCTATCTCCTTTCCTTTGAGGATGTTGATAGCATGATAATCTGCACATACCCTTGAGCATGTCCGAAGAAAAGTACAGGTATAAAATTTATTGCAATTTTTGGAATAGACTTCACGCGTCGCCCATATATCCGCGCACGCTATTGCGCGCTGCGTGATAGCGTTACCAGTTGCGGATGGTTAGCCCCTGGCCGTCGCGATAGCAGCCAAGTGCGATGCGGATAATATCAACCACCCAGCCAAGGCCCAAAAGCCCGAACGTGAAAAGGTAAACGATGCCCGTTGCAATTTGTCCCGCGTAGAAGCGATGTACGCCAAAATATCCCAAGAACACGGCTAGCAAGAGCGCAACCAGGCGCGATTTGCGGGAGACGTCTGCGTTTGCATTGTTCGTTGCGGCGTACGCAAAAGCCGCCTGCGCGTTGTTGTTTGCTGCGAAGCCGCGATTAAAAGCACTTTGATCGGCGGAATCGTTGTCTGCAGGCCCGTAGAAGTTGTTGATGATGACAACTTTGGCATCGCCGTCGGACGCAAAGTGCGTGCCGCAATATTCGCAAAATTTTCCCGTGATAACAGCACCGCAATTAGGGCATTTAGAAATACCGTCTTCTGATTTCCGCATTGATTCTCCTTGAAACGCAAACAACGCTGCAAATTATACCGCCGTGCAACGCTTTCCCGCGAATGATTTAACAGGTACCGTTCCGAGAAGGCATTACGAGCTTACCTGGCGGTAAGAACTCCCTTGCTCTTTTGCTGCTCGCTTGCCGTATTGAAACTGCGTGAATGGTTTTTGGTTTGCCCCTTGGTATTCGCAGTTGGCTGTGTCTGCTGTTACGTATCATTCGCGTGTATTTCTCTCAGGTGGGCAGGCGCGTTTTGCAATGTCTTTCCTTCGTTCCACCCATGTTGTTGAAATAAGGGCCTTGGATTCGAAGTTGTGATAGGTTGGAAGTAGGTTGGGGTCGTAAATTTGGGCATTTTTCGGCGAAAGCTCTGTTACCCATAAATGCGCTTTAGTAAAACCCCAGTTCAAACGCTTACAGGTGAATAGGATTTTTTATCTGCCGAACGCGTAAAGGCTTCAAGGTACTTCCAACCTAACACAACTTCGAATTTCACCCCGTTTTTTCAACAACATGACCCAAATCGAGCCAAGTTGAACTGTTTGCGTCTGTCCGTGCGCATCTCGGGCGGGGAAGGCCACCCGCAGTATGAGCGTTCGATGTGAGCACGGTGCGCTTTGCGTTTTGGCAGCGCGGCGACTCACACTGCTGCCCCTCATGCCGGCACAGCGTCGGATTCGAATTCCTGATTGAATTTATTGCTGATCGCGATGCTAACTTTTGCTAGATATTCCAGATACACTCGGTACAGAGCATGGGGAGATGGGTCAATGCCCATACCGTCCCCGCTGAAAATCAGCTCGCGTTTCTGGAAATCGATGCAGTTCTTCTCGAAGTTCTGTATGAATTCAAGCAGCTCATCACGTTCTTTAATAAGGTTTTGCAGGTTGTCGGTTTTAAGCTCTTCAGCGTACGTTTCAGGTGAAATCATCATGGTTTGTGTTCCTTCCTTGCGTGGTATAGGGTCCGTAGAATCGCCTGGTTGCAATCCTGTTTTCCTGTTTGACCAAGGTTTATGTTGAAACTGAACCTAAGATATCCCATTGTAAAAAATCGCTTGTCCGTTTTTTGGTACATACTAGCGACTATAGGCGTTTATGGCATCTGAAAAGGGAAAAACGTTACGTTTGGTGCCTATATAAAACGTGCCAATGTGGCCGAGAACACATAAAGTCGATTTTCCCTGTTGTAAATGGTATAATTAGGCCACTGTAAGAAAGGAGGTGCGCCATGCAGACGTGCGTACCCGTTAAAGACCTCAAGGACACTGCATCGTTTGCGAGAAAGGTTGAGCAAGCGTCCGGTCCAATCACCGTTACGAAGAACGGCTACGAGGTGTTTTATGCGCTTCGACCTGATTATTACGAAGCGCTTCAACAAGAGGCCGCGAAAGCCCAGTTGCTCTCGCGCATCATGCTTGCAGAGCAAGAAATCGACTCCGGCGATTATGTGGATGTGTTCGAGTTCTTGGATAAGTCCGAGGCATAAAAATGGCTAAAGTGGTCATCACCAAAACGGCGCAGCTGGAATACTTGAGCATCGTGAATTACTTGGAAGGAGCGCTTGGAAGTTCCCAAGCGGCTCAGAACTTTAAACAAGAGTTCAGGGTGCAGATGATACAGCTGCGTGATATGCCCGAGCTATTCAGCGTGAGCGCTATGTCCGAGCTGGCGGCAAAAGGCTACCGAATTGTGCATATAAATAATTATCTTGCAGTTTACAAATTAAAAGGCGACACCGTCTACGTTGGTCACGTGTTCCATCAATCGCAAAACTATGCAAGGTATGTTTAACGGAAACGGAAACGCCGCACTTGCATGCGGCGCCCCCTGCCTATTCGATTAGAAGCCTTCTTTAATCATCAAGATGATCGACGGCGTATTGCGCTTCTTCTTCGGTGAATTGTTCGCCGTATTGGCTAATTAGCTGGTCATATACGGCACTTTTCGACATGTTCATGTTCTTGTAGTAAGACTTGGCTTTCGCAAGAGCGTTCTGGTTCCAGTCGGCCTTAACGTGGTCAATTGCGTACTGAGCTGCATCTTCGGGGAAGCCTTCGCCGTAGCTGCTGATCAGCTGGTCGTATATTCCTGCTTTCGACATATGCATGTTGTCGCTGTAGCTCTGCGCTTTCTTCAGTGCATTTTTGAACTCTGTTGATACTTCGGGCTCTTTCAGGTTTTTGACAGCATCAAAAATGTTGTCGTAGGCCTTCTTGATTTCGCTTTCGCTTGCGTCTTCCTTGTCAATGACGGCTTTTGCCTCCGATAACGCCGTTGCAAGGCCTGCTTGGCTTTCCTGGGTGTACTTGGCAAGCGTATCGGGGTCAAAGTTCATGTATTGATTATAAACGGCTTGC
Source organism: uncultured Eggerthellaceae bacterium (assembly GCA_934670115.1). Classification (GTDB taxonomy): domain Bacteria; phylum Actinomycetota; class Coriobacteriia; order Coriobacteriales; family Eggerthellaceae; genus CAKUOV01. The sequence goes on from CAKUOV010000005.1 coordinate 30,379, forward strand.
AGCGTTGACTTATCAACGGTTTTGTTTGCCACCTGGGAAGATGATGCGCTTGAGCTTGATTCCGATGTTTGAGATTCGCCACCGCTGCCGAATGAGCCAATAATCCCCAGTACAAGAATGATTATGACGGCGATAAACCATTTTCTCTTATAGAAAGGCTTGTCTTTAGGTGCAGCCTTTTTATCGGTCTGCGGGATTGAAGTTTGCGTGAGTTGTGGTTCGGGTGTTCCGGTTGCGGTATCCGCTCCGCAATTCGGACAAAATCTCGAATTTTCGGAATATTCGCTTCCGCAGTGATTGCATGTGGGCATGGTTCCTCCTGTCGTTTCGAAAATATTGTGCTGCTGCATAACACTGAAGCTGAACCCAGGATATTCTTTTTCGAAAACAAGCTTGTCCGTTTTTTGGGACATGGCGTGAACTTGCAATTATTTATAGTGCTTGAAAAGGGAAAACGAGCCAAAAATGATTGCCCGCGGTAAAATGATGCGGGGCAAATTAAAGGAGGGCGCTATGGATTTCTTCCAATCGTTTTACGACCGAAATGGCGACGGAAAGCTTACAGGCTTCGAGCGCGTTCGCTACGAAGAGGACAACTGGGCATATCCGGGCTCTTTGGTGCCCCACACGACAACCACCGATCCGCAGCTGAAAAAAGACTTGGGCTACGACGAAGATGATGACGATAAGCCGTATTTCAGCGTCGGTAGTCTTTATGACGATGATGACAACGACTTCGACGATGACGACCCGTACGACACGTACGACGAGTACGACGACTGGGATGGCTTCAGCATTGAGCATGGTGACATGCTGGACGATTTTGACGACTTCGGGGAAGAAAACAGGTATTGGTTCGCGCCCCGGAACAGCGAGGACCTTATCGGAGCGATTGACACGCCAAAGTATTTAGAGGAGCCGCGCGTCCGGGCGCACCGCTGCTACAACTGCAAGCACTGGGTTGACACAAGGTCAACCTGCAATACCCGCGATGACGGATGCCGTGTTTATTACCGCTTGAAGATTGACCGCATTCTGAAAAACGACGCTCCCGATCTGGATGGTGAAGTCTGCGACCATTTCGAATTCAGGCATGGTGACCGCGGATAGCAAAAGCAGCGCTCCAACAGCGTGCGAGCTGCTTGTCGCTTTGCATTGTGTCTTCGGGCCGATGCCGGCTTGGCTACGGCTCGCCCGTCCGCAACGCGCCATCGACCAGCGGTAAGCGCTGTGTCTTCGCGCGGCTCCAACGTGATATCCGCCGCAGAAATGTCAGGGTTCTAAGATGCTTTTCGTTCCTGAAGAGCGGTTGCGTTATAATTTCGCACTTGAAAGATAGGTTTTAACGCGAAGCGATGGCGCACGAATCAAGAACAAAAACCGTGCGCTTTAAGGAACGTTCATATGGCGAATTGCTGCGAGCCTGGCACTGAAATGCCAGCTATTTCCATTGATGCAATGGGCGAAGGGCGCCCGTCGGTTGATATCGACGCCGCCGATGATGCTCTGACCCTGAATCTTCTCCCCATTGGGAAGAACGCGCTTATCCAGCAAGTGGGTGGAGAAGGCGCGCTCCGCCAGCACTTTCTGGACATGGGTCTGATTCCCGGCGCCCACGTGACCATGGTGAAGCACGCCCCTATGGGCGACCCTGTTCAGGTGCGCATTCACGGCTACGAGCTTACGTTGCGCTTGGAAGATGCGGCACGCATTACGCTGTGCGATGTGGTGGACGAAGAGATTGCGCGCATTGGCGATGCCCAGCGAAACACGGGGCAGCCGCAAAAGCGCGGTGTGTTCCCGGGCGGGCATCCTCACGAAACCGATCACCCTGGCTTTGGCGAAGGCGGCCGCTACCACAACGCATCCGAGGAAACGCCGCTGCCTCAAGATAAGAAGCTGACGTTTGCCCTGGTGGGAAACCAGAACTGCGGCAAAACAACGCTGTTCAACCAGCTCACGGGCTCCAACCAGCACGTGGGCAACTTCCCCGGTGTCACGGTTGATCGTAAGGACGGCCCGCTGCTTGGCCATGCAAATACCCTGGTCACAGACTTGCCAGGCATCTATTCCATGAGTCCGTATTCCGCGGAAGAGATCGTTACGCGCCAGTTCGTGCTGGAAGACAAGCCCTGCGGCATCATCAACATTGTGGATGCAACGAACATCGAGCGCAATCTGTATCTGACCATGCAGCTCCTTGAGCTGGATATTCCCATGGTGCTGGCACTGAACATGATGGACGAAGTGTCTGCAAACGGCGGATCGGTGCTGGTCAACGAGCTGGAAGCGCAGCTGGGCATTCCTGTTGTGCCCATTAGCGCCGTGCAGGGCGAAGGCATTGACGAGCTGGTGAACCACGCCATGCACGTGGCGTATTACGGCGAAGGCCCCAAGCGCCAGGACTTCTGCGACGCTACGGAAAACGGCGGCGCGGTGCATCGCTGCCTTCACGGCATTATGCACTTAATTGAAGATCACGCCCAAAAGGCGGGCATTCCCGTGCGTTTTGCCGCATCGAAGCTGGCAGAAGGCGATCCGCTGGTTGCGCGTGCGCTGAATCTGGACGAAAACGAGCTGGAAACCATCGAGCACCTTGCGTTGCAAATGGAGGCAGAAAGCCACCTTGACCGCGCGGCGGCGCTGGCCAGCATGCGTTTTTCCTTCATCGAGCGCGTCTGCGGCCTGACCGTGGTAAAGCCGCACGAAAGTCGCGAACACGCGCGCAGTCAAAAAGCAGACCGTATCCTTACGGGACGCTTTACGGCTATTCCCGCATTTATCCTGATCATGTTGGCGGTTTTCTTCCTGACCTTCGAAGTTATTGGCGCGTTCCTTCAAGATTTGCTTGAAACGGGTATTGGCGCGCTGGACGATGTGTGCGCAGCCGCTATGGAAAGCGCCCAGATAAACGAGGTGCTGCAATCATTTGTGATTAACGGCCTTTTCGGCGGCGTGGGCAGTGTGCTGTCGTTTGTGCCTATCATCGCCGTGCTGTTCTTCTTTCTGTCTATGCTTGAAGACAGCGGTTACCTGGCACGCGTGGCATTCGTCATGGACAAACCGCTGCGCAAGCTGGGCCTTTCGGGGCGCAGCATTGTACCCATGCTCATCGGTTTCGGCTGCAGCGTGCCCAGCGTTATGGCAACGCGCACGCTTCCCTCGGAGCGTGACCGCAAGCTGACCATCATCCTTACGCCGTTTATGAGCTGTTCGGCAAAGCTGCCCATCTACGTGTTCTTGGGCGAGGCATTTTTCCCGCAGCAAGCGGGCCTGGTTGTGGGGCTGCTCTACGTTCTGGGCATTGCTGTGGGCATCTTCGTGGCGTTTCTGCTGAAGAAGTTCGTGCTGAAGGGCGAAGCCGTGCCCTTTGTTATGGAGCTGCCGAACTATCGCATGCCGGCGGTGAAAAACGTTGGTCACCTGATGTGGGATAAGTGCAGCGAGTTTTTGCGTCGCGCGTTCACGATTATCCTGCTTGCGGTGCTGGTGATTTGGGCGCTGCAAACGTTCAGCTTTGGACTCAACGTGGTGCAGGATTCCGCCGACAGCATGTTGGCACAGATAGCGGGCCTGCTTTCGCCTGTTTTGGCCCCGCTGGGCCTGGGCGATTGGCGTATTGGCACAGCGCTGGTATCGGGCTTCATTGCGAAGGAAAGCGTTGTGGCCACCATGATTGTGCTTTATGGTGGCGCATCGGTTCTTGCAACGGCGTTTACGCCGTTGGCGGGTGCGTGCTTGCTGGTGTTTTGCCTGCTCTACACGCCGTGTGTGGCAGCAATTGCAAGCATCAACCGCGAACTGGGTGGAAAATGGGCGCTGGGCATTGTGGTTGGTCAGTGCGTGGTGGCGTGGATTGTGGCGTTTATCGTGCGCTGCGTGGGGCTGCTGCTTGGTCTTGCGTGATGCGCTTCTTGTCGCAAAAGCCAGGTGAAGAATAATTATGGGAACAAAAAAGTACTTCTTCTTTGATTACGATGGAACGCTTGCTATTCCGCTTACGCGTAATATCCCCGATAGCACGCGTGAAGCGTTGCGTCTTTTGGAAGCGCAGGGGCATTTTGTAGCGCTTGCCACGGGGCGTTTGCAGTGCAACGCGCTCGATTTCATTGATAGCGCGGGCATTCGCAATGTGGTGTCCGATGGCGGAAATTCCGTTACGGTAGATGGCAAGCTGTTATGGATGCGCTCGCTTGACTTGCCTCCGGTGAAAGCGTGTCTGCATCGCCTTGATGAGCTGGGCGTTCCCTGGGCAGTAACTACGGATAACGTGCCGTGGCGCGTGTCAAGCAACCCCGATTTCGCAACGATATCAGGCGATTATTATTTGCCTACGCGCTATGACGCCAATTTGGATATTGATGCATTGGCCCAGGTCATGAAAGTATATATTCCGTGCGCTACAGAAAATATACCCGCACTGGTGGCCACGGGCGTACTAGATGACGTGCCGTGGGTTACGTATAATTCGGGGGCGCTGTTCGTTGAGCCCATGAATAAAGACGTGGGAATTCGCTTCCTTATGGACTATTTCCACGCGCCGTACGAAGATGCGGTAGTATTTGGCGATGGCAAAAACGATATTTCCATGTTTTGTCCGAGCTGGACGAGCATTGCCATGGGAAATGCCGTGCCTGCGCTGAAAGAACGCGCCGATTACGTGACGGACGCGTGCGACCAAGACGGCATTTATCATGCATGCCGTCATTTCGGGTGGATTTAGTTGCGTTCGGCCAGGTTGCGCTGGCATGTGCGTGGTTGTCGCAGGCGGTGCGGCTAGCGCGCGGCGGGGAGTTCGTGATTGCCGCGAGCTTGACGGTCGGTGCGGATGGATTGAGCGGGGTTGCGATTTGGGTATCTGGCTTGTAAACCGAAGCGTTGACGGCTGGCTCTGGCTCTCGGCGTAAGCGGTGCGTGCGCAAAAAAAGAGGGAAGGGGAGGACGCATGGACTGGACAGTTTTGGGCATTGAGCCAACTGCCGACAAGAAAGCGATAACGAAAGCGTATCGCACGCAGTTGATGCACACGAATCCCGAAGATAAACCCGAAGAGTTCAAGGTGCTGCGCGAAGCATACGAGCAGGCGCTTTCGTGGGCGTCGCGTCAAGAGGAGGCGGCGAAAGAGTCAAAAGCCGCTCAAGCTGCCGCATCGGGAGACCCCGAAGCACTTGCCGCAGAAGCGGCAAAAACGCCCGAGGAACAGTGGTTATCCCAGCTCACAGAGCTGTATGCGGATTTCCAGAAGCGCATTGACCCCGCTTTGTGGCGCAATTTGCTCACGCAGGATGTTGCGGTTGCGCTGGATAGCCGCCCCGAAATAGAAATGATGTTGCTGCTGTTCCTTCTGCATAACGGGAACCTTCCCCAAGAGGTGTGGCAGGTTCTGGAAGACACGTTCAAGTGGTCGCAGCGGCGCGAAGAGCTGTGCGAAACGTATCCGCGTCCGTTTGTGGATCATCTTCTGATTGATGGCGCGAAGTTTCCGCCGGCGCTTCCGTTCCAGTTGTTCTCCCCCGGTGAAAACGCCGAAGAATGCGATGCCTACCTGGACCTTTACTTGCAAGCGGGGCATTGCGAGTGGAAGGATGCTGCGCAGTTCCTGGATAACATGGAGGCGCTTTCCGAAACGCATCCGTACGGACGAGCGCTGCGCTATCACTACTTGGCAACTCAGGGCGACGGCATGGGCGTTGTCAAGCTTCTGGAGCTAACGAAGGAGTTCCCGGAAGACGAGCACCTTAAAGAGGAGCTTGCGGAAACATATGCCGATGGCGAATCATGGGAGCAATGCGAGGCAATTGTGCGCGGGTTGCTTGAAAATAACCGCGGGGATCGTCGTTTGACCTGGCTTTTAGCGCAATCGTTGGCGGGTCAGCAGCGCTTTGCCGAAGGTGTGGAGCTTTTGGGCGATTTGATGCATGCCGCGGGCGGCGACCAAAAGGAGCTCATGGAGCTGAGCGATGTTCGCCAACAGTGGAACGAATCGCTTATCGAACAGTATGAACAACGCCTTGAGCAGGGGGATTGTTCCGATAAGCTGCTTTTCGAGCTGGCGTGGTGCTACTTGCAAAACGAGCGCGACGAAGAATCGGTAGAGCTCATCGATCGCATTGACCCGGAAAATATTGAGCCGTATGAATACTATAACTTGTCGTCGCAGGCGTTTTTGGCAACGGAGCGCTACGAGCGCGCGTTTGAGGACTCAAAGGCCCTGGTAGAGGTGGTGCGCGCCCTGCAACCCGATGGCACCGTGCGCACGGAAAAACGTCGTGCGCGCTTGGCGGAGATGATTGCCCGTTGCGGTGATGCCCTTTACGCGCAGAAACACCCCGAGCTGGCGCTTCCCTATTATCAGGAAGCGGCGGAAGTGGACCCCGATAACCCCGAGCGCCTTACGCATTATTCGCGCGTTATGGCGTCGCTGAACCGCTGGCCCGAGGCGGCGCAAGCGGCGGAGCGCCTGATAGACGTGATGCCAGGGGCTTACCACGCCCATTATTTGCTGGCCCAGTATTGCTTTGAGATGCATAACGATCGCGATGCGTTCTATCAGGTGAATTATGCGCTTGAGCTGGAAAAAGGCGACTTGGGCGTGTATGTTTTGCGTCTGCGTATTCTGCTTCGCAATGGTGCGCTGCAACAAGCCGCCGACGATTTGCGATTTTTGGAAGACAGCCAGTGCAGCGATTATCTGCCCGTTTTGTGGTGCAAAGCGCTTTACGCCGAAGCCACCGACAAGGCGGTTATTGGGCCGGAAGGATCGTTGCCGGACGAAGGCAAGCTCTACGATGGCACGCCGTTTGTCCTTGAGCACGGACGCGATGCCGCACTTGCAATTTATCGCGAAATTTACGAGCGTTTAAAGCAAGGCGAAGAGATGGATTGGCCTGGTCAGGCGTGTTTTCGCTTGGCTATTCTCTCGCAGGATGAAAAGGATGCGTCGCCCGAATGGCAGCTTGAAGTGCTGGACAAGGGCTTGGAGCTTGATCCGAACGATGCGGATTGCCTTTCGTTTCGGGCGTGGCTTTTGCGCCGCTTGGACCGCACGGACGATGCCATTGAGGCGTATCTTCGTTTGGCGCAGCTCCCCCATGATGACGTTGAGTCTGAGCGTGCATTGGCGCAGCTGTATGGGAAGAACCCCGAGGTCAATGCGCAAAAAGCGCTCGATTATTATCAGCAGCTGCTTGAGCAGGAGCCTAAAGACCCCGTAACGCTGTATTATGCGGGCTTGTACGCGTATTTTGTGCGCGACTTTCCTCTGGCGGAAAGCTATTTTTTGCGCGAGCGCGCGGTTGAGCCGGAAAGCCCCGATAGCTATCGGATGCTCTCGTTCGTGTATGAAGCGCTGGGTTGCTATGACGATGCGCTGCGGGAGTGCGACGGCCTGCTGCTCAAGTCGAAGGCGGCAGGGAAGCTGGCGGTGAGCCATTATCTGCGCAAGGCGCTGGTGCTGCGTCGGGCGGGGCGGGCGCGTGCGGCGGTGGAAACGCTGTTCCATGCGTCGTTTTCGTTTGCGTACGATTCCGTGTATGCGGATGTTGCCGACGTGCTTCTGCAGTTCGGCCTGTTCGATCAGCTGTGCGCCCATCTTGACTCGTGGGGCGACGTGAACGAAAAGCACGATGTTTCGCCGCAAAATTTAGGTGGCTTGGCATACTATCGCGCTCTTCAGGAGCTTTTAAGTGCGGGAAGCTTGCGGCGTGCGAAACATTTTGCGCGCACGGGAAGTCCGCATATGAGCGATGACCAGCGTTTTCAGATGCAACGGATTTTGGCAGCGTATACCAAGGATTTCCGCGCGTATGAAACGCTTTTGCTGAGCCGCATTAAGGAAAAAAAGGAACGGGAGACAACTGTCTTTCAGGAGCTGTCGGACCTGGCGTTGCTAAAGTGGTATCGGGGCAATGCACAAGCTGCGGTACAATATGCACAAGAGGCCGTGGCAGAGATTGATGCTCTGCTGCTTCCCTATAGCACGCATCGGCGTCATTTCCTGTTGTGGCAAGCGATAATGTTTGCTTTGCTGGGGCAGATCGATCAGATGCGCGGTGCACTGTTGCAAGCCGATGATCTGCCGTTATGCGAACGTTGCGGCAATGGAGCGTGCTGTGACAGCGTGCTGTTCAAGGCGTTGATTGGCTTGATTCAGGGTGATGTGGTCACGTGCTGCGAGCTGGTTAAGCTTGGCCGAAAGAAGTGGCCGGGCTCTTTGGGCTTTACGTGCCTTGAGCAGGAGCTTAAGCGACAAGGGGAGCTGTAGCCCTGATGCGGCCGCATGAGCGGTTGCGGGTGCGGTGCCGCTGGCGGTGTGCGGATCCGGGTGTGTGGCGTGCGGCGGTGCGTGCGGCGTGCGGGCGATGCGCGCAGGGCTGCTTGCCAGAGCGTAGCCGCGGCAGAGAGTGAAAGAGGATTTTCGGTAGGTTCTTCTTATGTTGGTTGGCATTGATCTTGGAACAACAAATAGCCTGGTCGCGTGTTTCCGCAATGGGTGTGCTCAGGTAATTCCCAACAGATTGGGCAAGCTGCTCACGCCTTCGGTGGTGGCTATCGATGAAAATGGCATGATTCTGGTGGGCGAAACGGCGCGCGCTTTCGGCATGCTGCACCCCTTGAGCGTGGCAAGCGTTTTCAAGCGCAGCATGGGCACCGATCGCACGTTCGAGCTTGATGGTATGGAATTTCGCGCCGAAGAGCTATCCCGTTTTGTGTTGCGCTCCCTGAAAGAAGACGCCGAAGTGTATCTGGGCTGTGAAGTGGACGAGGCCATTATCAGCGTGCCCGCCTACTTTAACGACTTGCAACGTAAAGCTACGAAACGTGCCGGTGAGCTGGCCGGACTCAAGGTGAGCCGCATTATCAACGAACCCACGGCGGCGGCAATCGCGCATGGCGTGGGCGGTGCGGCGGCGCGTCCGACCGAAGAAACGGTGGCCGCGGGTATGGGAACCATTGCAGTTCAGGCCGCGCAAGGCGAACCGGTGGATGAGCGCTGCCTGGTGTTTGACCTGGGCGGCGGCACCTTCGATGTTTCGGTTTTGGAGTTTTTCGCGTGCATCATGGAAGTCCATGCCATTGCGGGCGACAATTTCATTGGCGGCGAAGACTTCACCGAACTTCTGGAAACTATGTTCCTGGCGCGCATTGGCATGGCGCGGCAAGTGCTTGATAATCGCGCGCAGGCGGAGCTTACCAAAGCTGCCGAAGAGGCGAAGTGCCGCTTCTCTGAATCCGAAACCGTTACGATGAGCTGGACTTTTGCGGAAAAGCATTACTCGGAAGACTTCACGCTTGAAGAATATGAGCAAGCATGCCAGCCGTTGCTTGAGCGTTTGCGTCGCCCTATTGAGCGCAGCTTGCGTGATGCCGATGTTCATTTGGAAGATATCGACCGCATTGTTTTAGTGGGCGGCGCTACGCGTCTTCCCGTGGTGCGTCATTTCGTGGAAAAGGTGTTTCGTCGCAAGCCCGAAACGCTTGTTGACCCTGATACCGCCGTTGCGCTGGGCGCTGCGTTGCAGTGCGGCATGAAAATGCGCGATGCGGAAATCAGCGAAGTCGTTTTGACCGACGTGTGCCCGTTTACGCTGGGCACCGAGGTTGTTGCCGGTAACGGCACGTTCGAGGAAGCGGGTCACTTCCTTCCCATTATCGAGCGCAATACCGTGATTCCCGTGAGTCGACGTCAGCGCGTGAGCACCGTGTACGACAATCAGTCGCAGGTGGTCGTGAAAATCTTGCAAGGCGAAAGCCGCATGGCGTCCAACAACTTGCTGCTCGGCGAGATTTCCGCTTCGGTTCCGGCGGGTCCGCGCGGGCAAGAAGTCATTGATGTGATTTTCACTTACGATGTGAATTCCCTGCTTGAAGTGGAGGTTTGCGTTCTTTCTACGGGCGAAGTGCACAAGATGGTCGTCCAAAACGAAGAGCATAAGATTTCCGATGAAGAAGCCGCCGCGCGTTTCGAACGCTTGTCGTATTTGAAGCAGAACCCGCGCGAAGACGAAGCGAACCGCTTGCAGCTTTTGCGGGGCGAGCGCATGTACGAAGAAGCAACGGGCCAGCGACGTGAGATGATCGACGCCGCAATGATGGAGTTCGATCGCGTGCTGAACAGGCAAGACTTCTACGAAATTGAAGTTGCGCGCGAGCGTCTTCGCAAGTTTTTGGACACGTTGGAGTAGCCAAGGTTCGCAGCTTGGCGTTTCGCTGGGTGTTTCGCTTGGCGTTTTGTGGTCGGGCGTTTCGCTTGGCGCCTCAGAGTTGGGCGCTTGGGTTGGGGTGCCCGGGTTTCCGGAAATGCTTGGAACGCCCGGAATGCTCTTGCCGCGTTTTACCGCGCTTTGCCGAATGACGCTCTGCGGCGGAAAAACATTTCCGCTCCTAATGTTGCTTTTGGTCTTTGCTAGGCGTTCGTTTATTTTCGCGTTAAACTGGTACAGATGCGCTAACGCATCGGTATAACGAATATCGCCATCTGAGTTTCTTGGGAAAGGTGCGCACATGAAAGTCATTACCATCAGCCGTGAATACGGAGCAGGCGGGCACACCATTGGACGCCAAGTTGCCGAGCGCCTGGGCATCAATTTTTACGACCGCGACATTATTTTGAGCACCGCGCGCGAAAGCGGTCTTGATGTTGACCGAATCATCGAGGAAGAAGAAGTCATGCGCAAGCGCGATTCGTTCCTGCGCGCGATCCTTCCTGCGTCTTACGATATTAAAGACACCGTGTTCGAGTACGAGCGTCGCGCCATTATCAAGCTGGCAAACGAGGGTCCTTGCGTGCTTTTGGGCCGCTGTGCTGGTGTTACGCTGGAAGAGGAAAACATCGACCACATGAGCGTGTTCCTGTTTGCTGACGAAGCGCATCGTTTGCCACGCGCTATGGAGCTCAACGATTGCACCGATCCTGACCAGGCGCGACGCATTATGCGCAAGATCGATACCGGTCGCCATGCTTATTACGAGTGCTACACCGGCCGTCATTGGGGCAGCGTCCACGAGTACACCATGGCGCTTGATACGGGCACCTTGGGCATGGATACCTGCGTTGACCTGGTTGCGCGCGCTGCGCAATCGATGTAGGCCATTTGGTTTTCCGCAGCTGTTTTCCGCGTTCCCGCTGTTCTCGGTGCGTTTTTGATTTTTGGAACCATTATAAGCGCTCGGGTCCGCTGCTTTTCAGGCGGTGGTTCGGGCGCTTTTGCTCACTTTGAGCCATAAGGTTACCTTATTCGCCTAAAAATGAGCCATATAGTCTTGCGAAATTTCCTGCACCCCCTGTATCATGGAACATGATTGCAAAGTCTTTGAGACACCGGAGCTGCCTATAGCGCAAGCGCCACCAGGCATAATGGGCTTGGTCGCGTTTGGAAGCAACTGACGATGTGTTGATCCTGAACAATCGCCGCTTCTTCCGAACGCGCCTTCGCTTGTCCGGTTTCGTTTCTTTGCGAGTACGCCGAACAGGAAGGGAGTGCCATGAAGAGAATACGGAAATTACTGGGGATGGCTGTGGCGTTTGCGTTCGCCCTGGCTATTCTGCCCGCGACAGCGCTCGCGGTAGACGAATACGATTTGCATGTTAACGGCGAGCAGTTCACCAGCGAAAAGCTTGTCATCGACTGTGGCGAGGGAACCGCGACATACGACCCTGCCACGCAAAATCTTACTTTGAACAACGCCACCATCACGAAAGCAACAATGAGTGGCGGCATTTATTCAATGCTCTCGAATGATTTGACTATCACGCTCCAGGGCAACAACCAGATCACCTTGGAAAATAATCTGGGCGCTATTATCAAGAGCAACCTTAAGATTGAGGGTCCGGGTACGCTTACGATTAACGTTACTGGGGATACGCAGGATGGCATTACCTGCCAATGGGGAAGCGTCGACATCATGAACGCCACGCTTGTTATTAACGCTTCCGGTGGTATTGGCATTTCCGCCTACGGAACAGTGCGTTTGGATAACGTGAACCTTACGGCCAACGGTTTGTACGCGGGTATCGATGCGCTCAATTTGATTATCGCAAACGGTTCCGATGTTAAGCTTTCCGCCAAGCAAGATTACTGTAATGCAGCGTACATCGCTCCTGGTGATGATCAGACTGGCGGTGGAAGCATCTACGTCAACAACTCGAATGTAGTGGCAGAAAGCCCCTATCCGGGTTTGTTCGCTCATGCCGACTTGGCGATTGACGGCGGCAGCGTTAAGGCCACGTCCGCCACGGATTCTGCCATTTGGGCAAGGGGCGACCTTACTATTCATGGCGGTGCAAAAGTCGAGCTTTCCGGCATGTATCCTTCTGGCTGCAACGGAACATTCAGGGTTGGTTTGGTTGACATTGATGCGAAGAATACGAATCAGGAAAACATTCCGGCAATCGCTGATAACCCCGTTATCCTGGATGACTTCACGCTGAAGACTGCCGATGCCGTTGATAGCGAAGGCACAGCGATTGACCTCATCGAACACGATGGCGTTGAAGCGGCTAAGGGCTACCTTAACCTGTACAAGAACATCCACTTCACCACGGGTGACGCAATTGTTTCGTATGGCTTCCCCTTCGAGAAGAGAGTTGTGAAGGGCGGTGACATTGCCCCTGGTCAGCAGGAATTTGAGTTGGAGATCTTCTACGTTGGCGCGGGTACAATTGAGAATTATGCCGATGTGACCATAACGGGTAAGGTCATGACGAACGGCGCAGAAACTTACGAGGGACGACTGACCATTGAAGGTCCGAAGGACAAGGTAAGGAATCTTACGAGCGAAGGCTTCTTGGTGCGCGAGAAGAACACTGCCGTTCCGGATTGGACCTATTCGGACGCTGTGTACATGATTACTTGCTACGAAATCGAAATCACCGACTACAACGTTCAGAGCGGTAACATTGTTTCGGACTACACCATTATGCCTGCGCACCTGGTGGTAACCGACAACGGTGAATTCTACGAGCCAGTGCCGAATGCGGATCCCGTACGGGTTATGGAGTTCGAGAACGTCTACACCAAGAACAACACTCCTGGTGGCGACCCGGGCGATGGCGATGATCCGAACAAGCCCAAGCCGGGTGACGGCGACAAGCCGGGTGACGGCGACAAGCCCAAACCTGGTGCCGATGACAAGACGAAGCCTGCTGCGGATGGCAAGACCATCCCCCAGACGGGCGATAACGCCGCGACCCTGATGGGCGTTGCGGTTCTGCTGATGGCCGCATGTGTTTCCGGCGCGGTGGTTCTGGCGAAAAGGACGCGTAAGGAGTAGCGCGGGAACAAGCACAAGGTTGAGCGCGAGAATCAAAAGGACGCTTGTAGCGTAAACGTGAAAGCGCGCCAGCTGTTATGCAAGGGCAACTTGCGGGCAGTTGGCGCGTACGTTTTCTCGTCCCCGGAAAAGAAGTCCCTGTTCAGTCATTTCTTCGCCGATTTCTTGGTACTCGGCCCCGCCTTTTGACACGCGTTCTATTTCCTGTGGCGTAAGCGGACGCACTGGGCGCGCGGGCGCACCAATTGCGAGCATGCCATCGGGGATGTTTGCCGTGCCAGTCACCAGCGCGCCAGCGCCAATCAGACAATGGCTGCCAATAACAGCGCCGTCAAGCACCGTGGCGCCCATTCCAATCAGACTTTCGTCTCCCACCGTGCATCCGTGTAAAATGGCGCCGTGCCCAATGGTCACGCCTTTCCCAATTTGACACAATCCGTGCAGGTCAACATGGATGCAGACGTGTTCTTGCATGTTTGTGCCGTCGCCCACCACAATGCGACCTTCGTAATCGCCGCGTGCGCTGGCGGAGTGCATGACGGTAACGTTTTCGCCAATTTCAACAGAGCCTACAAGGCACGCACTTGGCGCAACCATGGCGCTTTCAGCAAGATGTACGTTGTGGTAGTTCACGGTGGCCTCCTGGCTGTTTTTCGGGCGTTGATGCCCTCTTTTCTTTTCCTGCATTTTCGCGCGTGACCTGCCTGGGGCGCGCTATATGTTCGATAATTTGCGAAAAGAACACGTGAATGGCATCGATGGTGCAGGTTGCGGGCGGCCGTGGTTGGCGCGCTTGCGGTGAGCGGCCGCGGGCGTGCGTGTGCGCGCAGTGCTGATGCGGGTGTGCGCTGATGCGCGCTGGTGCGGACGTGCGGCGCGGATGCAGTGGGCGTGCGTGAGTGGTCCGCGCGGATGTGCGCAGATGCGAAAACGGAAGGGAAGGGAAGCGGGCATGACGAAGGAAACAGCCCGGCGTTTTGCCATAACGACAGTGTTGCTGCTGGTCATGGTGGGGTCGGTAGCTCTTTTCAGCGTTTACGGCGAAGCGTTCTTCCCAGCGTATCGCGTGGCCTCGCGAACGTTAATGGCTGCGCTTGCATCGCTAACCAGCGCGCTTTCGCCTTCTGTTTCCGTGTGCGATTTCTTGTTGGTGGCGCTGGTTGCGCTGGCGGTTGTCTCGCTGGGGTATTGTGTTGCGCGTCGCAGGTCGCTTTTGGCGTGGTTTTCGCGGGTGCTTTTAGTTGTTTCCGCGCTGGCCACGGTGGTGGTGTGCGGCTGGGCGTTGAACCATTATGCGCCGCTGTTGTCCCAAGAAATTGGCCTTGACGTGCGGGAATATACGGCTGAAGAGTTGTACGATGCTACAGATTATTATTGGCAGCAGGCGGCATCGTACGCCACGCAGGTGCAGCGCGACTCCGAAACGGCCCAGGTGATTCCCGCATCGTTTGATGATTTAGCAGCAGAAGGCGGTGTTGCGTTTGCGCCGCTTGCTTCCCAATATGATGTGTTCAATGGATCCACTGCGCCTGTTAAGCGGCTTTCGCTTTTGGGAGATGCGTTGTTGTACACGGGCTCGGACGGCATCTTTATTCCCCTAACGGGCGAGGCAAACGTTCCCGAGAACTGCGCTCCTGCCACGCTTGCATTCAACATGTGTCACGAAGCGGCTCATCGCTTGGGCATTGCCGCCGAAGAGGAAGCGAATTTTGCGGCGTTCATGGCGTGCTCGGCAAGCGATGACCCCAATTTCGCCTACTCCGGTTATTATCGCGCGTTCGTGGCGTGCTTCAACGCGTTAGCGGAAAACTACCCGTCGTTAGCGGAGCAGCTTTTGAGCGTCGATAACGTTACTGACGAAAAAGTGCTGGTCATTCGCGATATGTTGCAAACGAGCGACCATTACACTGCGTATAGTGGCACGGTTTCCGAGGCGGGCCAAGCGGTAAACGATGCGTATTTGAAGACGTTTGGTCAGCAGGAAGGCACCCAATCGTACGGCGAATGGGTTGATTACCTGATTGCGTGGCGCGCTGCTCTTTCTGACGCGAGCTAACGGGTACAATAAGCACAGCGAAAAATGCGTGGAGCGTGTTCGGGCGTGCAGCAAGTCGGTTGTGCGGGCTCTGGAATGCGCGAGCGCGACAAAACGAATCTCGCCGCCTTCTGCCAAGGGCTTTGTTGACAAAAGGTGGGGTAATTTGTCACGATTGAAAGAAGGAGAAGCGTTATGGGAAATTGTCATGAAGAGGGTAAAACCGCTGTTGTAGGCGTTATTTTGGGAAGCGAATCCGATTTGCCGGCCATGCAACCCTGCATGGATCAGCTTGAGGCTTTTGGCGTTCCCTATGAACTGAAAATCGCAAGCGCGCATCGCAAGCCGCTGGAAGTGCATGAGTGGGCAGCCGGTGCGCATGAGCGCGGCATGAAAGTCATCATTGCTGCTGCGGGCAAAGCGGCGCATTTGGGTGGCGTTGTTGCTGCATACACGCCGTGCCCCGTTATCACCGTTCCCATGAAGACGAGCGACTTGGGCGGCTTGGATTCCCTGCTGTCCATGGTACAGATGCCCAGCGGCGTTCCTGTTGCGTGCGTTGCCATCAACGGCGCTAAGAATGCCGCTATTTTGGCTGTTCAGATGCTTGGCACAGGTTGCGACACCGCTCGTCAGAAAATCATCGACTTCAAGGCGGACATGGCGAAATAACGATTGCAGGCTTGCGGGTTGCGGCCGCAGTGCGGCTGCGGCGCGACAGCGGCGGCGGCTGCGATTGGGCCGTGTGCCATGTCATGTGCGGCGGCGCAGAAGGGCGCTGGACCCTTCGCCTGTAGACCGCTCGGCCGCAGGACCCTTCGGCTGCCAACAGGCCAAATGAAACGTAAAAGCGCGAATCGGAAAGAGAAGAGAGAAGCGCAATGAAAAAGTTCTTGATGGGAAACGAGGCGTTTGCCCACGCGGCGCTTGAGGCGGGCGTGCGCGTGGTGGCGGGGTACCCCGGAACGCCATCTTCTGAAGTGGTGGAAACCATCGCCAAGCTTCACGCGCAAGGCGCAGCAGAAGGCGTGCACGTGGAATGGTCCACGAACGAGAAGGCGGCGCTTGAGCTTTTGGCGGGCGCTTCGTACGCGGGCGCGCGCACGCTGTATACCTGCAAACAGATGGGTATGAACGTGGCAAGTGACCCGCTGATGTGCGTGAATTACGTGGGCATCAAGGGCGGCACGGTGCTGTACGTGGCCGATGATCCCGGCCCCATCTCTTCCCAGACCGAGCAGGACACGCGTCGTTATGCGTCCTTCGCGAAGGTGCCCGTGCTTGATCCATCGACCCCTGAACAGGGCTTTGCCATGATGAAAGAGGCGTTCGAGCTTTCCGAGCGTTACCATACGCCCGTTATCGTGCGTCCCACAACGCGCATTTGCCATGCGTCGGCGTTTTTCGACGTGGCCGACCACACGGTGGCGCGCGCTGTGCCCGAAGAGGGTTTCGTGCGTGACTCCAAGTGGGTTATTTTCCCTGCTCGTGCGTTTGCGGCGCATCACGACATCAATAAGCGCCTGCCCGAAATAAGCGCCGAGTTTTCGCGCGGCCCGCTTGCCGCGGCATTCAACCCCGTGGTGCGTGGCGGCGATAAAGAGGCGCACGACCCGATTTTGGGCATTGTTGCGGGCGGCGTAAGCGCGGCGTATGTGCGTGAAGCGCTGCAGATGATTGAGAAACGCGCTGCTGAACAGGGCGTATTCGTTCCTGCGTATAAGTTTATGCAGATTGGTCTGCCGTATCCCTTCCCGCAAGATGCGGTGCTGGAGTTCGCGCAGGGCTTGACCGATATTCTGGTGATTGAAGAGCTTGATGGCGTTTTGGAAGATGAGCTTTTGCGCTTGGCGGGTCTGCGTCACTTGAGCTACAACGTGCATGGTCGCGTTACGGATGAAGTACGTGCTGCCGGCGAAAACGACGCGGACAATCTTGCGGCTCGTTTGGCGTGCTACCTGGGTATTCCTAGTTGCGGCCCTGATGAGCCGACGGTTCTGTACGAATCGGAAACCGATCCGCTGCCCGTGCGTCCGCCCGTGTTGTGTCCCGGCTGTCCGCACCGTGGCAGCTTTTATGCGGTGAAACGTGCGTTGGGCAAAACGCCCGCCACGTATTGCGGCGACATTGGCTGCTACACGTTGGGCAACGCGAAACCGCTCGACGCCGTGGATACGTGCTTGTGCATGGGTGCGGGCATCACTATGGCGCAGGGGCTTTCCCTTGTTGACCCGGGTAAAAAGGCGCTTGCGTTCATTGGCGACTCCACGTTTTTCGCCAGCGGTATGACGGGCGTGGCAAATGCGGTGTACAACCAGCACGACATTACCATTGTTGTGCTGGACAACGCGACGACCGCTATGACGGGCGCGCAGCCGCATCCGGGCACGGGCCAAACGCTCATGGGTCCCAAAAGCGAGCCCCTCTCCATTGCGGCAACGCTGGAAACGCTGGGCGTGAAATGCGTTGAAACAGCGAATCCCTTGCACTTAGAGGAAAGCATCGCTGCAGTTCAAAAGGCTGTTTCTTTTGAAGGTCCTTCGGCGGTTATCTTTGTTGAGCCGTGCATTCAGCTGAAAAAGCCGCTGCCTGCGGTGGTCATTGATACGGAAAAATGCACGGGCTGCAAGAAATGCATCACCGAAATCGGCTGCCCCGGCATTGGTTTCGATAAGGCGCTGCAAGGTCCGAAGAGCGCTGCGCGTGGCCAAGCGTTCGTGAACGCGGGGCTGTGTAACGGATGCGGTTTATGTGTGCAGATATGCCCATCATCTGCGATTATGCCGGCGAGTGCGCACGCAGAGAAAGGGGGGGAACAATGATTAACATCCTTTTGGCGGGCGTTGGCGGCCAGGGCACGGTGCTTGCGGCGAAGGTGCTGGCTCAAGCGGCTCAGGACAAGGGCTGGCATGTGCGCACGGCCGAGACGATTGGCATGGCGCAGCGCGGCGGCAACGTAACGTCCCATGTGCGCATGGGCGACTGTGGCGAACAGGTGAGCTCGCCGCTGATTGCGCGCGGAACGGCCCAGGTCATTGTCGCGTTCGAGCCTGCCGAGGCGGCAGGTGCGTTGAAGTATCTTGCTCCGAACGGTGTGGTGGTCACGGCGTCAACAGGCGTGCAGCCGGTAACGGCGGCGCTTTCCGAGAAACCGTACACGGCTGCGGGTGTGCTTGCAGAGCTTAAGCGTTTGCTGGGCGACCGCGTGGCGATTGTAGACGATGCGTCGCTTACGGCTTCGGTGGGCACCACGAAAGCGCTGAACACGCTGCTGCTTGCGGCGGCCGTGAAAACAGGGCGCCTTCCCATCAGCTTCGACGAGCTGCGCGCTGCAATCCAAGCATGCGTGAAACCGCAGTTCGCCGAACTCAACTTCAAGGCAATTTCCCTGGTAGAAAGCGGAAATTAGTTCAGACTGGCTTCGCTTGTCGCGATTAAGCGAGGGCGATTGAGCAAGGATTGACGGATAAAAGCAAAAAACGAGAGCGGCTAAAAGCCGCTCTCGTTTTTTTTGTAAGCCAGTTTTTATTGCGCGGGGTTGCTCTTGGCATTGTTTTGGCGTTGATAGCCACTTTTGTTTCTTTTGTTTTCTTAAAATCGTTCACAGTTATTGAAAAAAGCGACTTTCTTGGAATAAACTCTCGAAAAACGATAACTGTGAACGATTTTTAGAAGGAGGCGCATATATCAATGGAAAATGTCATTCTTTCAGGGCGTGATGCTGTTTCTTTTTTGATGTCTTCTCATGTGAAACAGCTTGATGTCGATAATGAATTTGCAGCATATGTTTCCCGGTCATCGAATAATTTCATGGCCTATCTTTCGGGCTCAATGGATTTTACGCCGCTTCTTTGTTCCATTGAGGGGCGTCCGAGGATGTCGAAACAAGAGGGCGCTCGGCTCGCGCAGATGCTTTCGGTTTCATTGCCTTTGCATATCATGGTTTCCTCGGCATCGTGCCGTCGAAATTCCAAGAGCATGCGCTGCTCAGTTCAACCTGGCGGCATTCCTGGTGATTTATGCTTTGAGGTGGCCGACGGCCTTTATTGCGTTTTGCCCGAACTCGCTTTGGTGCAATTCGCTAGAGAATGCACGGATATCCAAATTGTTGTGCTAATGAGCATGCTGTTTGGGATCTTTGCTAAAGACAGAGAAACGGGCGGTCTTGTGCCTCGTAGAAGCGTAACAACGCCTGCTAAAGTTGCGGCGTTTATTGAATCGTGCGAGCAGAGTTGTTTGAAGGTTCCCAATGGGCTTTCGCGTGTTAAAAAGCTTGTCCCCTTAGCTGTTGGTGGGGCGGCAAGTCCAAAGGAAATTGAATGTGCTCTTAGATTGGGATATCCAGTTGAACTGGGAGGATGTGGTCTTGGCATTCCCGAAATGAACTACCGGCTGGATATTCCGTCGACAATGCGCGCTCGTTATTGCGATTTGTACTGGCCCGAGCAAAATGTTGCGGTGGAATATCATGGCGCATTCGAGCATGCTTTGCCCGGTTCTCTTGAGGCGGATGCCCTCCATGGTAATGACCTGGCTTCTATCGGTGTTCCTATATTCAATATAACAGCAGGTCAGCTAAGAAATCTATCTTCTTTTAACTATGTTGCACGATTGGTGGAGAAACAAATCTTTGCATATAAAAAACCGCATGCACATAAATGCAACAGGATTCTTTTTCCGTCCTCCGTGGTGTTTCATGACAAGCAACAAGCCTTGAGAGACCAAATTGATGCTGCTTTTGCTCTCTTCGGATTCTAAAATCGTTCACAGTTATTGAAAAAAGCGAGTTAATTAGAATAAACTCGTAAATACTAATAACTGTGAACGATTTTTAGGATAACCTGGATACAAAACAGCTCTCGCTTGTGGCGGGCGCTTACGGAAAGGATTGCTCGTGCTTACTATTGGATGTCATTTGTCCTGTTCAAAGGGGTATGCCGTCATGGCAAAACAGGCGGCATCTATTAATGCGAACACGTTTCAGTTTTTCACGCGCAACCCGCGCGGCGGTAAAGCGAAAGCCATCGATCCAGCTGATATTGCGAAGCTCGAGACTCTGGCGGCGGAAAATGGCATAACCGTGTTTCTGGCGCATGCGCCCTATACGCTCAATCCTGCGTCGAATAAGCCCGAGACCTGCGAGTTTGCCCATCAGGTTCTTGCTGACGACCTGCAACGCATGGAGGCAACGCCCGGCCAGCTTTACAACATGCATCCGGGAAGCCACGTGGGGCAAGGCGTTGATGTGGGTATCGAGAAGATCTCCGCCATGCTCAACGATGTGCTGCAGCCGCCGCATACCACCACGCTTTTGCTGGAAACAATGGCGGGCAAGGGAAGCGAAGTGGGTGGCTCGTTCCAAGAAATCGCTTCGATTATTGGGCGCATTGAGCCCGGCTTGCGCGAACAGGTGGGCGTGTGCTTGGATACTTGCCATATTTGGGATGCCGGCTATGACATTGTTGAGGACTTAGATGGTGTGCTGCGTGAGTTCGACCAGGTCATTGGCTTGAATCGCCTGCGTGCCATCCACTTGAATGACAGCATGAACGAGCGCGGCTCCCACAAAGATCGCCATGCCGCTATTGGGGCGGGTCACATTGGTTTTGACGCGCTGCGTGCCGTAACGCGTCATCCGCTGCTTTGCGACCTGCCGTTCTTCCTGGAAACGCCCCATGAAAGTTTGAGCGGCTGGGCAGACGAGATTGCTCGTTTGCGCGCATAAAGCAGGCGGCAGCGGAGATTCGGGCCGTGTCTGCGGACCCGCGAAACCTGCGACTCCCGTAAGCCCGCCGACCCTGCGCCCGCTGCAAACATGCGCTCCCTGCAAAAAAACGGACCGAGCAACAAAAACGGGACCACGTTCGGTCCCGTTTTTTGGTGCTAAAGGGTTTGTCGAAACCGTACAAGCGCGGTTTGGCTTGGTTCCGCTTTAGTCCCATTTCTCCTGTTCAACAACGCATTCAGAGAAAATAGGAACATCAAGCTCCTTCGCGATATTCTCGCGCGGATGCAGGTAAGCCAGCTCCAAAAGGAAGGCAAGACCGCCCACGCGCGCGCCGCATTTATGGACCAAGTGGATTTGTGCAATGGCGGTGCCGCCCGAGGCAACAAGGTCATCGACTAGCAGAACAACGTCGTCCTCGGAAAGGGCGTCGGCATGGATATGCAGCTCATCGGAACCGTATTCCAGGCCGTACTTTTCGGAGATGGTGTTGCGCGGCAACTTGCCCGGCTTGCGCGCCGGCACAAATCCAACGCCCATCTTCAGCGCAACGGGCGCACCCAGAATGAAGCCGCGCGCTTCAGCGCCCACGACTTTCGTAATGCCGGCGTCTTTGAAGGCTTCCGCAATGTCGTTCACGAGCGACGAAAAAGCTTCCGCATCAGCGAAAACGGGCGTCACATCCTTGAACATAATACCCGGTTGTGGGTAGTTGGGCAGGCTGATAACAAGGTTTTCGTAATCAATATCGCTCATGGAACGTCCTTTTCGCGGTCTTTGGCGCAGATCGTAGGGGCGCGATTTTTCGCCCGCACGGTCTGCGCACGGTCTTGCTGTGGCGCAATCGCCATGTTTTCTTCTAAACACAAACAGCAGATATTGTACTACCATCAGGTATTTTTTTCGCCAGATTAAGCATCGATTTCTCTTTCTTCAAGCGTGTCCATTTCTTGGGACGCGTGAAATTACCCAAAGAAGTACAATTACTTGAAGAAGATTCTCACCTTGGCGAAAAGTGTGGTTGATTGCCAGCGAAGGAAAGCGCGATGCTTGGAAGGAGCGTGCACGTTATGCGAAAAGGGGACGAAGATTGCCGGCGTCGTCGTTGCGGTTTCCCTGGTGACCTTGCCTGCTTCCTTCATGCACGTCAGCGCGTGCCTTTGACGGCATGGTGTCTGGCTGCACTTTTGGCGGTCGCCGCCCTGGGAGCGACCGCCTGCACGCCCGTTGCGCCCGTGTCTTCAGCATCTTCGGGCACTTCGCCTTCGCAATCGACAGCATCTGCCGAAACCAAAGAAAGAGAAGTTGACCTGGAGGAGCTTGCGCAGAGTCTCCCTAAAGAAGGCTTGCCTGAAAAATATATCGACGAAACATTTTTGGGGTGCAGCGATAAAGTGGAAAGAAAAGGCAGCTGCACCTTTTACACGTGGTATGCCAAAAACGGCTCGAAAGACGAAATCTTCTATGCTGGTTGTGCGAACGGGGCCGTTGTCGTAACACTCAAGCTTGGATACCAGTTCGGAACTGTTTACTGGCCCGATTCAGACGGACTTCCCAATTTATATGCGGAATCCCCCTCCAAAAAGGAAAGTGGCAAAGCTCCTGCGAAAAGCCGTGGGTCATCCGATGCTCCAGCGGACAGCGCTGCAAGCAGCGGCAGCTCGTCGAGCTCTTCGAGCACGTCGAAAAAACCGAACAAGTACAGCCCGCGCGATTACGATTCCGCCGAAGATTGGGAAGCTGATACCGGCGGCTCCCTTGACGAGTGGGATCGTCAGTAGCGTAGGGTGTTTTTGCTCGCTTGGACCGTCCAGCCGCCGCGCGTCGCCCGTCCGCATCGCCGCGCGCTGCCCGCGCCGTCGCGCCGTGCCGTTCGGTCCGCTCGCCCGCCCGCTGCCCAGCCGCCGCGCTGGGCCGCTTCGCAAAGCCGTTTGGTAAAAAATCTGCAAATACAAAAAGTTTTTCTTTAAAAAAAGTTAACGTCTGCTAACATGCTCTACGTATGTTAGCTGTAGGTAACATTGTACAGTTCACATTGGGAAAAACGCTGGGCGAGCTGCTAAATGGCATAAGGTAATTGTTGCCCGCAAAAGCAGGCAAGACTCATAAGGTGTTCGTGACCATTTTATGACCGCTTTCTTTGCTGTAGCGCAAAGTCAGCGGAAACGTTGCAGTTCGGCGGGTTGATTCATTGTGAACAGGCGATTTGCCTGAAAACAGAAAGGAGAACTATGCGAAATGCCCCATTTCGAAAAAACCTGGGAACTTTGACCAACAAAGCTTTTCGGGTGTTTTTGACGGGATCAATCGTGCTGTCTTTTAGTCCGGCAACGGCTCTGGCAAACGAGGTTTCCCAAGACGGAAGCGCTTCAAGCGCGTTGACCCTATGGACGGAGACACAAAAAGAAGAACCGGCCGATACCAGTGCTACCAACATCGATTCGACCGATTCCTCTGAAGTAGAGAACATGACGCTCTCTGAAGGAGATTATACCCAATTTACGCTTTCTCCGGCCACCCTTTCTGCTCTTGAAGCGGGGAAAACTTACACGCCGGGTGTATATACAGGAAGCGCAACCGTCACCAATAAAGGCACCGACGATTGGACCACGTACCAGATTTCCGTAAACGTTACCATCGACGAGAACGGAAAGATCAGCGCAGTGGTGCTTACGGATGATTCCTACAAGAACGCTGCCGCCGATAGTTCCGACAACGAGACATATCTCGAAAACGCCGAGCTGGGAACGCGCAAGGCAACGGGCGTTGCGGCGCAAATTGTGCAGGCGCAATCCGTTGAAGGCGTTCAGGCGGTTTCGGGAGCCACCTATTCCAGCGCTGCGCTTGTGGAAGCGGTTGCCGACGCATTGTCGAAGGCATCGGCGGAAGTTACCGACGAATACGTGTACTTGTACGCCGCGCTGCCGTATAGCGAATACTACGCGGCAGAAGATGTGCAGGCAGCGGGCTCCGTTGCTGCTGGTGCTCAGGTGGACACGCATAACGAGGCTGACACGGGCGCGTTCGATGTTGTTTCCCGCGCCACAACGAATCATGGGCTTCACCGTGGCAGTTACCAAAACACAGCCATCATTTATGGTACGAGTGGCGCAACTTACAAGGTAAGCTCGTGGAACAGCGGTTCGGAAGCCGTTTTGGAAGATGGTTCGACTATCACGTTCAGCCAAGGCGACATTACCGCAGGTGAAACGACCGATGTTATGGATCACTATGAAATTACGGGCTTCAAGTACGTTCCTGTTGCGGTAAAGAGCGCTGATGTGGATGCGTTCAAGGCGAAGTACGCCGTGGTGGAAAACGGTGGCACGCTGGCGGGCGGCTACACCGAACAGCAGCTGAGCAGCTACAGCGTTGTTGCCAACGTGGACGCGAACACGAACGGCTTGAAAGTTGCTACGAAAAATGACGAAACGGGCGCCTTCACCTTCGGTAAGCGTCAGACGGGAACTACTTCGGGCGTGAAAGACTCTGCACTGAAAGTGGCCGATGTTTCCACTTTGGGAGTAACTACGAAAAACGAGAAGACGGGTGCTGCGCTTGCCGGGTCGTACGGCGACTTCCTGCGCGTTGACCTGAAGTCGAATTACGGCGACTTGGGCGCCAATATGCAGGCGGTTTTCTGGGAGTATTACGGCTCGGGCGACACGGTGCTGGCGACGTACGGAACGAAGTTCGCCGCAGATAACTGGATGCACAAGTCAAACGGCATTCAGTTGGGCCTTACGGAATCGGCGCGATGCACGCTTCCCGAAGGCACCGATGGCACGGGCAAGTGGAAAGTGACCATTTGCGCTTTGGGCTACCAGGACACCGTTTTGACGTTGGATATTGACGCGAGCGACATCAACAACGCGCATGTGGTAAGCAGCACAGAAGCTCTTGAGCAGGCAATTTCCGCCGCAGAAGCCCTGACCGAGGCCGATTACACCGCTGAATCGTGGGCTTCGCTTACCGTTGAACTGGGCGAAGCGAAAGAGCAGCTTGCGCTTGCCCAGCAAGGTCCCACCAAGACTACCCAGGAAGCCGTTGACGAAGCAACTTCCCATTTGAACGAAGCAATAAAGAACTTGGTGCATGCAGGATTCACCACGTGGGCCGATAATTATGCCCAACTCGGCGTGGATACATCTACGGGCTATGATGCGGTCTCTTCGGCGACGAACTTTACCAGCTACCACGCGAAAGACATTCCCGCTAACGTGCAGCGCGCAACCGATGAAAACGGCACGGTAACGCTGACGGGCGTGAATAAAACCACGAAGGATGCTACGGTTACCCCCGTTGTTTCTTCTTCAAGCTTTGCTTACAGCAACAAGTACGGTACGGGTGAATTTGTTGTTGTGCCTGATGACACCGTTGAAGGATACGTTTGGAACGAATATCTGAATGCAATCACGGCCATTACTATTAACGACGGAACAACTACGGTGGGCACTTTGCCGTGGATCGACTACTACGGCGAAAACTCAACTGAGGGCTTCCACTACAACAAGATTGAAATCGCGGTGAATAACGGCGAATCTATTGGTTCGAATAAAGCGAACGTAACGCGCTTTGCCCCGTTCTATGCGGACGGCGCGTCGCAAATCAAGGCGGGAACGTATACGATTACGGTTTATGCCGATGGTTATCAGCCCCTTTCTACCAGCGTGAACGTTCTTCCCACTGCCGAGCAACCGCTTTCTGTGAGAAGCACGTACGATGGCGCGGCGGTGAAGCTTTCGGGCATGCCTGAAGATATGGCGGACGCAACCGCAACGGTTTCTTACACCGTTGGTTCAGGGCGCAACGCAAAGACGTACTACCTTGCGCAGGATGCAGCCGTTTCGAATGGCGTTGTGAAGCTTTCGGAGACTATGGTCGCAGGAACCACGTATAACGTAACGGTGAACAGCTCGAATTACGCACCCATGACGGCAAGCTTTACGCAGCAAGCCGAAGCAACCCTAACGCTCGATTTGACCACTACGGCAGCAAACCTCAAGGTAGGCGACACGTTTAATGTGGCTATTTCTATGAAGGGCGACAAGATTACCACCGCTCAAGGTACGCTTTCTTTCGATGACAAGGTTGTTCGTTTGACCGGTTTCAGCACCGAGAACTCCCAGCTTTCCGAGAAAGACAATTTCAAATGGAACGATGCGGGAATGTTCAGCTTCTTCGGAAACGATGCTGACTTTACCGAAGGCGGCGTTGTCGCTCAAGCGCAGTTCGAAGTTGTTGGCGCAGGCGCTACAACCATTGCTTTGGACGCTTCCGCTGATAACGTTGCAAGTGTGGAAGGAAGCACACGCGATCACGCTATTGTTGCTGGCGCTGCGGCCGAGGTGAGCGTGATTTCCGCCCAAGCCGTGAAGGGTGACGTAAACAACAACGGTGCAATTAACATTGTGGACGCTCAGATTGCCTACGACCTTGCAACAAAGGTAATCGAGCCTGATTACGCTCCGCTTTTGTCGGTTGGCGAAGGCTGGTCGAAAGCTACCGTTGAATACACGGCCAACGTCAACGGCGACGATGCCATTGACGCCGCCGACGCATTTGCAATCCAGCGTTACGCGCTTTTCAAAGCGTGGGAATAAATCCCCAACATCTTTTAGCAGTGCTTTTCAAGATTCGGGCCTCATTTTTCGGGGCCCAAATCGGTGTGAAAAGGAGTATTCATGACATCAACAACGCAAACGGAATCGTCGGATATTTCGGCAAGGAAAACGCCTAGGCGCGCGCGTCTTGCACAGCTTGTCTTTTTGGTTCCAGGGTTTGCGGTGGCAGCTGCGGTCGGCGTGTCTATGGCGGGATACGAGCCGCTTGTTTTTGACTCTTCGCTCTACGAGATTCCTGCTCCTGCTCAGGCGCAAGCGCTTGAAATTATTGACCCCAACGAAACAAGCGTGCGCGAAACGGGCCGCGAATACGATGGCTCGCTTGATCAAGAATCATTCGAGATGCCTGCAAACGGCCTGGTTGATGGCGTGTACACCGCAGCTGCTTACGGCTACAAAAGCGACATTGAAGTTCAAGTAACTATTTCTCAAGGAGAAATTGCCGCAATTGACATTCTTTCGCAAAATGAAGATGCCGATTACTTCAATCGTGCGGTTGGGGTGGTATCGTCAGTTTTGGCTGCTCAGAGCACTTCGGTTGATGCGGTGAGCGGAGCAACGTTTTCTAGCAAGGGAATCCTGCAGGCAATTAACAGGTGTCTAGCCCAGGCTGCTGCGAACCAAGACAACACGACGAGCGACGGTTCTTCTGCGCCAGATGGTCCCGATATTCCTGCGGCCCCTGCTGCTCCTTCGGCTCCCAGCGTGCCTGTTTTGCCTGATGAATCGACTGACCTGGAGGTCGAAGGACTCTTGGACGGCGAGTATACCTCGTATACGTATTGCGCCGATGAAAAGAATCCTGACGCCTATCGTCCGTACTATCTTGCGGTGACCATTCGGGTTGAGCAGGGTGCCGTGGCGCAGATTGTTGACGTTTATGGAACAGGTTCAGGCGAAAAAGATGCTTCTGAACTGGGCGAATACGACACAAAGAACGATACCTACCTGGATTGGGCAGCATGGGGAAGAACTATTCGCAGCGAGCATATTACCTATACGGGCGTTGCCGACCAGATTGAGGCGGCCGGTTATCAGCGCGTGGAGTCGTATGATGTGGTAAGCGGCGCTACGTATTCGTCGGCGGCCGTGGCGAAGGGTTACAACGCTGCCCTTGACAAGGCGTGTCTTGCGTTTGCAGAGGCGTATCGTGCGGGTTTGATTGACAAGGACGGCAATCCCATAAAGCCGGAGGCCGATAAAACTCCTGGTCAGCAAGAGACTGCCGAGCCGGAAGAGAAACCGGGACTTATTGACAAGGACGACCAGCCCGTAAAAGCAGAAGCAGACAAAGCGCCTGGTCAGCAGGAGGCTGACAAAGCGCCCGATCAGCAAGAAACCAGCAAAGCGTCCGATCAGCAAGAAGCGGTTGAACCGGGAAAAGAGGCGGTTAAGCCTGAAAAAGAGGCAATCGAACTGGAAAAGAAAGAAGACGAAGCGACGGAGGACCGTGCATGATTCGTTTTGTTGTAAAACATGAAGGGTTCTTGCTGCGCTGTCTTGGGCTGGCGGTTGCACTTGGTGCGCTGTTTTCGTTCACATCGTGGGCTCAGGTTGCAAATGCGCACGACGACCAGGTCAAAGCAGAAATCCTTGAAGCTCAGCGTGCCACCCAACGCGGTTCTTACGCCACCGATGGCGTGTTTCAAGGCGAAGCAGAGGGTTACGGCGGTCCTGTTTGCGTGCAGGTGACCATTGATAACGGGTTCATCACTCAAGTTGAGTTGGTCAGCGCCACAGGCGAGGATCAGGCGTGGCTGAACATGGCGCTTCCTTTGCTTGACACTATTGTGCAGGAGCAAACAACGCAGGTCGACGTAGTAAGTGGTGCAACGTTTTCTTCGTCGGGAATCTTGAATGGCGCAACAAGAGCGCTTGAGCAGTCGGGTTTGGCGGCATCAGCGACTGCTTTATCGGAAGAAGATAGCGGGAATGATTCGGAAAGAGACATTGAGCTGGGCGAATAATATGAAAGACGGTAAAAAAGCAACGAAAGCACAGCTACGTAAACGTTCCCAGCTTGTTCAAAAAGGAGTGCGCTGGTCTGTTCAAATCATATTTTTCATTGCGGCTCCTGGAGTATTCAGCGCGGCGTTCAACGGCGTGAAGTATATTGCGGGGCAAATTGGCGGTCTTAAGGTCATTGAGCCAACGTCGTTTTTGCTTCTTTTGGCGGGTTTATGCGCATTCACGGTGATATTCGGTCGCTTTTTTTGCGGGTATGCATGCGCATTCGGAACGCTTGGCGATGCATTGTATCTGCTGTTCACCCCGCTGCGGTCTTGGTATGCTAAGCATTTTCCCACGGGGAAGGCACACCCAGCCTTTCTTGCAGTCTTGCGGTTTGCAAAAGTTGTTGTGTTGGGTGTTATCTTTGTTCTGTGTTTCCAGGGATCATATGAGTCTTCTTGGAGCCCCTGGACTGCGTTCGCTGGCTTCACGAGAGGCGCGCTTGAGGGCATTTCAACCGTTGCTTTTCTCATGCTGGCAGCAATTGCTGTGGGAATGGCCCTGGTCGAACGTTTCTTTTGTCGATTTCTCTGTCCGCTTGGTGCGCTTTTCAGCCTGCTACCCGTGTTGCCGATAAGTCAGCTCAAGCGAAACCCGCAGCGTTGCTCTTCCCGTTGTGAGGTCTGCCGTTCTGCGTGCCCAGTTCACATGCGTCCGGAGCGCGGTGGCTTCGAGATGGGCGAATGCATTGCCTGCGGACGATGTGCTGCGGCGTGTCCGATTGATAATATTTCCATTGCGTCCTTGACTTGTGCGGGCGATTTGTCGGAAAAGGCTGCGAAGGAAAAAGAGCAGAATGGGCAGACGGGCGAAAAGCATCGCGCGCTTAAGGGGAATCATCCTCTGTGGGTTGTGCTGCGTGCCGCCTTGCTGCTTGCGCTGCTATGGGCGTTTGGCGCGGTGCGCTGGTAGGGCCATGGGCTGCAAGCACGTTATTTTTTACCGATATTTTGTTATCCTAGGTTTACTTTTCCCGATGATTCGTATAATGTTCACTGTCGCTTACTTTTAAGAAGCAAGTACGTGCAATTGAGCCGCTGTTACGGGCGTGCTCGTTGTTCTTTCTATGAACTGCGGTGAAAAAAGGAGAAGCAAAATATGACGTCACGCCTGTTGTCCAGAAGATCTTTTTTGGGCGCTGCGTTGCTTGGTCTAGCGGGCTCAGCCTGCGTTTTTCCTGCTTGTTCGCGTGCTTCTTCGTCTTCTTCGTCGTCGGACACGCAAAATGCCGCCCAAACAACATCTGCTTCCGCTTTCTCCACCCAGAAGCGATCAATTTTCGTATTTGATACCGAAGTCTCGCTTTCTGCCGTATGCTCCGAAGAAATCATGAACCAGGCGGTGCAGCGTTGCTATTACTTTGAAAATATTTTGTCCCGCACGGTGGAAGGAAGCGACGTTTGGCGCATCAACCAGGCGCAAGGCGCTCCCGTGCAAGTTGCTGCCGAAACAGCTGCGTGTATACATGCATCGCTTGATTATTCGCGTTCAACTCAAGGGCTTTTTGATATCACGATTGGTGCGGTTAGCTCGCTGTGGGATTTCCATAACAACATAAAGCCTGATGATAGTGCGATTCAGGAAGCGCTTACCCACGTTGGATATCAAAACATTCAAGTACAGGACAATACGGTCACGCTTGCTGATCCCCTGGCGAAAATCGATTTAGGCGGCATTGCGAAGGGGTTCATTGCTGATGATTTGCACGATTTCTTCGTGAATGCCGGCTGCAACAGCGGCGTTATCAATTTGGGCGGAAACATTATGCTGATTGGCGCGAAAGAAGACGGCTCTCCCTGGCACGTAGGCGTGCAAGACCCCAATGATGCAAGGAATGTTTGCATTGCAAGCGCCGATTGCACGGACGAGTCGGTGGTAACGAGTGGTTTGTATGAGCGTTATTTCGAGCAAGACGGTGTGATGTATTACCACATTCTTGACCCGCGAACAGGTTACCCCGCGCAAACCGATTTATTGGCGTCTTCGATTTGCTCAAAGAAATCCATTGATGGCGATGCTTTGGCAACGGCCCTTTTCATTATGGGCAAAGATCGAGCGCTTGAATTTATCGAGCAGTCAGAGGGTTTGGAGGCGTTGGTGGTTGACGGCGAAGATCAGATTTCGCTCTCTACGGGTGCGCGTTTTCAAGCGGTATAGAAAAAGTCCAGGTCAAACATGAGTTCACTATCGAAGAGCAATATCAAAAGGGAAAGCGGTACGGCACAGGATACCGCCGATTCCGCTGCGGGTACAACGAGCGAAAAGGCAAGAGTGCGCGCTTCTGGAAAAGCGAGCAAACGTAGTATGGCCGTGGTTGCTCTCATATTCATAATCGTTTTAGGCGTCTATGGTGCTTCGCTTGTTTTCTTTGAGCAGTCTTCCTCGGCCTATGCCGTGGTCCATGCAAGCGATGGCTCGGAGAAAAAACTGCCGCTCGATAAAGATGCGACAATTACCGTTTCCACCGATTTAGGCTCGAATACCGTTTTAGTGTCCAACGGCACGGTGAGCGTGATTGATGCCGATTGCCCGAACCATGACTGCATTCAGCAAGGTGAGATTTCAAACACGAATCAGCAAATCGTTTGCCTGCCGCATAAGCTGTGGATTGAAATCGTGGCGCAAGGCGCAGACTCTGCGGATAGTACCCAGGGTCAAACGCCTGCGAGCGATTCAGACAGCGGTCTTTTTGACGCAACAACAAGATAAGCATCTGCGGCGTAAACAGGAAAGCAGATATGCGAAACGCGGCGATTCAGGATAAAAAAACACGTGTTGAACAGGTAAAATGTCTTTCCCGTGTTGCGCTTTTAAGTGCCGTAGCACTTGTGTTGAGCTTCATTGAAACCATGATTCCTTTGCCACTTGGGTTTCCGGGATTCAAGCTTGGTCTTGCAAATGTTGCTATTTTGGTGGCGCTTTATGCAACTGATGCAAAAAGCGCAGCCTGTGTTGCTGCTGTTAAAGTGGCTGCGGCGGGCTTTTTGTTCGGCTCTCCCACTATGCTTGTCTATAGTGCGTCGGGAACGCTGCTTGCCTTTCTGGGGATGTGGGGTCTTTCCCGCGTGAGCTGGCTTGATGTGGTTCCCGTGAGTATGATTGCCTCGCTTCTGCACGTGGCGGGGCAGCTTTGCGCCGCCGCAGTGTTTCTTTCGAGCCTTGCTGTTTTGATAAACGTGCTTCCTTTGGGCGTTGCCGCTTGCGTTACCGGTTTTCTGACGGGCGTTGTCGCGCGCGGTGTGCTGAGCAATTTTGCGGTGCAAAATAAGACCGAACGAATGCGGATCGATGTATCGAATCTTGCTGTTTCTCCTGGTCAGCTCATTGCTTTTGTGGGAAGAAACGGAAGCGGAAAAACAACGGCGGCGTTGCAGCTTGCGGGACTCCTTGAAGGGGAAGATGATTCTTCTTGCTTCGCTTTGGAGGGTACATCGACGGGCCTTTCAAAAGATGAAGCGAAGGAAGCGAAGGTTGCACCAAAAGACGGGAAGGGGAGCTCGCATTTTACGCATGCGTCAAATGCGGCGCTTGCGGGGATTGCCTTCCAAGATCCCGATGATCAGATTGTTGCGCTCTTGGTTGCCGACGACGTTGCGTTTGGTCCCGAAAACTGCGGTGCAAGCAGAGAGGAAATGCAGGATATCGTCTGCGCAAGTTTGAACCGAGTGGGGCTTTCTGGACTGGGAAAACGTCCTATTAGCCAGCTTTCAGGTGGCCAGAAGCAGCGCGTTGCCGCGGCGGGTCTTCTTGCTTGTTCTTTCCCGATGCTTATTTTCGATGAAACAAGCGCCATGTTGGACGAGCGAGCGCGCGCCGAGCTTATGGACGCGTTTCGCGGACTTTGCCAGCGGGGCATTGCAGTTGTTCTTGTCACGCAGCTTATGGAGGAAGCGTTTCGGGCGGATAGGATTGCGGTCTTTTCGGATGGCAACCTTGTTGCGCAAGGCGCGCCCGAGGAGCTGGAAAAACAAGAGGACGCTTTTCTTTCGTGGGGGCTTGAGCTCCCGAAACATCGCCAGCCTGCGCAAGGGATAACGCCTTGGCAGGCATATGCTGCCTGCTTGGCTGCGTCCGCTTCCTTGCATACGTGCGCGGAAGCCGCGTGGGAAGAAACCGCGCAGGGAGAAGTCACTCAGGAAGAATCAGCGCAGAAAGAAGCCGTGCCGCTTCTTTCATGCGAAAAACTCTCTTTATCGTATGAAACGAGCAGTCCGGCGCATCGGGGCGTGCCGCGCCGGGGGCAAGATACGGAAAACATTGCGAACGCTTTTTTTCTAGCGGACTTCAGCCTTTCTCTTTATCCGGGTCAGGTGGTGGCTCTTACGGGGCGTTCTGGCTGCGGAAAGACAACGTTGCTTCGCGCCCTGGCGGGCGAGCTGGCTCCCGCGCAGGGTGCCGTTTTCGTTTGCGGTGAAAATTATTGGAGCGATAATAAAACGATATTGCCTGATGAACGGCGTTTTCTTTTTGCGCAAAAGGTGGGGCTGTGTCCGCAGATGCCCGAACGGTCGCTTTTCGCGAAAACGGCGTTTGAAGATGTTGCCTTTGGCGCCCGCAATAAAGGCATGACGGGCGCACAGCTTGAATCGGCGGTATGCGATGCACTGGAGATGTTCCATTTGGATCCCGAGCGCGCCCGCACGCAGGCATCTTGCTCGTATTCCGGCGGAGAACAGCGGCGGATAGCCCTTGCTTCTGTTTTTGCCTGCCAACCAAAAGTCCTGCTTCTGGATGAGCCAACGGCGGGACTGGATCCTGTTGAGCGAGAGTCGCTCATGGCGGCGCTTATGGAGTTTGCCGCAGCAGGTGGCGCCGTTTTGTTTTCGACGCACGATGAATCACTTGCCCGCAGAAGCGCGCTGCGCGTTGTTTGCCTGGATGAGAGCACGGCCGGCGATTCCGAAAATGTTGCAGCTTGCGACGCGCTTTTGGAAGGCGCTGCGGCCAATGCCATGCGTTCGGAAGGGCTTTCGGGCCAGAATGCAGGTGCTGGCTGCAAAAATTCCCCGCTGCGCCCTTCAAAGCCTCTTCCGTTTGGTGTGTTCCGCGATGGCAATTCTTTCGCGCATCGATTGCACCCAGCGACTAAAATCGTATTCTGCCTGTTTTTGATGGTGGGCGGTTTCTGCTTGAGCGGGCCTATTGGCATGGGTGCGTTAGTGCTTGTCAGCTTAGCTTCTCTTTTTGCGGCCCGTATTTCAATGCGTCAAACAGGGGCAATCATCAGGCCTTTTTTGCCGTTGTTGGTGTTTGTTGCTGCATTTAATCTTCTTTTTTCAGATCAGCTCTTTTGCGTGAATACCGATTCTCTTGCTCTTGCGGCAGAAAATCTTCTCCGATTTGCTTGCGTCCTTTTGGGGTCATCCACGCTCATGTATACAACTTCTCCCACCGCGTTATCCGATGGCGTGTATCTTCTGGCCTCGCCGTTTTCGCGGCATCGGGGCAAAATTGACGATGCTGCCTGCGCTTTAGGGTTGACTTTCCGCTTCACCACGGTGCTGGTCGATGAGTTCTATCAGGTGAAAAACGCCCAGCAGGCAAAAATGGCACGTTTCGACGGTCCGCTTGTGCGGCGCTTGCGTGCGCTGGTCCCCGTGCTTACGGTGCTTTTCGTTCGGGCCTTGCGGCGTTCTGACACGCTGGCGTTGTCGTTGATAAATCGCGGGTACGGTTTGTGCCAAAAAAGGTCGTGTTATCGGGTGTATTGCTTTGGTTGGCGCGATGTGATTGTGCTCGCATTGGGCGCGGTGCTTGTCGTTTTGGCGGTTGTTCTGTAGGGAAACGACGCGCCTGTCCCTTCCGTTCCTCGGATTTCCCCTGGTGCTTACCGTTTAACTTCCCGTTTTCTGGGTTCTATTCTATGGAAAAATGGTATAGATATCTGTATTTTCTATGCTACTGGTGTTTGCTGGTCAGACAGATGCGTGGCCTATGAGAATAATACAGGAATGCACTGCGCACTTGAGACGCTTACAGCAAACAGAAGGGAAGACCGTCATGAGCGAGATTAAGCACATCAAGAGGGTCCTTGTTGCCAACCGAGGCGAGATTGCGATTCGCATCATTCGCGCTTGCAAAGAGTTGGGCATCAGAACCATCGCGATTTATTCGGAGGAGGACAAGACTGCTCTGTTCCGAACAAAGGCCGATGAAGCGTACCAGATTGGCAAGGGAAAAGCTCCCGTTGCCGCGTATCTTGCTATCGATGAGATCATTGCTCTGGCAAAGGCGAAAGGCGCCGACGCAATTCATCCTGGCTATGGTTTCTTGTCCGAGAATCCCGATTTCGCGCAGGCATGCGAAAACGCGGGCATTGAGTTCATTGGCCCCACTTCGCATATGATGAACCAGCTGGGCGATAAGATTCAGTCGAAAATTGTTGCCGATGAAGTAGGCGTTCCCACCATTCCGGGTGTTGAGAAAGCCATCGAAAGCGATCAGGAAGCTATCGATTTCGCAAATAAATGCGGTTACCCCATTATTCTGAAGGCCGCTGCAGGCGGCGGCGGACGCGGCATGCGCGTTGTGCGTGACCAGGCCAACTTGCTTAACGAGTACCACACTGCAAAGAGCGAAGCGGCAAAAGCGTTCGGCAACGATGACATCTTCATTGAGAAATACATCGAGAACCCCAAGCACATTGAGGTTCAGATTCTGGGCGACAAATACGGCAATATCGTGCATCTCTTTGATCGCGACTGCTCCATTCAGCGTCGTCACCAGAAGGTTATCGAGTTCACGCCTTCTTTGTGCCTGACCGATGAGCAGCGCCAGTCTATCTGCGAAGACGCTCTGAAAATCGCGCGCTTCGTGAACTATCGCAGCGCGGGTACCGTGGAATTCTTGCTGGACAAAGACGGCAATCACTACTTCATTGAAATGAACCCGCGTATTCAGGTAGAGCACACGGTGACCGAATGCGTTACGGGCATCGACATCGTGCAAGACCAGATTCTTATTGCGCAGGGCTATGCGCTTGATTCCGATGAAATCAACATTCCTTCGCAGGAAAGCATCTCGGTGCACGGTTATGCCATTCAGTGCCGCATTACCACGGAAGATCCCGCTATGGGCTTCATTCCCGACACGGGCTTTTTGGAGCTGTACCGCACTGCTTCCGGCAACGGTATTCGCTTGGACGGCGGCAACGGCTTCACCGGTTCCACCATTTCGCCGTATTACGACAGCTTGTTGGTAAAGGTGTCCGCTTACGCTAACCGCTTTGACGATGCTCGCCGCAAGGCCATTCGCGCATTGGAAGAAACCGAGATCAAGGGCATTAAGACGAACACGGCGTTCATTTTGAACGTGCTCAATCATCCCACGTTTATTGCGGGCAACTGCGACACGGGCTTCATTGAGGCCAACCCCGAGCTTACGACCATTCGTCCCATGATTGATCGCGAAGTCAAGGTGCTCAACCACATTGGCAACGTGGTGGTCAACCAGACGCATGGCAAGAAGCCGAACTTCAACGTGCCCACGTACCCCGAGATTCCGAAAGAAACCATTGCTTCCCTGAGTGGCACCAAGCAGATGCTTGATGAGCACGGCCCCGAGTACGTGTCGAAATGGGTGCTTGACCAGAAGAAACTGCTCATCACCGACACCACCATGCGCGATGCGCATCAGTCCCTTATGGCTACGCGCATGAGGACCATCGACATGGTGAAGATCGCTCCCGCGGTTGCGCTGTACGAGAAAGATGCGTTCTCGCTGGAAATGTGGGGCGGCGCAACGTTCGATACGGCGTATCGCTTCTTGAAGGAGTCGCCGTGGCGTCGTTTGGAAATGCTGCGTGAGCTTATCCCCAACGTTGCATTCCAAATGCTGCTGCGCGGCGCAAATGCGGTGGGTTACAAGAACTATCCCGACAACGTGAT
This sequence comes from uncultured Eggerthellaceae bacterium, assembly GCA_934670115.1. GTDB lineage: Bacteria > Actinomycetota > Coriobacteriia > Coriobacteriales > Eggerthellaceae > CAKUOV01. The sequence goes on from CAKUOV010000005.1 coordinate 66,931, forward strand.
TCGCGAATTCGTGAAGCAGTCCGCACAAGACGGCATTGATGTCTTCCGCGTGTTTGACTCGCTGAACTGGATTCCCGGCATGGAAGTTGCACTGGACGAAGTGCTCAACCAGGGCAAAATTGCCGAAGCAACCATTTGCTACACGGGCGACATTCTGGATGCCAGCCGCGAGAAGTACAACCTGGATTACTACATTCGCATGGCGCGCGAGCTGGAGAAGCGCGGTGCGCACATCATTGGCATCAAGGATATGTCGGGTCTGTTGAAGCCGAATGCCGCTTATCGCTTGATTCGTGCTTTGAAGGACGAAATTGCCCTGCCAATTCATTTGCATACGCATGATACCAGCGGCAATGGTGTGGCAACGTGCCTGATGGCGGCGCAAGCTGGCGTTGATATCATCGACGCAGCCATTAGCAGCATGTCTGGTTTGACTTCGCAGCCTTCGCTGAACTCCATTATTGCAGCGCTGGAGCGCAGCGAGCGTGATACGGGCATTGACTTGGATGGTCTGCAGGTTATTGCCGATTACTGGTCGGATGTGCGTCCGGTGTACAAGAATTTCGAGTCCGATTTGCAGGCGGCGTCTGCGGAAATCTACAAGTACGAGATTCCGGGCGGTCAGTACACCAACCTGAAACCCCAGGTGGAAAGCTTTGGCTTGGGACACAAATTCCAAGAAGTCAAGGATATGTACAAGTCCGTCAACACAATGCTGGGCGACATCGTGAAGGTTACGCCTTCTTCCAAGGCGGTTGGCGATATGGCTATCTTCATGGTGCAAAACGATCTGACGCCCGAGAACATTTTGGAAAAGGGCAAATCGCTTGACTTCCCTGACTCCATTGTGTCGTTCTTCGAGGGCATGATGGGTCAGCCCGAAGGCGGATTCCCCGTTGAGCTGCAGAAAGTTGTTCTGAAGGATCGCAAGCCCATTACGTGCCGTCCGGGCGAATTGCTTGATCCGGAAGACTTCGAGTACATTTCGAACGGGCTGTATGAGCACTTTGGCCTGGAGCCCGATATGCACCATATAATCAGCTACGCCATGTATCCCAAGGTTTACACGGATTACATGACCGCGCTGAGCAAAGACGGTCGTTTCAGCATGATGGGTTCCGACGTGTTCTTCCATGGTCTGCGCGAAGGCGAGACAAGCGAAGTTATGCTGGAAGAAGGACGAATCCTGGTTATTCGCCTTGTTGAGATCCATGAGCCTGATAAAGAAGGCTACCGCGACGTTGATTTCGAGGTTGATGGAAATCGTCGTAGCGTGCGCATCAAAGACGATGCCGCGGCTGCCGTTGTTTCCGGCGCATCGCAGCGCATTGCCGATGAGAACAACGACATGGAAGTGGGCGCGAACATTCCGGGCAACATCGTGAAGGTGCTGGTGCGCGTGGGCGAAGTTGTTGAGGAAGGTCAGCCGATTGCCGTTATTGAGGCAATGAAGATGGAAACGAACATCATTGCCAAGGCTGCAGGCGAGATTGAAGAGATTTTTGTCAAGGCTGGCGACCAGGTTAAGGCTGGTCAGCTGATTGCTACGTTAAAGTAAGTATTGCCAGGTGCCCGAATGGGGCGTCTGCTGACGAAAGCCACCTGGGGCATATTGCCACGGGCGGCTTTCGCGTTTTCGGACAAGAGTTGCGGCGCGATTGTGCGGCTTGCGCGGTTGGCGGCTGTTGCGGCTGCCGCAGACGACGCAGTGACTGCGGCTATGGGCGATTCGCGCGGTTGCGGCCGACGGCGGCTTGCGCGGTTGCGGTTGCTGGCGTGCTGCGACCGACGGACAAAAGGATATCTATGAGCGAGAGAGACATCATTTATGTGACGGGGCACAGGCACCCCGATACCGACTCCGTGGCGGCGGCGATTGCCTACGCCTTCTTCAAGAAGACCATGGGACAGCGCGCGGTGGCTTGTCGTTTGGGCGCGTTGAACGCTGAGTCGAAGTATTTGCTGGATCGTTTTGGCTTTTCGGAGCCGCTGCTTTTGACGGACGCGCGCGTGCGCATGGACGAGATAAAGCTTGATCCAGTTATGAGCATTGGGCAGGGCGCGACCATTCTTGAAGCAATGGAGCACATGCAAAAAGAGGATCGCACGTATTGCGGCGTGGTGGACGAAGGGGGCCGCTTGCTGGGTCTTGTTACGAAAAACGATATGGGCTCAGTGGGATTGGGTGACACTGATCTTGACCGGGGACTTTTGGCGAACACGCCCGTCAAGAATATCGCAAAGGCCATAAACGGAACTGTCATCTGCGATAACGACGAAAAACACTTGAACGGCCGCGTGTCGTTCATTGCGCAAACGTCGGATGCGAACCTTGATCGTTACGATATTCGCGACCGCATTGTTATCATTGGTAACGATGCGAATGCGCAGCGCCAAGTCATCAAAAACGGCGCGGGCTTGCTTATTGTTGTGTGGACGGGCGGCATTGAAGACGATGTGGTGGCGCTTGCTTCTGAGCACCATTGTCCCATTATCGTTTCCGGTCACGGCGGCATGAACACGTCGCGCTACCTGTACTGCGCTCCTTCGGTTGATCAGATTATGACGCCGCTGGATAAGCTCGTGGTGTTCAAGGGCAACGAGCTTGCCGAAGACGTTGCTGCAAAAATGCTGAAGAGCCGCTATCACGTGTATCCGGTGGTGGATGCCGAGCAGCGCTTGATTGGCTATGCTTCTCGTTATCACATCATGAACTGCGAAAACAAGCAGATTATCATGGTTGACCACAACGAGTTCTCGCAATCGGTCCGCGCAATTGAGAAGGCGCGTGTGCTGGAGGTTATCGACCATCACCGTATCAACGACTTCTCTTCGTTGCGTCCGGTATCGTTCAGAAACGAGATTGTTGGTAGTACATCTACCATTATCGCGACGATTTTCCGCGAGAACCAGATTCCTATTCCGCAGAACCTTGCCGGCCTTTTGCTGGGTGCGCTTTTGTCCGACACTATGGACTTCTTGTCGCCTACAACCACCGAGAAGGATCGCAAAACTGCCGACATTCTGGCTGCGCTGGCAGACGTTGACCTGGAGGATTTCGCGCGCGACATGTTTACCGTGACTGCGAACACCGAAGGCAAAACGGTGATCGAAATGATCAATCAGGACGTAAAGGTATATGACATTCACGGCTGCAAGACGTCGATTTCCCAGATTGTTGTGCCGTCGGCGAAGCAGTTGCCGTTCGAGCCGAACGCTATCCAGCAGGATTTGGAAGTGTATGCGGGTAAAAAGCAGTTCGACTTGGCGGTTGCCGTGTTTACGAGCATTTTGGATAACGGTTCCGTTGTGTACGCAGCGGGAAATCGCGCTCCTTGGGCTTCCGAGGCGTTTCCTGATTCGTCCGTTTGCGCCGATGAACAGGCCGAACAGACTGAAGAGCATCCGTTCCAGCCTGAGCTTTTGTCGCGTAAACAGCAGATTTTGCCCCGTTTGAGCGAGATTATCGCGCAGTATCAGTAACGCTTCTCCCAACACTTGCTCGCAAGACCAGCACGCGTTTGCGTGCTGGTCTTTTCATAGATGCTTGTAAGATGCCGCTGCACCATACGAAGGGAAATCCCCATGTCATCGGCTACTTGCTTCAGGGGTTGTTCGTTGGCAGTCACGGCCGCCAACACGTCAAGTTCGCGTGGAGTGAGCTGGTATTCTTGCGCGAACGCGCGCAAGCGTTCCTGTCGTTTCTCGGGTGATGGTTCTTCATTCCTGTCTTTCGCTTCTCCTGTCGTTTCCGCTGCGGGTGTGACAGGGGTTTCGTGCGTTACCGCTTCGTGCGCAGCGGCAATCGTGTTTTCGCTTTTCTCGGATGATGAGAAGCGGAAGAGGCCTGCGCCCGTGAATGCAACGATGATCAGGACAAACAGGATCAGGACCGCAATCATGCTGGTTGCTATGTCGTTTGTCTTCGCGAAGGAAACGAATAATCCCGCGAACACAAACGAGCACAAGTTGTTCGTGACACGGCCCATGCCCGCCCACAGCGGCGAAACACGCATGCTAAGGGAAAGCTCGATAAACGTTGTGGTGAAGAATACAACGAAAAACCCTGAGCTTGCGTAAAACACCAGAAGGCCGATGAGTGCGTTCGCACCCGCTTCAACAGCCAAGACAGAGATGGCGGACAGCAGTGTTATGCACAACATCAAAAGCCCCTGGTAACGGCGACCGCGGATGTCAAAGAGGAATCCGGCAAGAAGACCGCTTGCTGCAAGGAAAAGGCGCGGCCAATCCTCAACGGAAACGCTGCCTTGGGCATCGGCGACGGTGACCACACCATCAAGCGTCGAGAACAGACAGGCTAACAGGGCAACCAGGGCAACAAGCCATAAAGCGCGCGAAAGAGGCTGCGCTGATTGCGGTGTTGCGGTTGGGTGCGTGCCAGCTTGCGAGGATTCGGCTGGCAGCGCGGCGGCTTGCGAAGGCGCAGACGCGGTGGTTGCTGCTGCGCCTTCGCGAACTGCTAAAGCAATTAAAATGCCTGATAGAGCGCATGTTCCTAGACAGAGCGCAGCAAGGTTTTCCAAGCTGCTGTGCAGCAGGTGGTTGCTTGCGAACTGCAGAAGAATACCAGCGGCGTAGGCGAAACCGATTGCGGTCGCTTGTTTTTGCGCCTTGGAACACGACCGCGCAACGTTCCAGTGCGCCCAGCTTCCGAAAATACCCAGCGCAAAGAAACCCAAGCATCCAGCTATTTGGATGAGCGTGAAATCGCTCGAAGCATACACAGCAATGCAGCTTGCAATGGCAATCGCGGCAGTTATTGAGCTTCCTGCCAGGGGAAATGCATATCCTCTTGGCTTGGCGGCGCAGGCTTCAACGGTGCTTTTCTGGGTGCGCCGTTCGGGATTGGTGTGGTTGAGCTTTTGCGCCAGCATCCAAAGGGGAGCGAATGCTAAAAAGCCTAAAACGCTTGCGCCTAGAATGAGCCCTTGCGCATCCACAACGCGTTCGGGCGATACAAATCCGCCGATTTCCCGATCAAAGAAGAATTCGCCTCCCAAAAACACAAAGTTGAACAGCGCAAGCGCTATAAGCGATGCGACAAGCGATTTATTTCGCTGTTCGGAAGGGCGCGGATTCAAGTTTTCCTCTTTTTACGAATGCGTTCGGGGTGCTGGGCATTATAAAAAACGAACGGCTTCCCATTCTAGCAGCAAGTATGCCGCAAGGGGGAGGCCGTCCGTTTGTTGTTGCTCAAAATGCGTTTTCTTGTTGCTGAATGCACGGCGGAGCGCTTGCGGTGCGCATCTGCGTGCAGCGTTCAGCCCCGCGCCTACTTGTTGTCTTTTGCGATGCCCGCAACAGTGATCTGGTCAAACATGTTGGCGGTTTCACGGAAGTCACTCGGAAGCACTACGGTACTGGCGTTGCCCTTTTTCGCGAATTCGCTCATCATGTCGGTCCACTGGGTGAACAGGAACAGCTCGTTCGCTTCGTTTGTGGAAACACCCGACTGTTTGATGACTTCAAGCGATTCCGCAATGCCATCGGCAATTGCCTTGCGCTGCGCAGCAATACCGCGGCCGGCTTCCTCCATGGCTTCGGCGCTTGCTTTCGCTTCGGTGACAATTTTGATGCGCTCGGCTTCAGCAAGGCTCTGTGCAGCAATGCGCTCACGCTGCGCGCTGTTGATCTTGTTCATGGACTGCTCAACGTCGGGCGGCAGGCCAATGCTGGTAATCAACGTGCTGACTAGGTCGTATCCGTATTCGCGCATCATGGCGGAAACGGTGGCGTTCACGTCGCTTGCAATGGAATCCTTCTTGTCGAACACTTCGTCAAGCGTGTAACCGGGTACGGCGGAACGAAGCGCGTCAATCAGGTACGCGCGCATCTGATTGATGGGTTCGCTGAGCATATAGTAGCTGCGATATACGCCGTTGCCGCGCTGACCTGCGCCATCTTGATCGTAGCTTACGTGATACTGCGCGGCAATGTCCATGGTCACCGTTACGTTGTCCTTCGTCTTCGCGTCAATGCGGAAGTCGATCTGGTTCGTGCGCATGCCCACTTTTGCAGCAACACGCTCAAGAACGGGAATCTTGAAGTGAAAGCCCGGCCCCACAATGCGGTTGTATTTGCCCAGGCGTTCAATGATGTAAGCGTTTTGCTGCTGCACAACGAAAAACGCGCCGCCCATGATGAGCAGGATGAGAACAATGATGATAAGCGTGGGGAGCAGGGTGAAAAGACTACTGATCAATCCCATAAGGTCTCCTATCTTTCGGTGGTTTACCGGAATCGTACTGCTTTTAATTGTACCAAGTTGAGCAGAACTGTGTAGGAACGCGCGCTATCTGTTGCCGTTTTTTGACCTTGATACGATGACTTTACGGCTTGCAACGGCGCAGGTCACGCTTTAGCCATGCATTGGTCACGCGCCTGTCGCGTTTTGCTATCGTTTGTCGCGGTGCGAAATCAGTTGCAGCAGGGCAAGGAAAATCAGGATTCCCAGGAGCGCCCCTGCGGAATCGATGCAGACATCGGTGACCAGGCCAGCGCGACCAGGCACGAACAGTTGATGGAACTCGTCGCTTGCGGCATAGAGAATGCAGAACGCCAAGCTCAACGCGGGGATAAGAAGGTTTCGGGAAGATGCATTCGCTCCGTCTTCTGGATTGCGCTCTGAACTGCCCACATGCAGCCGCAGTGCATTGATGGCAAGCGTGCCCAGCACCAGGTATTCCGTGAAATGTGCTAGCTTGCGCACGGGGTGATTGATGCTTTTCGTTAAAGCAAGCTGGTCGGCCGTACTCATGTCGCTAAATCCGGGAACCACCAAGTGCAAGAAACGTCCCGCAAAACCCAGGCTCAGCGCATCGGAATCTTGTGCAACGCGCGCACTCATGTAAAAGATGAAAGCGCACCATAAAACGAGCGCCACCAGCGATAACGCTGTGTGGCGCGTCGGTTTCTTCAGCTTGATTTTCCCGGTCATCTTGGGCAAGGCTGATGTCTCCGTTCGTTGTTGCTAGAATTCGACGTTGCCAAATTCGGAAAGCTGCAGTTCCGGGTTGCGTTCAGTTATCCAACGCACGCTAAACTCGTTCGTGAACAGCAGCAGGCGTTGCCCGCGCATGTTCTCTACGCGCAAAACGTCGGAAGAAAGGCGCATTTTGGCAATGTCCAGCTTTTCGGGATCGTTCATGACCCAGCGAATCTCGCTGTAGTGTAGCGGCTGGCGGCGGACTTCCACGCCGTATTCGCTTTTCAAACGACGTTCCAGCACGTCAAACTGCAAAACGCCCACAACGCCTACGATAACGCTTTCCATGCCCATGCCCAGTTCGCGGAAGATCTGGATGGCGCCTTCTTGAGCCAGCTGCTCCATTCCCTTCACGAATTGTTTGCGCTTTAGGGTGTTCACTTGGCTTACGCGTGCAAAGAATTCGGGCGTGAACGTGGGGATGGGCGGATACTGAACGCGCAGGTTGCCGCCGCACAGCGTGTCGCCAATGCTGAAAATACCCGGATCGAACAGGCCCACAATGTCACCGGCATATGCTTCGTCTACAATGGCGCGATCGTCGGCCATCATTGCCGTGCCCGTGGCGAGCTTGATTTTTTTGCCGCCCTGAACGTGGTAAGCGTCCATGCCACGTTCGAATTTGCCCGAGCAAATGCGCACGAAAGCAATGCGGTCGCGGTGGTTTTTGTCCATGTTCGCCTGGATTTTGAACACGAAACCGCTGAATTCATCGCGCATGGGATCAACCAGCTCGTTCGTGTTTACGTCGCGGTATGCCAGCGGCGTGGGGGTGAGCTTCAGGAATTCCTTCAGGAAGGGTTCAACGCCGAAGTTCGTCAATGCCGAACCGAAGAATACGGGCGTCAGCTTGCCGCTCAGCACGGCGTCCAAGTCGAATTCGTCGCCTGCGCCATCAAGAAGCTCCAGCTCGTCGGTGAGCGTTTGGTAGTTGTTCTGACCAATACGCTCGATGGTCTGCGGGTCATCCAGCTCGCTTTCAATTTCTTCGACCATTTTCTGGGCGTTCGCATGTCCATCGCCCGAGAAGGAAATCACGCGGCGCGTGTCGCGGTCAAACACGCCGCGGAAATCGCGTCCGTTGCCAACGGGCCAGTTCATGGCGTAGGTGTTGATGCCCAGCACCTGCTCGATTTCTTCTACCAGCTCAAAGGGATCGCGGATTTCGCGGTCGCACTTGTTCACGAACGTGAAAATGGGAATATGACGCAGCGTGCAAACTTTGAAGAGCTTTTTTGTTTGCGCTTCAACGCCTTTTGCGCCGTCGATAACCATCACAGCGGCGTCGGCAGCCATGAGCGTGCGGTACGTGTCTTCGGAAAAGTCCTGGTGACCGGGGGTGTCAAGGATGTTGACGCACTTTCCGCCGTACGTGAACTGAAGTACCGAAGAGGTCACGGAAATGCCGCGCTCTTTTTCAATGTCCATCCAGTCGCTGGTTGCCTGGCGGGACCCGCCTTTGCCCTTTACCGAGCCTGCCGATTGAATGGTGCCCGTGTATAGCAGCAGTTTCTCGGTGAGCGTTGTTTTGCCCGCGTCGGGGTGGCTGATAATGGCGAACGTGCGTCTTGATGCTATTTGGTCGGAAAACGTAGACACGAATATCCCTTTCTGCAGTTTCCGTAATTTGTGTAACCCTCATATAATACTTCATTTTGGGGATGCTTCTGCCGCATTTGCAGGGGAAACCGAAAAGACCTGCAGCAACTTCGGGTGGGATCAGGATGGTTGGAGCGTAACTGCCTCTCTGACGCTTGTTTTCGGTCATGTTGTTGAAAAAGCGGGGTCAAATTCGAAGTTGACGCAGGTTGGAAGTAGGTTGATTCCTCGTCAGTGCCTGTGCAGCTCAATATACCTTATATGGATATAATTACGAACAGGTGTTTTGCAAATCAATGCTTTTTGCTAGCGGAGTACACGTTGAAAAATGTCTCGATTTGCGCCCCTGACCTACTTCCAACCTACCACAACTTCGAATTGCAGGGCGTATTTTCAACAACATGATTTTGAATCGGGCTTTGGCGAGGATTCATGCAGCAAAACACCCGGTGAAAATACGCAAAAAGCAGGGGTTTCCCACTAATGCGCGCTTACGCGCGAAACGTTATCGTGCCGGTTTCGGGATTCATTGACTCGATGATGGCCAGGCTTTCCACTTGGTAGCCGCGCTCGCGCAGTTGCTTGCCGCCGGGCTGGAATCCTTTTTCGATGGCAATGCCAATGCCCTCAACGGTAACGCCCGCTTGCTCGCACAGTTCCAGAAGGCCGTTCATGGCTGCGCCCATTGCCATGAAGTCGTCGATGATAAGCACGTGATCTTGCGGCGTGAGCAGGCGTTTTTCAACAATAACATCGAATACTTTGCCGTGGGTAAACGATTGAACTTTTGTCATGTATTGGTCGCCCGTCAAGTTGATAGACTTCGCTTTTTTCGCGAACACCACGGACGCGTTGTTGAAATGGCGCGCGGCGATGCACGCAACGCCAATCCCCGATGCTTCGATGGTCAAGATCTTATTGATGGGCTTGCCCGCAAACAAACGCGCCCATTCGGCGCCCATTTCATCAAGTAGCGCCGTGTCCAGCTGATGGTTCAAAAACGAACCAACTTTTAATACGCCGTCGGCTTTGACCTCGCCATCAGCGACAATGCGCTCTTCCAGCAATTTCATGATTCACGTTCCCCTTGTTTCGCTGCTTTCTTGCGCGCTGGTTTGCGCTCGTGGTCGGTCGATATCCTCAGATTTCGGGTTATGCTTCCTTACACTTCTTCGAAGTCGTCCTCGGGGTCGTCCGTGGCGGGATCATGCACGGTGATTTCCTGGTTCTTCACGCTTACGCGCGCGTTTTTCGGCGTGGATTGGCACACAAAGGCGCTGCCGCCAATCACGGTGCCTTCGCCAATCACGGTCTCGCCGCCCAGCACGCTGGCGTTGGAGTACACTGTTACGTAATCCTCCAACGTGGGGTGGCGCTTTACGCCGCGCAGCATTTGACCCTTGCGCGTGGAGAGCGCGCCCAGGGTAACGCCCTGATACAGCTTGCAATGCGCGCCGATGATGGTTGTTTCGCCAATAACAACGCCCGTTGCGTGGTCAATGAAAAAGTATTCGCCAATGGTTGCGCCCGGCGCAATGTCAACGCCCGTTACGCCGTGCGCGTATTCGCTCATCAGGCGAGGAATCAGCGGCACGTTTTGCTGGTACAGCACGTGAGCAATGCGGTGTACGAAAATGGCGAAGAATCCAGGGTAGCACAGCACAATCTCTTCGCGACTGCTGGCGGCGGGGTCGCCATCAAAGGCGGCTTGCACATCCTTGAGCAGCAGCGATTGCACGTGGGGCAGTTCATCCATGAATGCTTCGGCGGCAATTTCTGCGCGCTGGGAAGCCTCATCTTCGGAAAGCCCGTTGTTTTCGTAAAGCAGTGCTTTTTTGATTTGCGTCTGCACAACGCGCTGGATGTGCATCAAACGCTCGCTAATCAGGTACTCGGACTTGTCGCCCGCCGCGCTTTCGTTGTCGAAGTAGCCGGGAAACATCAGGATCTTGATGTCGTCAAGCAGGTCAATAACCGCCGATCTGCTGGGAAAATGCTTCTTGTAGCCGGCGAAGAAATGCTCTTCGGCCTGATAGCCCTCAAGAAAAGCGGCAATGTGCTGGTCAAGTTTTTGCGTAATCATAGACGAATCCTCGCTTTCGCAATGCATGCGCACCACGCGATAGTTTCGCGTGGGAAATGGTTTTTTCCATGATACCAAGAGCGTTGGTTTTGCGGTGCGGCGCAAGCGGATTTTTTCGGCAGCGAAAGGGTAGGAATTACAGCAGGGAAGCTGTTGCGGTGGTGGATAAAGGGGAATGAAACCGCATTGGCTCACTCTTCCCAAGTCGTTTTTTGCGGGTTCCAGGTTGCACTGCTTGTTGAATTGGAAAGCACTGGATTAAAAAGCTTGGCTGCAAGCTTGGCCGCCCCATCGATACTCTGAAGCGAATTGGGCAGGCCCGTTTTGGAGCACAATTTCTCGAACTGTCGTTGCTGTGCGATCTGCCATTCATCTGGGATGCAGAACATCTTGGGCAAGGTGATGCCGCGAACTCTGCTTTCCCTGAGTACGCATTGTCGGAGACTGCTTCCATCTATGTGGCATGTTGTTGCGTAAATTGTGATATCAACAAGGTCTTTCACCCGCGAGGATGCCCTTCCGTCATGCCTTTCGGTTAAAGCGCAAAGCTTGTCTGCGAGTGAGTTTTCAACGGGGTAAATTAAATAGTCATATACTTGTATGCCTTCGATATTAACCCTGTCTGCAGGGGTGATAAATTCGGCTCTCTCAAGGGGGACCTTATCAACGACAAGGTCGATAGAAATGGGTTGCAAACGTTTTGGGCCAAGCATCGGCTGAAAGACAATGCGTAATCCACTTCGATATTCGTCTTCGACTTTTATTGGGTCTGCAGACTGAAGCACGAAACGCATATGATCGTCAAGATCGGTTGAAGCAAGTGCTTCTAATTTGTTAAGGGCATGTTCGAGTGACTGCTCTTTATAAAGCAAATCAATGTCTCTTGTTGCGCGTGCATCCACGGTCCTGGCGAGCATGCTTTGGCCGCCTTTCAGCACGAAATTGTGTTGCGGATCGTTGAAGATACGGCAAAGGAGTCTGTGAAAATAGAAGCCCGTTATTGCTCTGCTGGTGTCTATGCCTGAATTTCTGGCAGAGGCTTTCACCGCCATTTCAAGTGCGGCTGGAGTCTTGTATCTCATTTAGCTGCTCCCCTTTAGTATTCTTTCCGTAAGGGCGTGGATTATTGATAGTGAATCCTGCACATTTTTTCTCTTGGGCTGCCGGGCAACGATTTTTTCCAGGCATGCGAAGTTGAGGTTGCTTGCAGAGTTGAAGGCGTCCTCTACAAGAGACCATTCCTCGTTGTCGAGGCAGAGGTCAACAAGCGTTCGCTCGGGACGCGTGACGGGAAGGCCTTTGACCCAGGTCACATCCTCAATGTCGATTTTTCTGACGGCAAAATTCGCTGACTTCACGCGAGAGTTGATTCGCTGCGGCGCATAGATACGGTAGGGCGATAGGTAGAAATCGCCGAGCTCTTGCAGGCTTGCCGCGGTTGATCCGCCTATTGCAATTCCATCCCAATTTTCAATCTGCATGCGCTCGTGGGTGAATGCCGATGGGGCAGTGAGTTTCCATATGGCTGCGAGCTCATCTGTGAAATCGCTCTGCGATCCAGCAAGCCTGTATGCGCCATGCATTATGCGTTCGGCTCGACCGGATGCAACGGCTTGCGATAGAGCGTTGCGTGTGATTCCAAGTCGTGCTGCTTGCGCGGTGGTGAAGACCCCCTCCGAGGCAGAGAGTTCGTTGAGTACTGTTATATGGTTTGAATAAGTCATGTTGCAATTGTATGCTTAAAGCAGACATATGCAACATATTTTTACCGAATATGATAAAAGCGATACAGGCGCTGCTCCTGAGTTGGTTTTGCGGTGCGGCGCAAGCGGAATTTTTCGGCAGCGAAAGGGTAGGAATTACGATTTGCGAAGCTTTCAAAACCAAGAATGTAGCGCTCGGAGGCGCTGATGGTGCTGCTCAAGCGCCCGCTCGATTCCCTTCGCAATGCTGCTTCACGGTCTCCGAAAAATTGCAACCGCAAAATACGTCATATTTCGCAAAATAGTGCAATTTCATATTTTCCCAGGTCAACGTCAACTTCTTAAAATGCCCATTTTTCGATTCGTAAAAATATGCCATAATGGGCAAGATAGGACAATTATTTCGCGTTTTGCTATTTCAACATGCGCTTTAATTTCCTATAATGAGCCTCACTTGGGGAAGGGGACAACATGGCGGGTTCGTCAAAAGAACGCGAAGAAGAGTGGCGCGAGCTCATCTTCGATGCATATAACCGATGCATCGAGCAGGGTGCTGCCGTGTCTGAAATCACCATCAAGCGCATCTGCGAAGAGGCGCATATCTCCAAACCTACGTTTTATCGCTATTTCGATAACAAAGAAGACATGGCGCTTTGGGTGTCGCGTCGTGCCATTGATGCAGGATTTACCCAGATAGGGCGCACCTGTACTTGGTTTGTTGGCTTGTATCGCACCTGTCTTGAGTTCCTTCGCTATAAAGCGTATTTTTCCGCTGCTCCGAAAGGCCCGTCTAACGGCATGGTGGGCGACGCTCTTTTTGACTACAAACGTGACGTTTTGATGGAGACGCTTACGAAGTATCGCCGCGAGCGCATTGATTCCGTTGCTGCTTTCCAGATTGAGGCCTTCCTGGTTTCATCGGGTTCGATGTTTCGCTATTGGGGCGAGTCGGGCATGAACATGTCGCCGGAAGATATTGCCGCATACATTACCAGCTCGGTTCCTTGGGGTTTGTATAACCTGCTGAAAGAACCGATTCGCGGCCTAAGTGACGAGCAACACCATATCAATCGCATTGCCATAACGAGCGTGGAAGGCCGCCCGGTGGACTATTGGGCGCTGCGAAAAGACATCCAGGACGGCTCGGAGATCATACGCCACATCATGAATGAATATGGTGTGTCTGAAGTGGGAAAATAAGAGAAACCATATCACAGTTTTTCATAATATATTCAAGAAGAACTGGTATTATCGCCTCTGATAAATCGGATACTGTGTTGAAGACCGAAACAGAGGAGATGGTGTCATGATGCAGCTAGACGAAAATGGTTTGGTCAAAGGGAAGCGGAGCGGCGATGTTCTTGAGACCGCCTTCAAGATGTTCTCTCATGCTGCAATCGATTCCATTAGCATGACGGATGTTGCCGATGAAGCTCGCATTGGCGTGGCGACGATTTATCGCTACTTTGGCACAAAGCAGAATTTAGTCATTTGCGCATGCGCGTATGCAATGCGTAAGCGCACCGCGAAGGTATTGCAACGTTTTGAAGAAGAAGACGTTGCCACGCGCCGCGGCATTGAGCAGATAGAGCATCTGCTCATGGGCTTCGTGCAGGATTACGGGGATCAGCTCGATCTTCTGAGATTCTCTTCGAATGTCGATCAGTACTTCCTGGATGGGGATTCCAACAAAGAAGCGCTTCGTCCTTGCTTTGACGCAATGAAGCCTATTTTCGATTTGTATTATCGTGCGTTCGATTTGGCCATTGAACAGGGTGATGTTATTCCCGAATACGCCGATCGTCAGTATCAGACTTGCAGCGTTATGGCGCTTATGGGTGCTGCGCAGAAATATGCTGCGAATGGTATTTTCTGCGGAAGCGATACTGCGGCTCAGAAAAAATGGCTGATGTGGCAGGCGAAAATGACCCTCAATTTCCTGGGGGGGGGGGCTGTCCTCTGAAGCCTAATTCCAAGGTGCCGCGTTGCTGCGCGTAAAGTGGCGTAGCGTTTGGAAAGTGTTCGGAGAAGGCATTGCGCGCGCGAAGCGCGTAATGCCCGGAGGATATTCGGAGCGTGGACGCGGTTGCCCGGGGCGACCCTGGTGAATGCGCATGAAATGCCACGATGTTTGACGATAAGGGTAAAACCGTTCTGCAAAGGTGCGGTTTACCCTTCTTTTTTGGGTTGTTGTGGGTTCGTTTTTGCGGTAAGCGCCATAATGTTGTAGGTGATTTTTGCCCGACGCTTTGTGGCGTTGCGCGAACCGCGGCGCGCAGTTCGTTGCGTCAATTCGCTTATAAGAATTCCAATGTATGAGAGGGTTTGAAACATTGATTAGAATCCTGTTTGTATGCCATGGAAATATTTGCCGCAGTCCTATGGCGGAATATGTCATGAAGGATTTAGTAGAGAAAGCTGGATTGACCAGCGAATTTGTCATTGATTCCGCAGCAACAAGTACGGAAGAAATAGGGAATACGCCGCACCGTGGCACGCGTCGCGTGTTGGCAGAAAACGGTATTGCGTGCGGCGAACATCGCGCGCGTCGCATTAATCGCAGCGATGCGGAAGCGTTTGACCTGATTATCGGCATGGATTCTGCGAATATTCGCAACATGAGAAACGCGTTGGGCACCGCTGCGCAGGGCAAGATTTACAAGCTCATGGAGTTTGCGGGATCAACTGACGACGTTGCCGACCCTTGGTATACAGGCGATTTCGAAACAACGTTCAATGACGTTTATGCGGGCTGTACAGGTCTTTTAGCGTTTTGCAGGAAGAGTTTGCGGGAGGGATTCTCCTTCTTCTCCTAGAAGTTTCCGACACTGAGCCTCGAGTTCTTCCAAAATGAACCCGTTTGCGTACCAAACCGTCTCGTAATGCATGTATTGCAGCACGTTTTCGTCCCAGAAAAATTGAAGCGAAGCGGGGAAGTCTTCATCGGGAAGCCAAAGCTGAATTTGCATGGTCAGATCATTTATGACGGTGAACTGGGCTGATGCATCGGCTTTATCGAGCGGTGCGCCACTAAGTGCTTGCGCGGCTTGCGCCAAAATGCCGCTCTTCTGCGCCTCAAGTGCGGCCAAGCGTGCTTCTTGGGCTGCGTAAATGCTGCTTGGCCGTGGCGCGGTTGCCGCTATTTTCGTATGCAGGCTTTTCATGTTGATCATGGTTCCGCTGGCGTGGCATGCGGGTTGGGCGTATCCCAGTAGGTCGTAGATGGTCATGGCTTCGTTGAATTGCGCTTCTGACCAGGTGGTTTCTGTGGAAGCGTCGGGAGCTGCGGCGCTGGCTGCGGGGGCGCTAACGGGAGCGCTGGCTGCGGGGGCGTCCGGGGTTGCGGGAGTACCGTCGGGAGAATCGGAGGTTGTGGGAGTTCCCGGGGCTTCGCATTCTTCCCGGCGCTCGATGGTGCCCGTGCGCTTGCTCAGGCGAAACGGCTGCTCAAAGAACCGCACGTACAGATAATTGGCATCTTGCTCAAGCCCGAATCGCTCAATAAGTGCGCTGTGATCGGTCTCGCAGAACGCTTGCGCGCAGGCACGCTTCGTCTTCTCGTAATTTGATTCCGTCATGGGCCCCTTCGCCTTCTTGTTCTTTGGGCTGCGCTGCTTTGGTCGCGTTGTTTCGCTCATTGTACTCCGCGCGCGCCTTTCGTCTTGCCTCATGACGCTTTACGTTCCGATACCCAAGCAAAAGAGAAGGGTTTTGAAGACTCTGTTCTTTTACCGAGCAGGTTTTTTGACAAACCGCGGCACTATCGCGTGATGGAGTATAATAGATGCTCTTGCGTTCGCGGGCTTGTTTGCGCAGTGTGCCTCGAAGAAAATCAGGCGTGTCGGAGGGGTATAACGCAAGAGCCCTGAGCGCGAACAACAACAAAGAAATGAAAGAAATCCCAGGTAGAGTGGCTATGACGGCAAGCAAAGAGATGCTTCGGAAAACGAAAATCTACACGTACGACTGCACGTTGCGTGACGGCGAGCAGGGTGAAGGGATTGCCCTTTCCGTTGAGGATAAGCTGCGCATTGTGCAGCGGCTTGATGCATTCGGCATTGATTATATCGAGGGCGGTTTTCCCGCCTCGAACCCAAAGGACATCGAGTTTTTCCAGCGCGTTGGCAAATTCAAGTTGAAAAATGCGCGCTTGGTGGCGTTCGGTTCCGTGTGTCATAAGGATGTTTCCGCAGATCAGGACAATGGTCTTGCCGATTTAGTGGCATGCGGTGCGCCCGTTATTGCCGTTGTTGCAAAAACGTGGGACTTGCAGGTCACGCGCGTGCTGGAGACCACGCTCGAAGAAAACCTGCGCATGATTTCCGATTCTGTTGCGTTCTTGGTGGCGCAGGGCAGAGAAGTTGTACTGGATGCCGAGCATTTCTACGACGGTTACAAGGCGAATCCAGAATACGCGCTGGCGTGCGTGGGGGCGGCTGTTTCCGCGGGCGCGCGCATGGTTTCGCTGTGCGAGACAAACGGCGGTGTGCTGCCGTTCGAGGTCGAGGAAATCACCGCTGCGGTTGTTGCTGCGTTTCCGCAGGTGAACGTTGGTGTTCACACACATAACGACACGGGATGCGCGGTGGCAAATTCCCTTTCAGCAGTGCGTGCCGGCGCGCGTCATGTGCAGGGAACCATCAACGGCATTGGCGAGCGCGTGGGCAATGCCGACTTGCTCACGATCATTGCTGACCTGGAGCTGAAGATGGGCTACGTCTGCGTGGGGCCCGATAAGCTGCGCGAACTTTCTGAGGTTGCGGCGTTCGTGGCTGATTCGTGCAACCAGTCGGTTTGGGCGCATCATCCGTATGTGGGTTCGGCGGCGTTCGCGCACAAAGGTGGGCTCCATGCGAGCGCCATCGCGCGTTTTCCTCAGGCGTACGAGCACGTTTCCCCTGATGCAGTGGGCAATAAGTCCCATATGGTGGTAAGCGAGCTGGCGGGCAAGGCGTCGCTTGTTGCACGCGCGCGGGCGATTGGCATTGACTTGGAGCAGTACCCCAAGCGCGTTGCTGGCATTTTGGAAGACATCAAGCAGCGCGAGAACAAGGGCTATTCGTACGAGGCAGCCGATGGTTCCTTAGCCATGCTCATCTGGGGCCATTTAGGCCAGGTCAAGCCGCATTTCACGTTGGAGAGCTTCCGCGTGATTGTGGACGATTACGAGGACACGGGTGCATTCGCGAAAGACGCTATGTCCGAAGCCACCATCAAGATTCACGTGGGCGGTAAACGCGTGGTTGCTACCGGCGAAGGCGCCGGTCCTGTTGGCGCGCTGGATAACGCGCTGCGCCTGGCCATTTCCGAAGTGTACCCCGAAGTTGCCAGCATGGAATTGGTGGACTTTAAGGTGCGCATTCTGGACGAGAACGTGGGTACCGATGCCATTACACGCGTTGCCATTACTACCAGAAACGGCGAGCACATGTGGGGCACCATTGGCGTTTCGGAGAACATCATAGAAGCTTCATGGAACGCGCTTGTTGATTCGATTGAGTTTGGCCTGTTCAAGCTAGGAAAATAGCGAAAGGGTGAACGTGGTGGACAATTTGAGAACGCACGAGGTTGACGAGTTGCTAACGGTTCTGTCCCGCCTGGACGACCCTGATACCATATACGCGCTGTTGCAGGACCTATTCACTGTTCGTGAGATTCGCGATACGTCTCAGCGCTTGCAGGTGGCGCGTATGCTTGCGAAGAAGAATTCCTATACCGCGATTGAGGCGGCAACGGGGGCATCGGCAACTACCATCGCGCGCGTGTCCAAGTGCCTGAGCTACGGTGCGGGCGGTTATGCGGCGGCGCTTGAGGCGTTGGAAGAGTCCGGCGCGCAGGAGTAGCGGACCAGCTGTCCAGCCGTGCAACGAGTGGAGAGAGCTCTGGATGCAGTGCGGCCCGCGCGTGAGGGCTGTGGGCGCAGTACGGCGCGCGTGGGAGCTGTGATCGCAGTGCGGCGCGCGGCGCAGGAACAGCGGGCGGCCGCGACCTTCGCATGCAAGTAGAGAAGAAGAGATTTCGAGGTTTCAATGGAAAAGATAACGGGTCTGACCAGCGAAGAGGTGCAGCAGCGCCTTGCTTCGGGCGATGTGAACGTAGATGCGAACGTGCATACGCGCTCGGTCAAGGAGATTCTTTTCGACAACCTGGTCACGCTGTTCAACGCGGTGAATCTGATCCTTGCCGTTATCGTTTTTCTTACGGGCTCTTACAAGAACATGCTGTTCATGATTGTTATTGTCGTGAACGTTTTTATTGGCATCATTCAGGAGCTTCGCTCGAAAGCGGTTACTGATAAGCTGTCTATCGTTGCAAGCGCTCATGCTTTCGTTATTCGTGATGGTGTGCGTCAGGAAATCGAGCTTGACCAGGTGGTTCGCGATGATGTGATTTGCCTGGGGCGTGGCATGCAGGTTCCCGCGGACTGCGAAATTATTGCGGGCGAATGCGACATGAACGAGAGCTTGCTTACGGGCGAAAGCGACCTTGTTCCCAAAAAGCCCGGGGATGTGCTTATGAGCGGGTCGTTTGTGAACGCGGGCAGCGTTACGGCGCGCGTGATTCACGTTGGCGCCGAGAATTATGCAAGCAAGATCAGCGCCGAGGCCAAAAAGCACAAGAAAGTCAATTCCGAAATTATGGACACGCTGAACAAGATTGTAAAGTACGTGTCCATTGCGCTGCCGTTTGTGGGTGGCGCGCTGTTCTGCAGCCAGTATTACCTGTCAAGCGAGCCGGTCGATTTGATCGATTGCATTTTGAGCACTGTTGCCGCGCTGATTGGCATGATTCCCGAGGGTCTGATTCTGCTCACGTCAACGGTTATGGCGGTTGCCGTTATTCGCCTTTCGAAGTCAAACGTGCTGGTCCAGCAGCTGTACTGCATTGAAACGCTGGCTCGTGTGGACACGTTGTGCCTGGATAAAACGGGCACCATCACCACGGGTGCCATGGAAGTGAATGCGGTTGAACTGGCGCCAGGTGCCAGCGAGCAGGAAGTTGCCAGTGCGCTGGCATCGCTTATGGCGGCCGAAAACGACCCCAACGAAACGTCGCGCGCTATCATGGAATATTGCAAGGGGCAAACGGGTGCGGTGCTGCCGTTGGTGCGCGCGATTCCGTTTTCGTCGGACAAAAAATGGTCGGGCGCGGTTTTCAAAGGCGCCGCTTACGTCATGGGCGCGGGGCAGTTTGTCATGGGGAAACGTTACGCGCGCATTGAAGAACGCGTTTCTGAGCTGGCGAAAGACGCGCGCGTTTTAGTGCTTGCGTCTGTTTCGGGCTTCACAGAAGACGGCGCGCTGGTGGGTGATCCCAAGCCGCTGGCTTTCATTTGCATCCACGATCAGATTCGCTCTACGGCGGCGCAGACCATTCAGTTCTTCAAGGAGCAGGGCGTTACCGTGAATGTGATTTCCGGCGACGATCCGCGCACGGTTTCCGGCATTGCGGCGAAAGTAGGCGTGCCGGGTGCCGATGCCTATGTGGATGCCACTACGCTGAAAACCGACGAAGACGTGGCGGCTGCCATGAAGAAATACCACGTGTTCGGTCGTGTGAAGCCCGAGCAGAAAAAGCAGTTTGTTCAGGCGCTTCAGAGCGAAGGCCACGTTGTTGCCATGACGGGCGACGGCGTGAACGATACGTTAGCGCTCAAGCAGGCCGACTGCAGTGTTGCCATGGCGGCGGGCTCCGATGCTGCGCGTAACGTGGCGCATCTGGTGCTGGTGGACAACGACTTTGCCAGCATGCCTAAAGTGGTGGCAGAGGGTAGGCGATCCATCAACAACTTGCAGCGTTCTGCATCGTTGTTCCTGGTCAAAACGCTATTTTCGATAACGATGGCGGTTCTGTTCGTGTTCTTGCCTTGGCAGTATCCGTTCCAGCCTATTCAGATGACGCTGGTGAGCGCCATGACGATTGGCCTGCCGTCGTTCGTGTTGGCGCTTGAGCCGAACCGCGATCGCATCAAAGGCAACTTCCTGGAAAACGTTATCGTGCGCGCTATTCCCGGTGCCATTACGGTAGTGTTCAGCGTGCTTATCGTGAACGTCGTGGGTAATGTGTTTGCGAGCTGGGATTATGAGCAGATTTCCACGTTGGCGGTGCTGCTTACGGCGTGGACGGGCATCATGCTTATCATTCGCCTGTCAATTCCGTTTACCCCCATTCGAGCTGGCCTTTTAGTGGTGTGTGCGGGCGGCACGATTCTAGGTGCTACGCTATTCCACAACTTGTTTGGTATCTCGGCGCTTTCGATTGGCATGTGGGTTACGCTGGGCGTCATGATGGCACTTATTGCGATGTTCTACCACCACGTATATACGCGCTTCGATATCTGGCACGCAAAACGCCAGGCCAAGCTTGTGTAGCGTCGTTGCTTGTTGACAAATTACTCCACCTTTTGTCAACATTTGCGAGTCGAGCCCATGCGTTTGCGGCGGGATTTTAGATGCCCTGTGGTGCGCTGGGCGGTTCGGCGCCGTTGTGTGCCTTCTTTTCTGCTGATTTCCACGGTGCTTGTTGGAAAATGACCCCCAAACTCGGGCAAATCGACGATAAATGGTGGTTGGCTTGGTTGAGTTGGAGCCAGGCCGACAAGGCTGTTTTTTCCACAGCTATCTGACCTGGGCTTTTGCAAACGGTTGTTTCGGTAGATGCTTATAAAACAGAAGAAGAGCCCCAATCGGAGCTCTTCAACTACTCTTTATCGTCGATTTGCCCGCATTCGCACCCGTTTTTCCAACAACTACCGCTCAGGAAAGCTTTTTTGCCGGCGTCGCGGGCAGCAGACCCGGGGCCGTTGCCTTTACGGACGCAGACCCATGCCGCCTTCCAGCGTGATGGTCTCGCCGGACATGTACTTGAAGTCGGGAGTTGCCAGCTGCACGCACACGCGGCCGATTTCCTTCTCCACGTCGCCGTAGTGGCCCATGGGCGGCATCTTCACGTTTGCTTCGAATGCCTCGGGGTAGGCCAGTTTGAAGTTTTCCAGCGCGGCGGTCCAGGCCAGCGGGCACACGACGTTTACGTTAATGCCGTCGGGACCCCATTCGGTGGCGGCTACGCGCGACATGCCGCGGATGCCTTCCTTCGCGGCGGCGTACGCGCACTGCCCGTAGTTGCCGAACAGGCCGGCGCCCGATGCGAAGTTGATGACGGAGCCCTGTGATTCCTTCAAATAGGGATAGCATGCCTTCATGTAGTAGAATGCAGCGTATAGGCCGGAGTATAGGGCCAGATCGAACTGCTCGGTGGTGTGGTCGGCAAGCGTTACGCCGGAAGCGGATGCCTGCGCGTTGTTGATAAGCACCTGGATGCCGCCAAAGCGCTCAACAGCTTGGCGCACAACCTCTTTTGTGATGGCCTCGTTGTCGGCGCCGGCGTTCACATCGGCGGCAACGCACAGCACCTCAATGCCATACAAGCGCTCCAGCTCTTCTTTGGCTGCCTCGAGTTTTGCCACGTTGCGGCCGGTGATGACCAGGTTCGCGCCCTCTTTGGCATATGCGGTGGCAATACCGTAGCCAATGGATCCGCAGCTTCCGTCTTGCAGCGTGGCGCGACCGGCGCCCGTGATAATGACGGTTTTACCAGTGAAAAATCCCATGAGTTCAAGCCTCCTTGTATTCGACTGCAGGCCAGCGCGGAGTAGCAACAATAGTCGAGTTGCAATCCCCAGCGCTTACCTGCGTTATTGTAACAAAATGCAGAAGCGTTCGTTGCCGGGACGACGACGACGGATAGTGATTCGCGCGCAGGTGACGGCTGCGTGGTGCAGGTTGAGCCGTGCGCGCGTGGCGGCGGCGCTGGTGAGGACACGTACAGCTGATAGTGCCGCGCAGTAGGGCGTTGTTCTCCTTTGGTCTCCTTTTCTCTTCCCGTAAAACAAAACGCTTGCTATTCGAGAAAAATGTGGTATAGTATCAAGGCTTTTGTCTAGCTTTGGTCGGAAACCAAGGCATTAAGGAGAACCAAAAATGAAGCAAGGAATTCATCCGGATTACGTGGAGTGCACCGTTCGCTGCACCTGCGGAAACACGTTCGTCACCCGTTCCACCAAGTCTGAACTCAGGGTTGATATCTGCAGCGCCTGCCATCCGTTCTTCACGGGTACGCAGAAGCTCATCGACACTGGTGGACGTGTCCAGCGCTTTGCCGACAAGTTCGGTTCTGCAAAGGATATGGTTGCTCAGCGTGAAGCCGCTAAGAAGGCGGAGAAGGCTGCAAAGGCTGCTGAACTCGAGGCCGCTAAGAAGGCAGAGCGCGAGGCTAAGGCTGCTGCTAAGGCAGAGCGTGCTGCTGCTTACGCTGCAAAGGCTGCCGAGCAGGCTGTTGCTGAAGAAGCTGCTCCTGCTGAAGAAGCTGCACCGGCAGAGGAAGTTGCTGCCGAGTAAATCTCGACAGACAATCTTGCATCTGGAATCGCCCTTGGGTTTGCGCCCAGGGGCGATTTTCTTTCTGGGAGGGCGGTGGCGCGGTGGTATCCTGCGGGTCGAATTAGCTACGTGCGGGCGCGCGGTGGTGCCCTGCGGATCGAAGCGGCTGCGTCTGCGTGCGGGTGGGGGCGGTTGTGCCCGCACCCATTCGCCTTGCTCGTCCTGTTTTTGATCGCGCTTGCTGCCTTCGCCCGAATCCCTTCGTCGCGCGGATCCTGTGCTCATCGCCTTCACCTGCCTGAGTCGCTTTCGTCAGGCACCGGCGCACCTCCCCTGATTTTTTCGTCGCAAGAGGTGTTGATTAACACCAAAGCTATTGAAATGCTTACGGCATCCGTATACAGTACGCCCCATGAGTGCATTGTATTTAGGATACGAAACGGCTAAATGGTATTGGGAGCAGTACCATGATAATGTTGCACAGCCAAACGAAAGGCCAGCTCGAGGGCTTCTGGCGGATTGCATTCGGGATGTCGGCGACGTGCGCAATGCTGTTACGGGCACGATTTTTCGCGATCGGCCGCTTGATGTTCTGGTTCCGCTGGGTTATGCGGGGAAGGCGGATGGCGTAACATTTCACGGGTGCTCTGCTGAGTACCCTGCGCGCTCATTTGTGCAGGCGTGCCCCGATATTTATATTGCGTCTCCCGAGTTAAGTTTCATCCAGGTTGCCAGCGACTTTTCTTTTGCTGAGACTCTTATGTATGGGTATTCGCTTTGCGGTAATTTCGCTTTGTCGCAGGATACGCAAAGCGGCTTGGTTGATCGAAGCAAGTTGGTAACGGCGCGCCGCCTGAGCGCATACGCAAATTCATGCGTAGGGCATCATGGCGTGGCCCTTGCTCGTAGGGTGGTTCGGTATGTACGCGAAGAAAGCGCGTCTCCTCGTGAAAGCAAGCTGTCGATTGCTCTTACGCTTCCGCTTTGCTGCGGCGGAAAAGGGCTTCCTCCTGCGAAAATGAATAAGCGCATTGAGATTCCTGATTGTTTTTCCTGGTGGGGAGGTCGTCGATACTATGTCGCCGACCTGTATTGGGAAAGCGCGCGCGTTACGGTCGAATACGATAGCGATATGTGGCATGCTCATCGTCAGGGGATTTATCGGGATTCAGATAAGCGAAACACGCTCATTGATATGGGATACGCCCCTTTGTGTTTTACCAGTTTGCAGCTTGATGATCCTGCTGCCTTTGATCACGCTGCAGAATCGTTGCGGCGTAAATTAGGCGTGCGACGTCGAAGGCTACCGAGCAACTACCAAGGGAAGGTCGATGAGCTTCGAAAAGGGCTCGGGCTGTCTGTTTTGCCGTATGCGCCACGCAGGGTTGACGATTCTTCGATCTTGGACTTTTCGTGGTAGGGCGCGCTGCTTTCAGGTATTTGGTTCCGCGGGTTCTTGCGTTTCCGGGTTTGGTTGTTGTGCGCACGTCGCTTGTGTTGCTTCTTCAGGTGAAGTCTGACGGGTGAGTCCACCGATTTTGCTTGCCGTTTTTGAGATATTTTGAGAAAACTGTCAAAAAAAGCTAGTAAGTGTGACGAGTTGGCTACAAGAGAAGGTGTTTTTTATGGCGAGGACCTTTATTTACCCAGGTCGTGATTATTCATCAGAGTCGAAAACGTTCTTTTTGGTTGCATCCATCACACTTACTCGGATTTTTTGACAGTTATTTGGAAATAAGTCGAATCGAACGGCGTATTAACGACCTAGTAGTGCAATCGCCGGCAAATGGTGCTGCTGCGGGGCTGGGCTGTGGTCAGGTGCGCGTGCGTACGGGACCTGTCGTCCCAATCAAGCTCCAGCGCGTGGTCGTGGAGGCGGGTGCGCGTGGGTGGGACCCGTTCGTACTGGTGCATCCAGGGTCGAAGCGACTGTGGGTGGGTGCGCGTGCGGGCGGATCGCACCTGTCGCGTCGAAAAACGCTCGCGGCTCGTTGCCTTCACTCGAATTCTCTTTGTCACGTGTGCCTCCGGCCCGCTGCCTTTGCCTGCGCCCCTCCTTCTCGCGGGTCCCGTGCTTGCTGCGTCGCCCGCAGCCCGTCCGCCTTTTCCTCCCAAATGTGCAGAAAATGGGGATATAGACACGCCCGGACACGTGGCGTTTGACAAGCTGCATTTTATCCTTTAAATTGCATCCTCGCGTCTTTATGAGAAGACGTTGCTTCGTGTGCGCAACAGCTGAGCGCACCCGAAAAAATGCCCCGGCGCGAAAATCTCACGAAGCGCAAAAGGGCAGGTAGGGAGCTCGTTTTCGCCTATCTCACGAGGGTGAAAAGACACAGCTCGAAATTATTGGCAGGGCTTCAGGATGAAGTCCCTAAAGGTTGAGCGGCTTGGAATCAAGCTGCTGGGTGAAAAAGAAGGAGAATCGCTTTGCCTACTATCAACCAACTGGTCCGTAAAGGACGCCAGAAGACGGTCGACAAGAAGAAGACCCCGGCACTGAAGGGTAACCCGCAGAAGCGTGGCGTGTGCACTCGTGTTTACACCACCACCCCTAAGAAGCCGAACTCCGCTCTTCGTAAGGTTTGCCGTGTACGTCTGGTAAACGGAATGGAAGTAACGGCCTATATCCCCGGTATTGGCCACAACCTGCAGGAGCACAGCATGGTGCTTATCCGCGGCGGTCGTGTAAAGGACCT
Organism: uncultured Eggerthellaceae bacterium; assembly: GCA_934670115.1. Classification (GTDB taxonomy): domain Bacteria; phylum Actinomycetota; class Coriobacteriia; order Coriobacteriales; family Eggerthellaceae; genus CAKUOV01. The sequence continues at coordinate 92,400 of CAKUOV010000005.1, forward strand.
TCCTGGTGTTCGTTACAAGGTCATCCGCGCAGCTTTGGACTGCAACGCAGTTGATAAGCGTCGTCAGGCTCGCAGCCGTTATGGAGCTAAGCGCCCCAAATAATGAAGTAAGTCGCGCGGGTCGCATTACAACAGGGAATCAAAGGATTCCAGCGGCCTAATGGATGCGAAAAAGCATCCCGAAGCGCGCATGAGAGAAAGGTATTACTATGCCGCGTCGTGCAGCAGCTGTCCGTCGTGAAACCACGCCGGACGCAAAGTACAACAACCGTCTTGTTTCCCAGCTGATCAACAAGGTTATGCTTGATGGCAAGAAGTCCCTTGCCGAGCGCATTGTGTATGGCGCTTTTGATCGCGTTGAGGAAAAGACTGGCGAAGACGCCCTGACCGTGTTCAAGAAGGCCATGGACAACATTCGCCCCACCTTGGAAGTAAAGCCGAAGCGTGTTGGTGGCGCTACTTACCAGGTGCCTATGGAGGTCAACTCCCGTCGTTCTACTCAGCTGGCTATCCGCTGGTTGGTGGACTACTCCCGCAAGCGTAAAGAGCACACCATGATCGAGCGCCTGGCCGCAGAAATCATGGATGCAGCCAACAACACCGGTGCCGCCGTGAAGAAGCGCGAAGACACCTACAAGATGGCTGAATCCAACCGTGCATTCTCCCACTATCGTTTCTAAGGCGAGTGACTTAACATGGCAAAGACTACGCTTGAAGATACTCGTAATATTGGCATCATGGCCCACATCGATGCCGGCAAGACCACTACGACTGAACGCATCCTGTACTACACAGGCAAGACCCACAAGGTCGGCGAAGTCCATGATGGCGCTGCTACCATGGACTGGATGGTTCAGGAGCAGGAGCGCGGCGTAACCATTACTTCCGCTGCTACCACCTGCTTTTGGAAGTACCCGGGTGGTGCCGCAGACGGTAAGATCTACCGCTTCCAGATCATCGACACCCCGGGCCACGTTGACTTCACCGCTGAAGTAGAGCGCTCGCTGCGCGTTCTTGACGGTGCTGTTGCCGTGTTCGACGCTGTTGCTGGCGTTCAGCCTCAGTCTGAGACCGTTTGGCGTCAGGCCGAGCGCTATGGCGTTCCTCGCATCGCCTTCATCAACAAGTACGACCGCGTGGGCGCTGACTACTTCCATGCGATTCAGACCATGAAGGATCGCTTGGGCGCTAACGCTGTTGCAGCTCAGATCCCCATGGGCGCCGAGGACAACTTTTGGGGCGTTATCGACCTGGTTACCAAGACTGCTTGGGACTTCAAAGCCGACGACAAGGGCATGACCTACCCCGAGCCTATGGACGAGATTCCCGCTGAGTTCGTTGACTTGGTTGACGAGAAGTACCAGGAACTCCTGGATGCTGCCGCCGACTGCGACGACGACTTGATGGAGAAAGTCCTGATGGAAGAAGACGTTACCGTCGAGGAAATCAAGGCTGCTATCCGCAAGGGCGTTATTGCATGCAAGCTCAACCCTGTTTTCGTGGGCTCCGCTTACAAGAACAAGGGCGTTCAGGAAATGCTCGACGCTGTTGTTGATTACATGCCTTCTCCGGTTGACGTTCCCCCCATCAAGGGCACGAACCCCGAGACGGGCGAAGAGGACGAGCGTCCTTCCGACCCCAAGGCTCCGTTTGCTGCTTTGGCATTCAAGATCATGACCGACCCGTATGTGGGCAAGCTGACCTACCTGCGTGTGTACTCTGGCTCGCTGGATTCCGGCAGCTACGTGATCAACGCCACCAAGGGCGGCAAGAAAGAGCGCATCGGCCGTCTGCTGCAGATGCACTCCAACCAGCGTATCGACATCGACCACTGCTCTGCGGGCGACATCGTTGCTGTTGTTGGCTTGAAGGACACCGGTACGGGCGACACGCTGTGCGACGAGAATGCTCCTATCATTCTTGAGTCCATGCAGTTCGCCGACCCGGTTATCGACATTGCCGTTGAGCCCAAGACCAAGGCTGAGCAGGCGAAGATGGACATCGCTCTGCAGAAGCTCGCTGAAGAAGACCCGACGTTCCGCGTGACCACCAACCATGAGACCGGCCAGACCATCATCGCTGGCATGGGCGAGTTGCACTTGGAAATCATCGTTGACCGTCTGCTGCGCGAGTTCAAGGTTGAGGCTAACGTTGGTAAACCCCAGGTTGCTTACCGCGAATCTGCCACGAAGCCCGTTATGGGTGCCGAGGGCAAGTTCGTTCGTCAGTCTGGTGGTCGTGGTCAGTACGGTCATGCTGTTATCAACATGTATCCGACCGAGCCGGGCGAGGGCTACTCCTTCGAGAACAAGATTGTTGGCGGTGTGGTTCCCAAGGAATACATTCCTTCCATCGACAAGGGCATCCAGGAGGCTTTGAACTCCGGTGTTTTGGCTGGTTACCCGGTTGAAGACGTTCGCGTTGAGCTGATCGACGGTTCTTACCACGAAGTTGACTCTTCTGAAGCAGCGTTCAAGATCGCTGGTTCCATGGCTATCAAGGATGCTTTGAAGAAGGGCGCTCCTGTGATTTTGGAGCCGATGATGGCGGTTGAAGTTGAGACTCCTGAGGAGTACATCGGCTTCGTTATGGGCGACATCCCCTCGCGTCGTGGCCTGATTCAGGGCCAGGACAAGCGTGGCAACGCCGCTATTGTTTCCGCAAAGGTTCCGCTGAGCAACATGTTCGGTTACGCAACTGATCTTCGTTCCGGTACGCAGGGTCGTGCTTCCTACACCATGCAGTTCGACTCTTACGAGCCCGTTCCGAAGAACATTCAGGAAGAAATCATCAGCAAGGCTGGTGCGAACGCGTAAGGCGTTTGCCCACTATAATTGGAGGTAAGGTAAGTGGCTAATCAAAAGATTCGCATCCGCCTTAAGGGCTACGATCATGAGATTGTGGATCAGTCCACCAAACTCATTGTCGATACCGCTCAGAAGACGGGCGCAAAGGTTTCCGGTCCTATTCCCCTGCCCACGGAGCGCAACATGTACTGCGTTATCCGTTCCCCGCACGTGAACAAGGACTCTCGTGAGCAGTTCGAGATGCGCACTCACAAGCGTCTCATTGACATCCTGGAGCCCACCAGCAACACGGTTGACTCTCTGATGCGTCTCGATCTTCCGGCTGGCGTTGACATTGAGATCAAGCTGTAGGGGGTGCTGATATGATTAACACGATTTATGGTAAGAAGATTGGCATGACCCAGATCTGGGATGAGAACGACAACCTGATCCCCGTCACCGTTATCCAGGCTGAGCCTAACAAGGTTTGCCAGGTGAAGACCACCGCTACCGATGGCTACGAAGCAGTTCAGCTGGGCTTTGGCGCAGTTCGCTACTTCAAGCAGTCCGGTGCTCCCCGTTTGAACAAGCCCATGGCTGGCCATTTCGCCAAGCAGGGCGCCGAGCCTGCTCGCTACCTGCGTGAGGTTCGCGTTGAGAACGCTGCCGACTACAAGATCGGCGATGCTGTGACCGTTGCTGCTTTCGCTGATGCGAAGAAGGTTGACGTTCAGGGTACGTCCAAGGGCAAGGGCTTTGCTGGCGTTATGAAGCGCTACGGCTTCGCTGGCGGTCCTGGTGGACACGGTGCACACTTCCATCGCGCTCCCGGTTCTATCGGCCAGTGCGCAACGCCGTCCCGCGTTTTCAAGGGTGTTCGCCTTCCGGGTCACATGGGTTGCGACACCGTTACGGTAAGGAACCTGAAGGTTGTGCGCGTTGACGAAGAGCAGAATCTGATTCTGGTCAAGGGCGCCATTCCTGGTGGCAAAGACGGCATTGTCCGTGTCCGTATGGCTTAATTTTCGAGCAAGTTGAGGAGCTATTGAATATGGCAACTATTGAGATCAAAGACACGAAGGGTCAGGGTGCCGGCGCAGCCGAACTCGCAGACTCCGTGTTCGGCATTGAGCCGAACGTGCCTGTGATGCATCAGGTTGTACGCGCACAGCGTGCTTCTTGGCGTCAGGGCACGAGCAATACCCTTACTCGTGGTCAAGTGAGGGGCGGCGGCAAGAAGCCGTTCCGTCAGAAGGGCACCGGCAACGCTCGTCAGGGTACCAGCCGTGCTCCGCAGATGCCCGGTGGCGGCATTGTGTTTGGCCCGCATCCTCGTTCTTACGACATCAAGGTCAACAAGAAGGAGATCAAGCTGGCTATGCGCTCTGCGCTGTCCGCTAAACTGGCTGATGGTGAGCTTATTGTTGTTGATAAGTTCGACTTCGAGCAGCCGTCTACCAAGGCTGCTGTTGCTGCACTGAAGGCTTTGGGTGTTGAGGGTCGTAGCACTGTTTTCATCGGCGATGACGACATCAACGCATTCTTGTCCTTCCGCAACATCAAGTCTGTTACTGTTATCCCCGTTGCTTTCATGAACACCTATGACTTCTTGGACAACAAGAAGCTCATTGTGACCTCTGAAGCACTGGAGCGCATTCAGGAGGTGCTCGCATAATGAAGGATCCTCGCGAGGTTATCATTCGCCCGGTTATCACCGAGCACAGCTACGACATGATGGAGAAGAACACCTACACGTTCGAGGTTGCTAAGACCTCCAACAAGGTGGAAATCGCTCAGGCTATCACCGCTATCTTCAACGTGAAGGTGACCAAGGTGAACACGCTGAACGTGAAGCCGAAGCCGAAACAGCGTCGTGGCATTCAGGGCAAGACCCGTACCTGGAAAAAGGCTATGGTTACTCTTGCTCCCGGCGAGAAGATTGAGATTTTCGGCGCCTAGAGCGACTGATTCGCTCTTACGCGCGCCCTCATGGCGCTAAGGCCTATTCGGTTGCACGTCGGGCGAATCAGTTCGCTCGATACACCGAAAAGAGAACTCGCAAGAGCCTCCTCATCAGAGGGGGCTCTTTTTTATGGTGTGCCGAGCATGGCACGTTTCTAACGGGTGAAAGTCCCGAGCACGCCCTCATAGCGGGAAGTGCATAGCCAAG